>CALISR010000009.1 GCA_938041435.1 uncultured Candidatus Saccharibacteria bacterium
TATTTTTTTATTTCTCATCTGTTCATAGCATCTATTCCAGTGTTTGCTAATAAATTTTACAGTTGTACTATCCCAAAGATTATAGCTGCACTTAACTTACCGACTTGGACTACCTATAAAAATAGCAAATTAAGGTTGGAGAAAAATCCAGTAAACAATAGTGAATCTACTCGATCACCCCAAGATATATCTATATCGTAATCGACCTATACTCTAGCATAGTGTACACAAAAGCTTCGCCTTGGCTCATGTAAAACGGTGCCACAACAACAATCTTTAAGACGCAAGTGTACATGAGAGTTGCGTTTCGGATGGTGTAGAGTTCTCGGGGTAAACTGCTATCATAGCAGTATTAAAACGAGACACTCTAGAAGCCTGCCGCCCTAATAAAGATAGTTTGTTTATTAGTCGCTAGCTAAGCCGATTCATCAATTACTATAACTACGATAGAATCCACTGAGGAATAAAATTGCAAACTCCTTACAAGATGTTGCAAAGATTGGGAGGTTTGTGCAGCGCTTCATTTGTTATTAATTGTCTATTGAAAATAAGCATGAGCGTATTATACTAATAATGTCACTCTCATCACAAAAGGACTATATTATGAAATCGATCACAAACATCTCGAAAAAGACTGTTGGTATTATCGCCTGTATTTGCTTTATTACTGGTGCGCTTGCATCGGCAGGTGCTACTTCTGTGCAACATCATGCAGCTACTACACCACCCAAGCCGCCCGTTGTTACCTACACAGACTGCTCAACCGAAGAAATCCCCTTCGAGACACACTACGAAGGCGAATCGGGTGCCTATGGGCATACTGATACTATCAAGCAACAAGGTAAACCTGGCACTAAGCAAATCTGCAAGCCCAACAAATCCGGCTACGAGAACAAAACGACAGTCATTACACAACCAGTCACTCACATTATTGTTCGGACACCCAAGCCAGCACCACAGCCAATTTCACAGCCCGAACATCACACCCCATACCGCACAGGAGCCATCTGCCGAGATGGCTGGCAATCGAGCGCTACTGGCCGTGGTGCTTGCTCACACCATGGCGGCGTAAGCGAGTGGTTATACAGCGACTAGTCTGCTACAATAAAACCATGTCTGAGCCGCGCGGAGTAATTTATGTTATGACCAGTGCCATTGGTGGCTTGGTCAAGATTGGCAAGACCAGCACCGACTGCTTCGAGGCGCGCATGCAGCATCTTGAATCTAACGGCTATTCTAATATCACTGGGTTGCAGCGATTAGTTGCCATTGAGGTAGATAATTACCACAAGAAGGAGCAGCTCCTGCACGAAGTCTTTAGCAAACACCGCATTGGCCGGAGCGAGTTCTTTGCGCTCGATGAGTATCTTATCCAGCGGCTGCTGCTTGCCCTTGATGGCACGCAGATTTACCCCAAGCCAGCTCAATCCACTAGCAAAGCTGATTCGTTCGAAGCCGTTACCACCGCGCATCAGCAAGACCAACGCTTTAGCTTTTACAAAAAGGGGATCGAAAAGGGCGCAACCATCTGCTTTATCAAAGACTCAGCCACTACTGCCGTTGTAGCCGGCCCACGCGAAGTATCCTACGGCGGCAAAACCTGGCACCTGTCTGCCCTCACCCGCCTGATCTACACCCAGCGCGGCGAAGCCAATAACTCCGGCGCATACCGCGGCGCCGACCACTGGATGTATGATGGCGTGAGGCTAACGAAGCTGGTGGATAAGATACAGAGCCAATGACACACTCTCGTTAGTCCAGGTGTCGATCTTCGCTGAATCAAACTCAATCCCGGCCACATGGCACTTCATTAGGTAGCCTCATCAATCGGATTGACAATCGAAAAGAATGATCAAGCAGATCTTTCTATTGACAGCCTTCTTGTTGTTTTCATATAATATGAATGAATATAAAAATTTATTCATTCAGAGCATTACAATGAGGGAGGTTACGAGCGTTGGACAAAAGACAAGCATTAAAAACCGCCGCCTATGGCGTCTTCTCAAAAAAGGGTTATAAAGAGGCCGGGATCTCAGAAATCGCTAAACGTGCTGGCGTAGCAGTTGGTTCTTTTTATAACTACTACAACAATAAGGAGACTATCTTTCTAGATGTGTACATTGAAGAGAATGACCGTGTTCGCCAGGCGATGATGGATGACATCGATTGGCGGCAAGATCTGGTCAAACTTGTGAGGCAGATTTTTGAACAGTCACGTAGCCTCGTTTCGTCCAACAAAATTCTGGCGGAATGGCATAATCCAGCCATTTCTCGTACGCTGCGCAGCTATTATTCTTCGGGCAAAGGCAAATCAACCAATACTTTTCATCAGTTTTTAGTCGAAACCTTTACTAGTCGTATGATGGCGGAAGGATATTCAGAGGAAAAGATTCAGGATATTTTACAAGTGTATAATTTGTTTTACTACATGGATATGCATATCACCGAAGGTGATTTTCCGGGTATCGATAGGACACTAGAAGTACTTGCCACTACCTTTGTGAAAGGTATTTTACATAATGAAAAGGGGTAAAAAAATGGTTATCATCGTTATATCTATTCTTGCAGTTATAGGCCTTGTCACTTGGGGTGCCATCGCCTACTTAGGAAGAGGCCAAACGTTATCAATCAAATCCATCGAAAACCCTCACGGCGACCTCCACGTCATTCGCCTAGCAAAGCCTAATAATATGACGTGGAAGGCAGGCTCTTATGCCAAGATTACGCTACCCAGTACGGCATCTGGTGGTAAAAAGAATGACTATACGGGTGATCAAACAAGTCGTTGGCTGAGTATTGCCTCCAGCCCCGAGGACAATGAAATCGTCATAGTAACCCACAATAGTGGCAGCCCCTATAAAAAAGCTTTGACTCACCTACCGGCAGGCAGCCAGATAGAGATGAGTTGGCTAGACTCTTCTTTGTCAGTTACAGACAGCAGCGAGCCGTTAGTTTGTTTTGCATCTGATGTCGGCATCTCGGCAATGCGACCAATTGTCAGGCAGTGGGCTGGCAAACGCCCTGTTATTCTCTACCATTTAGACAAGGGAGTAACGATCTTTGACAAGGAGCTCTCGGAATTAGCAAATAAAACAGCCAATGTCACCTATGAAACCAATGCCAGTCTTTCCCTGAGTCAAGAACGCTTTAAAAAGTCGATAGATACGTACGGCAAGAAAGCTCAGTATCTCTTAGCTGGACAGCCTGATGATGTAAAAGCGATGAAGAAACTCCTTCAAGACAACAAGATGTATGATAACGTCAAATCAAGTACTTTTCGGGGATTGAAGTAGTGACTGTTATGCGCGTCGCACATAGTGCGCCAGTAGCACCCCACCAGCAAGCAACGCCGCTGTCGCGAGGACAAATTGCCAGAGTGATATACCAGTGTCAGCCAAGAGGCCGTGGAATTGGCTTGGTTTGGCTAGCTGAGTGGGCTGGTTGGGTTTATTTGGATCGAGTGGATTTGTCGCCAGTGCCGCGCGGCACTCCGACCAAATTGCTTCTGGGTAGCTGGCCGCCAACACATACCACGCCGTCGATGCCACTGAGTTTGCATTAGTTAGTTCATTTGGCAGATCGGCCTTGGACGCGTACTGCCACGCACCATTGGGCCGCTGTGCTGGGTAAGTATCTGTCAAGATTGCCCGCGCCGTGGCTGTGTCTCCAGCAATGTTATGCGCCTGCGCTACACCATACGTCCCCTCAAACCACACGGTTGGCACGTAATTACCTGTCAAATACGGCGTGTAGCCTTTTGCCGCACCATCGGTTGTTTTGTAGCTGGCAGTATAAGCAAGCGCTTGCTTAGCTTTGTCGTATTCGCCGATCGCATTAAGGAAAATTGAGCCCCAGCTTGTTGTATCGAGCGCCTTGCTACTATCGTTATACCCTTGGTTAAAGCGCCCTTCGGAAGCATTCCATAGTTTTGCTACTGTCACTTTGGCAAGTTCGTCTGCCTTCTGGGCATACTGCTTATCGCCCAGCACGCGGGCTGCCCGTTCGTACACATGCCACATGTCGGTGTTATGCTCGGTAGCATGCCACGCGATATCCTTCTTGACGCCATTATCAATCTTCACTCCGCCACGGAATAACCCGGCAGCATCACCAGTCGTCGTCTTCATTGTCTCAAGCCAACGGAAGGTATCGAGAATCATCTGACGCACCCCCTGCTGGTCACCATACTTTTCCATATAGCGGATGAGCGCATACTGCACAAAGGCGATACCGCCAGTATAATAAATCGGCTGCTGGATCCCTGTATAATCAAGCTGGTGCGCACTCGCCGGGAAGGCCCCCTTCTGCCCACCCGTCTTAACTTGGATTGCGCTTAGGCCATGCACGAGTTTATCTGCCATTGCCCGATCGTCCGCACCAATCGCCACAAGTAGCGCCAGCGACTGATCATACACATAGCTGTACGACTCACGCGGTGTACCATAGCCGTCTTGGCCCGGTGCATACTCATACGAGCGAATGAGCCCCGCCAGCTCTGGCTTGAAATACTCGGCAATGATAGTTTTAGTTGCTGTATCATAGAGGCGAATTAATTTATGCCCCTTACCTACTGCATCAAAGCTAAAAGTATTATCTGCCTGGGCTGGCTGCGTAGCTTGGAGGTATTCTTTATCAGATACCGCGTAGAGCTGCACCTCAAGATTCTTATATGTCACAGGTCGCGGCCAGCTCTCGCCAATTTGCTGCCCCGTCACTGTGTCGTATAGCCGGAAGTGCCACGACCCCGCAAACGCCGGATTAACAGGCGAGAGGTCAAGCGTCCATGTACCATCAGGCTGCACTGCTGCGGGTATAGCAGCTGGCTGCTCATATTCAGCATCACTGTAGAGATACGCCCGCACTTCACGTGGATTAGCCCCAGTTGGTGCTGTTCCTTTTACTGTGCCGCGGTAACCTTCGGCAGCATGCGCAGTATGAGGAACCGTGAGCGGTGTCGCACTTTCGGTTTGTCGCGAATGTGCAAGTGTGAAGCGCCCGCTCACCTTTGCTTGGTAGTCAAAGCCATAGGCTTGTGCTGGCGTGATAGTACTACCATCACCTGGGTTACGCTTTGGCTCCATCATCTGTTTGAGCCATGCCATCGCATGTGCTGCTGGTGCTGAGTCAGTCGCTAGTGGCCGACGTACCGCTCTGAATAGCTGATCATTTGTACCACACAGCGACGTATTCGCCCGCACTGGCGGAGCTATCGCCAGCCCATAGAGTGCACCGCATAGCAGCACGACGCTCAATCCCCATCGTTTCATTATTTCCCCTCCGAAATACTCTTATGCTTATATTTATAGCACACTTTGGCCATATCGCATATATGTCATAGCAATTTTATCCATAATTATGAGTCACCAACGCTATACACTATACTTTGGCCAGCTCAAGAGTACTCGTGTATCACCATCAACCTCATCTGTGATATATCAAATCATTATTTCTCCACTTGAAGCTTACTTCAACTCATTACTCCCTACAGTATCAATTTGCCTCATCAGCAATCTTGTATTAGGCTAGAAGGAGGCAGGGTTGGCACCTTGCATACCAATATCGTTAAAGCCGCACGAGGAGTACTCCATGGCACAAAATTTTACGATTAGCGGTAACAAACTCAAAGGCTACCAGGCAGTCGCCGACGGCACTGGTCGCGTCCACTTTGTGGGCACTACCCAGGAGGAAGTCATCGACCAAACTAGGCGCTACATGCGCCAACACGGTGGTGGCGAGCTCAGGATCCAGCGCGCCGACGGCACCGCCCAGTATCGCGATGCCGATACCGTCCCACCCAAGAAGGATCCTTTCCCGCCGCAAGGATAGCACTCAAATGCACAATACCTCTGCCAAGAGCAGAGGTATTGTTATATCAGGAGAAAATACTAATTACTTGAGAAGTGTATCAGGCACGCCAAGCATCCGTGCTAGCGCATACTGGAGCAAAAAGCTCAAGGATGCCATGCCTGCGCAAAACACTGCAACGATCCGCACTACATGCTGCGACAGTGGTGCCGCACCTGGCCAGATCATTAGAACAATCACCGGTACGACACAAGCCAGCGCCTTAATGCCTGCCGCAATGCGCGCGTTGAGGATGATGCGCTGCTTCTTGCTCACTGGCTGGTGGTTTTTTGTCGCTAGGGGTGCAACTGCTTTCGTTGTCTTTTTTACTACGCGCTCGCCTGTTTTGGCAATATTGCGTGGCAGCATGACCAGCATATAGAGACCGCACCCAATCATACCAATGGTAATGATCGCCACGAGTGCAATCGCTATTGGCTGCGGCAAGTCCGCCCCCGAGGGTATACCCTGCGGGAGTGTGATCTCCGGCTGGTCGTGCGGCTCCGGTATAACCCAAAGCGCCTTATCTCGCGTGATATATGGGTAGAGTAGCTGCATTGCACACCACACCCACAGCAGCAAGCAAAAGAGATACCCCATCGACGCGCAGAAATGCGTCACCAAAAGCGCAAACCGCCGCGGCTGTGGCTGCTTGGGCTGCTTTTTCGACTTTGCTAGCTGAGAAGACTGCGCTACCATAACTACTGGTCATTATACACGACAGCACAAACTGATGCTATGGTGCGTAATTTACCACTATTTTTTATTAACAGAGCTACGCCCTCGCTAACCAAAGAAGGTCGTTTTGTAATCACATCTTCCTATCACTTGACATTATATCTCTATCTATATAGAGTTAGAAATATGAGTATATACCTCCGCCTCACGCCAGCTACCAAGGATATTCTCTATCAGCTCTATTGTGCAACAGAGGATGTATGGGGACTCCAGTTATCACGGCGTGCTGAGCGGCCAACTGGCACGGTCTATCCACTCCTCGACCGGCTCGAACGTGAAGGATTCGTGCAGTCGCGTTGGGATGATGACTCGAGGAGAGCTGGCCCAAGGCGACGGCTCTATGTTCTCACGCCAGCTGGCCGCGCCTGGGTGCAGCAGAAACTTAAGCTCGGTGTCAAAGTTACTAAGCAGCAACGCTCGAAAGGAGTAGATTATGACACACCAAAAACAACCAGACAGAGCCAGTCGCACCCTAGCGCGGGCGATCAAGCTTGTCCCGTATAGCCAACGTGAGCGCTATACACGCGAGTGGCACGCCGACCTCGCTGCGGCAACCCCGCACGAGCGCAATCATATCGCGCGCGCCGCGCTGGCAATGGGGTGGCGGCTACGCCTGCGCGATATAGGGGCATTACTCCTTGGTGGACGTGGAGCGAGTAAGGCGGCAGTGTGGTGGATTGGCATAGTCGCGTTTATTGTACTATGGCCACTTTTTCCGCTAGTTTTCATTTCTCTTTGTGGATTTGTTGTATTTCTCTCGCTTGTCTATGTTGGAACGCCCTCACGATTCAGCCACTGGCTTATGGTAGTGAGCGGAGCGCTATTTCTTGGTGCGACAAGCTTCTCAGTGTGGTCATTTGTTACCCAGCTCAATGCGGCCGACCGAGGAGAAGATATGTCGTTTCTTGCACCATGGACAAAGGTCGCGTTTGTAGTTATTGCGATAAGTGTTTGCTTGTTCATTGTCGGGAGTTTTCTTGCTTTGCAGAGAGAAAAGTCACTAAAAAAAGTAAGCTATTTTTACTCTTACTGCTGCAGTATTATTAAAAATGATCTGGCCGCATAAGCCAGATCAAATAATTTACAAACATGGTCGGGGTGACTGGACTCAAACCAGCGACCTCGCGGTCCCAAACCGCGCGCGCTATCAACTGCGCCACACCCCGATACGCTTTATATCACACGGGCGACCACTCTTTGCCAGGGCAAAATATGGTCGGGGTGACTGGATTTGAACCAGCGACCTCACCGTCCCGAACGGTGCGCGCTACCAAGCTGCGCCACACCCCGCGATACAAGACTTTGCCATCATACCACACAATATAGCAACTTGTCTACTGTTCTTGCTATCAAAGCCAATGCACTTACCCCACAAGCATAAGGTCGCCCTGCGATATTTATCTAAGAAGCTGTTAAATAAGCAATCACCAACCAACCCAGCCCATACTGGCCTGCCATGAAGACACAGGTGCTGACCCTATTACGCCTTGGGCGGTACAATATCTGCTTTAAGCACATCACACGCAGTAGGATATGCCATGCCAGGCTCAAATGTGTAAACAAGTAATTGACCAAAGGGCATCTCTACTGTACCCATGTCTTCCTCTGGGATTCGGTCGAGGTACTTCATAAGCGCGCGAATCGTGTTACCGTGCGCCACAATCAATACGGTCTCGCCCGTCTGGAGCCGTGGCAAGATCTCTGACTCAAAGTACGGAATCGAGCGCTCATATACATCCTTGAGTGTCTCACCACCAGGTACAGGGTAATCCCAGCCGCGCCGAATACCATTAAAGGCCTTCTCGCCAATCTCTTCTTTGACTTCCCACTTGTTCTTGCCAGTTAGGTCGCCATAGTCACGCTCGTTCAGCTCAGACGCGTGTACCACCGCAGCATCACTTGAGCGGATTGGGTTATCTGCACCTTCCATCAACGCATCAAGTGTCTCATGCGTCCGTTTGAGCGCCGAGGTATATACCGCATCGATGGTGCGACCACGCAAGAACTCGCCGAGTTGACGTGTATCGCTCTTACCTTTTTCGGTAAGGCTTACGTCCGTCCAGCCTGTCCATTTACCTTGTAAATTCCATTCGCTTTCGCCATGCCGGCTGATAATAAGTGTTCCTGTCATGCCTCCATTATACGGCACTATTGGCGCGAGTGCTATATATGTCTACCAATCATTCCGTATTTGAGGTCCCAAAAGCCCCCTCGGGAGGGGGCCGCGACAACGGGGGTTTTCATTTTCGTTTTTGGGTATATCGGGTATTTCAGTGAGTAGTTATTTAGCGAACGAAATCGCCTTGGTACACCGATCCATCGGTGTGAGACAACAGCCAGTAGTGATATGCTGCTCCCTCTGGTGCTGTCTCAAGACTGACACAGCCAGTCTCGCCAGCGCCAAGGATTTGGCCATAACTTGGACCATTACCTTGGGTTGGCGCAACCGTAAAGGCTGTTGTGCCAGGCGTGCCGTCGGGGTAGTTTGCATCAGAAACGCAAAACAGTTTCGTCCCATCGTAGTATTGGACAACGGACGTACCGTTGTCATTGGCGGTCGGCCCGAAACTCTCTGCCGACGCTGGTGCTGTATTAAACAGCAAAGATCCCGCCGCCATTGAGCCAACTGCCAATACGCTAAGGATACCTACTTTTTTGAATGTCATGGGAATAGCCCTCCTTACTGTGTAGGTGCGAAACGAAGAACGCAGGGTTACTGCCACCCTCCGCTTCATTAACCGTTGCCGTAATTATATTGTACCATGTGTGTCAGCAAATACAATGCTTGAATCTATAAAATGACCTTTTGTCAATATCCTTGTCTGGCATGAAAATTTTCGCAGTTGGTTCATGCTATTTTAGCGGTAATAGCGACTACTTTCCATTCGATGGTATACTAGAAGATATGAACAACTACTCTATCCAAACCATAAAAGCACGACAAATTTTAGACAGCCGCGGCAACCCCACTGTCGAAGCGGACGTCATCCTTGCTGATGGCACGCTGGGCCGAGCGGCCGTCCCGAGCGGAGCAAGTACTGGTGCGGGCGAAGCACTGGAGCTACGCGATGGTGGCAATCAGTGGACTGGCAAAGGAGTAAGCCAGGCAGTTGCCCATGTTAACGACGTTATCGCTCCTGCACTGGTGGGTCACGATGCGAGCGACCAGCAAGCGATTGATAATGCAATGCTTGCCCTTGATGGAACAGATAATAAGTCTAAGCTCGGTGCTAATGCTATTCTCAGTGTTAGCCTGGCTACTGCCAAGGCTGTTGCTCATGCCAAGCAGCAACCACTCTGGCGCTACATTGCCGAGCAAACTGACAGCACACCAAGTCTTCCCCTGCCAATGATGAATGTCCTCAACGGTGGTGCGCACGCCGCCTTTGCGACCGATATCCAAGAGTTTATGATCATCTGCAAAGGTGCAGCAACTTTTGCAGATACGCTCCGCATGGGCACCGAAATCTTCCACGCTCTTGCTAAAGTCCTCAAAGCACACGATTACCCCACTACTGTTGGCGACGAAGGTGGCTATGCGCCACGCGTCCGCCAGGGTAACCGCGAGCCGCTCGCCTTGCTGAGCGAAGCGATTACCAAAGCTGGCTACACCGTTGGCACAGATGTCGTCTTTGCAATGGATGCTGCCTCGAGTGAGTTCTACCATGACGGCCGTTATGAGCTGAAGTGTGAAGGCAAGAGCCTGACTAGTAGCGAGATGATCGACTGGCTCGCTGCTCTCGTTGACGAATTCCCAATCGTCAGCATCGAAGACGGCCTGGCCGAGGGCGACTGGGCAGGCTGGCAACAGCTCCGCCAGCGCCTCGGCGACCGCGTCCAGCTAGTGGGCGATGACCTCCTCGTCACGAATACAAGCCTCATTCAACAAGCGATCGACCAAGACGCAGCGAATGCACTCCTCGTCAAGCCCAACCAAATCGGCTCACTCAGCGAGACAATCCAAGCCGTGCAGCTTGCCCAGAATGCTGGCTGGCGCACCGTGATGAGTCACCGCTCTGGCGAGACTGAGGATACCACAATCAGCCACTTGGCAGTTGGCCTGGGCTGTGGGCAGATCAAGACCGGCTCGCTCTCGCGCACCGACCGCGTGGCGAAGTACAACGAGCTACTCCGCATTGCCGAAGCAGACGAGAGTCTCACGCTTGCGCAGCCATTCAAGCAGTAGTAGCCTACCTCGCCACACGGCACTACTTTATGCCATCCACCCCTACTTTGGGTGGGTGGCTTTTTAGACCACGCCTCCCTACTACCCTTTTCAATGCTGGCTTATCTGCTCGCGAGTTATTTCTTGATATCGCTATAAGGGATACCATTATTTAACTATCAACACCAGAGTTAGATTAGTGATTGATCTATACACCCTATCGAATAAAACCGCGGATGAAGTACAAGAGTTTTCTATCCACTGTACTCTATAGTAGAGCTACCTAATGGAGCCCATCTGCCAATACCATGCCGGTCATGCTATTGGCGTGCTGCTCCTCGTGCCGTATAATAGACAGAGATGAGGAGTTATTATGCTAGCAATGAATAAAGCAAAACGACAGCCATCTACACCACGTCGTTCGCGTATGCGCATGCCGCGCATTTCGATACCAAACTGGATATTCGGTACTATCGCAGTCCTCTTTTTGTTAGTGGGAGGGTATCTACTCCTGCTCACTACTTCACCAATCATTGCACCGCACTTTACCAAGCCGATCACTGTGGCGACACTTGCCAAGCCTGAAGCTAAAGACAATCGTATTATCATCCCCAAAATCGGTGTTAATATCCCGTACGGTACTAATGGCAAACTCGCCCTCGATCGTGGTGCGTGGTGGCGCTACCCAGACCACGGCAACCCTGAGAAGGGCGGCAACTTCGTCGTGGCAGCCCACCGCTTTAGTATCCAGCCAACGCCTGGCGGTACAGTAGAAAAATCACCATTCTTTCATATCGACAAGCTCGCTCTAGGCGACCAGATCCTTGCCGACTACCAAGGCAAACGCTACAACTACAAAATAACCAAGAAATTTGATGTCAAGCCAACCAGTGTTGAGATCGAAGCTCCAACAGAAGACGCTCGCCTGACGCTCTACAGCTGCGACTTAGGCGGTGCCAAGACTGGCCGAGTCGTTATCGTTGCCGAGAAGCAAGGCGAGGCTGCATCGTAAGTCTTGGTGTTTTACCTATCTCAAACGTTACAGTCTCCTCTTTTTTACTGTTTACTGTAGCGTAGTAATCGCTTAGTGTTACATCCTACTCGCTTCGTCCCCACCGTAAAACGCAGTTTTGCTCATATCAATCCTTTCGTGGTATTGGGCTTACATCTAGAACTCTCACCTGAGCACTTACTCATGCTCCTGCCATTTACCTTAAGGAACACATGAAAGCATCTGCTACATTGATACTGTGAGCTTGGATACTGGAACACATTAGCTCTTTCGGCGAGAAAGGCTCATCAAGCATGCAATGTTGCAGACAAGGGTTTATTGCTCGCTCGGATATTTGGGCATTCTTATCCTATACTATACACCTACAAAACAAAAACCGGCCAATTTGCTTGACCGGCTTATTGTTTGCAGGAGATGGATATGCCCCTATTTGGCGAACTCGATCGCCCGTGTCTCGCGGATCACGTTGACTTTGATTGTACCAGGATACTGCATGGTACTCTCAATCTTGGTAGCGATATCTCGCGCGAGCTTGATGGCGCTCAGATCATCCACTACTTCTGGCCGAACAATGACACGTACTTCGCGCCCAGCACTAATTGCATAGGCTTTATCGATACCACGGAAGCTGGTGGCAACATTCTCGAGGTCGCGCATTCGCTCAACGAAATTCTCGGCGCTCATGTTGCGCGCACCAGGCCGAGCAGCACTGGCTGCATCGCATACTCGCACAACAATTGCCTCGGGTGTTGTGGCTTCAATATCATCGTGATGAGCCTCAATGGCGTGGCAAATTGCCTCGCTCAAGCCTGCCTTGCGTGCTAGCTCTGCTCCAATGTGATGGTGCTTGCCTTCCATTTTGTGCGTCACTGCCTTACCCATATCGTGAAGTAGTGTAGCGATCTTGACGGTACGCACATCTGCCCCAATCTCTGCTGCTATTAGCCCGGCAATCTGCGCCATCTCAGTACTGTGTTTCAAGACATTTTGGCCGTAACTCGTCCGAAACTTCAGCTCACCCACAAGGTGGAGCAGCTCCTTTGGAATACCAGCTACGCCAATCTCACGCGCCGCATCTTCACCAGCACGCACGACTTCTTTGTCAATTTGCTTATTTGCCTTGGCCACAACCTCTTCGATGCGGCCAGGGTGAATCCGCCCGTCTTTCATTAACATCTCAAGACTCAGGCGTGCCACTTGGCGACGCACTGGATCAAAGCTACTGAGGACAATCATCCCTGGCGTGTCGTCCACTAAGATATCAACACCGGTGGCTCGCTGCAGAGCCTGGATATTGCGCCCTTCTTTACCAATGATGCGACCCTTCATATCGTCGTCGGGCAGCTTAATAGCAGTCACTGTGCGCTCAGCCGTCACTTCGCTACTCATACGCTCCATCGCTGTCACGAGGATCATCTGAGCCTTCTCCTCGGCATCATCCATCGCTTCGCGCTGCAATTTATCCACCAGGCCAGTCAGGTCTTGGCGGATATCACGCTCGGTCATATGCATCAGCTTACTGGCGGCGTCTTGCTTGGTAAGGCCAGCGATTTTCTCGAGCTTAGCCTGCTGCCGGCCCCGAATCTCGCGGATCTCATTCTTCAGCTCATCGACCTCTGTCTCACTCTTGCGGAGCTTCTCACTCCGGCGATCGAGCTCATCGAGCTTGCGATCTAAGCTCGCCTCGCGCTCGAGCAAACGATTCTCTGTCTTTTGCATCGCGCGGCGGCGCTCATTCTCGATCCGCAGCGCTTCATCCTTGGCCTTGAGGACGATATCACCCGCTTGCTGCTTGGCCTGAGCCAATTCTTTGTCGATTGTCCGCTGGCCATTGGCGGTTTGCTGGCGATCGTAGGCGTACTTGCCACCAAAACCAAGCGCCACGCCAATCGCCGCGAAGAGTACTTCTATCATGGTATTCCTTTCTCCGGATATGTGTTGTTTTTACTACATCAGACTTACGTCAGCCCACACCGGTATTATCAAACATTAAAACTATCTACAGACTAATATATTGTATCGCGTTTTGGCCAATTTGCGCAACTGGCAATATAAAGGTCTATCTATTTACAGAGGTAACGATTTATTACCCTTATGCTTCATACTAGCTATTTCTTTGGCTGGGTGATATGTGCAGCTGCACCGTACTGAGGCAAAACAATGCTATCATCCTCGCCATGTGCTAGCCGTTTAAGGCAGGTAGCGCGCCAATCATCGCCTGTCGCGCCAACAATCGGAATATGCTGCTCGTGCGCAAGTGTATTAAGCACTGTCAGGCCAATCCGTAGCCCCGTAAAACTCCCCGGCCCAGACCGCACCCCAATGCCAGTCATATCCGCCAGTGTTTTGCCATGCTCGGCCAAGCGATCACGCAGATAAGCCAGCATATCACGCGCCAGAGTGCGGCCAGCTGGCCACTCATAGCTCGTCTGAGTACCAGTGTCATCTACCAATGTTAGTTCCACGACCATCCCTGCGCTATTCCACAAAATAATCATGCCGAGACCTCCTGGAGAAGCTGGGTCGACACGGTGCCACCAGCCTCAATATCCAGCTGGCGGACTGTCTCGCTCTGTGCAGTAATGGTGATCGTTAGGTGGTCGGGTGGGACGACATCCGCTACAGCCTGAGCCCACTCGATGATAGTCACTGTGCGGGGCTCAGCAATCGCCTCAGCCAATTCAAGCTGCATCACCCCTGCATCGCCTAAACGATAAAAATCATAATGCGCAAGCTGGATATCATCGCGCCCGTGATACAGCCGACTAATCGTAAAGGTTGGGCTCTGGATATCATCGGTAATGGCGAGGCCATGTGCAACCCCCTTAACGAGCGTTGTCTTGCCTGCGCCAATATCCCCTACTAGCACAATCACCTCACCACCACGCAATGCCTGGCCAAGGCGCTGCCCAAGCTGTAACGTATCAGTAAGTGATTGACAGATAACACGCATACTGGCTCTAGTATAGCACAGCCTTACCTCCGTTGATACGAATATCGCTCTATCCTCTAGTCAGCATAAGCATAATGAGCTACAATAAGCGTAAGTACTATGCATATATCTGATTCTACTATAGTCAAACTTCTCGAGCGCAGTGGCGCTGCGACCAGCCAGCAGCTCCAACCATTGGTGAGTGAGGCTGCGTCGTCTAATTTGCGGCTGCAAGATATTGTCTTGCAAAACAACCTCATCGACGAGCGTGCTCTCACTAAGCTCTATGCCACCTACGCCGACATCCCCTACATCGAGCTCGACCCCCGCGACATCCCTTCCGACATCCTCATGCGCATCCCTGAGCGAATCGCGCGCCAGTATAATGCCGTCATATTCAAGATCGACCCTGATGGGCTCATTCACCTCGCGATGGATGACCCAGACGATGTGCAAGCTGTCAACTTTATCGAGAAGGAGATCGGCACAAATACCCGTGTCTATATTGCGCCACGCAGCAATATCTTGGAGTGCCTTGAGGGGTACCGCGGCGATGTGACGCAGGAGCTCAAGGAAGTGATCGACATCCAGCGCGAGGATGATGGCTCGAACCAAAAAGTGACCGAAGCAGAGGTAGCAGAAGACTCACCAATCGCCCAAACGGTTAATCTGTTACTGGAATACGCCATTCGCAGCAACGCCAGCGATATCCACATCGAGCCTCGCGAGCAATTCGTACAGGTACGTTACCGGATTGATGGTGTCCTTAAAGAAGTAAACCGCCTACCCAAGAATGTACTCGGTGCGCTCGTAAGCCGCATTAAGATCCTCTCCAACCTTAAGATAGACGAACGCCGCATCCCACAGGACGGTCGCTTTAAGATCAAAGTCGCAGGCAAGCAATATGCCCTGCGCGTCAGCACGCTACCCATTGCTGATGGTGAGAAGGTGGTGATGCGTATCCTCGACGAATCAAACCAAGCAGTGACGCTCGAACAGCTTGGCTACTGGGGTCATTCGCTGGCTGTTATCAATCAAGCACTGACCGAGCCCAATGGGATGATCCTCGTGACAGGTCCAACCGGGAGCGGCAAGTCTACCTCACTATTCTCCGTCCTTTCGATGCTTAATACACC
Organism: uncultured Candidatus Saccharibacteria bacterium; assembly: GCA_938041435.1. GTDB lineage: Bacteria > Patescibacteriota > Saccharimonadia > Saccharimonadales > Saccharimonadaceae > Saccharimonas. The sequence goes on from CALISR010000009.1 coordinate 15,828, forward strand.
AGAGGTCAATATCTCGACCATTGAGGATCCCGTGGAGTATAAGATCCCCGGCGTCAACCAAACCCAAACCAATAGCAAAGCTGGCATGACTTTCGCCAGTGGCTTGCGCGCTCTGCTCCGCCAAGACCCAAACATCATTATGGTAGGCGAGATCCGCGACGGCGAGACAGCTAACCTTGGCGTCCAGGCTGCCCTAACCGGCCACTTGGTATTTAGTACACTCCACACCAATAACGCCGCCACTTGTTTGCCGCGCCTACTCGATATGGGGATCGAGCCCTTCCTCATCGCCAGTACCGTTAAGGCCGTGGTGGGCCAGCGCCTGGTGCGCCGTCTCTGTATGAACTGCCGCCAGAGCTATGAACCCGACCAAACAGAAGTCGCAGAAATCGTTCGCCTCTTCCACCTTGCACCGGGTCAAAATTTCTATTACATCCACCAACTTGAAGCCCAGGCGATCGTCCAAAAGGTCGGTGGTGAGACACCCTGGGGTACGACGGACACCACCATCGCCGCCCTCTGGCAGCCAAACCCAAACGGCTGCGATGAATGTAATCACACCGGCTTCAAGGGTCGGGTGGGTATCTACGAAGTCCTCGGCACTTCGCGCGAAATCCAAAAGATGATTATCGGCGGCAATACCAGCAACGAAATCCAAGACCAAGCCGTCTCCGAAGGGATGACCACTATGCTCACCGATGGATTAATAAAAGCAATCCGCGGCAACACCACTGTAGAAGAAGTGCTCCGCGTCACAAAGGAATAACATGCCACAATTTCGCTACATCGCCATCACGAACAAAAACGACTCCATCAATGGAACGATCGACGCCCCCGATCGTGCCAGTGCCCTAGCCAGCCTGAGCCGTCAAGGCCTGCGACCAATTAGCGCTGAAGAGGTCAAACCAAAACGCGCCAGCTTTGCTCTCTTTGGTGGCAACAAAGTCAAGAGTGAAGACTTGGTGATGTTTACCCGTCAGCTCAGCGCTATGGTGTCAGCTGGTGTGCCGTTGCTGCGCGCCATGGGTTCGCTACACGACCACACTAGTAGCAAAGCCCTCCAAATAGTGACAGGCGACCTGCTACGCGATGTTGAGGGCGGTATGGCACTCGCCGACGCACTCGAAAAGCACCCAGAGACCTTTAATACCGTTTTTATTAACATGGTGCGCGCAGGCGAGGCAGCTGGTATTCTCGATGATATCCTCAAGCGCCTGGCCATGCAACAAGAAAAAAACGCCAGCATGCGCAAAAAAATCAAAAGCGCCATGACATACCCTACCGTGCTCATCGTTATCACCATTGCTGCCTTTTTTGGCTTGATGGTCTTTGTTATTCCGCAAATCGGCAGCATTGTGCGCGGCCTTGGTGGGCCGGACGCCAAGCTGCCCGCCATCACGGAGTTTATGCTCGGGCTCAGCGCATTTATCATCCAGTATGGGATCTTTATCATTGCGGCGCTCGGTGCGGGGATATACTTCTTCCGCCGCTATATCAAGACACCAGCAGGCAAACTCTGGCTCCACACCATTATTCTCAAGATACCCAAGATCAATGATATCATCACCAAAATCGCCGTTGCCCGCTTTGCTCGCACGTTCTCGGCGTTGATGGGATCAGGAGTAGCAGTGCTCGAATCCCTCCGCGTGACTGCCCGAGCGGTGGGCAACAAAGTCTACGAAAACGCCCTCAATGATGCTGCCGAACAAGTCAAGAATGGGCGCAACCTCTCGAGCATCATCGAAAAAAATCCACTCTTCCCACCCATCGTAGCGCAAATGCTCTCCGTTGGCGAAGAGACTGGCCAGACAGATACTGTACTGGTAAAGGTAGCAGATTATTATGAGGAGGAAGTAGACGTCGCAATCGATGGCATCAGCTCCATCATCGAGCCCGTCATGATCGTCATCATGGGTGGCATGGTCGGGCTCATTGCCGCCTCGGTGATGTTGCCAATCTCGAATATGGCAAATCAGATTAAGTAAGACTGGATTCCCTATTCTCCGTCAGCGTTTCAGCCACGCATTAGTTCTTTATCTGATGGCGTGATCTGCCACTGGCTAGCGCCCTGTCTTTTTTGCCATTATCACACCACGAACAACAGTCTACCGATCCGTGACAATCCTCCTCAAAACGCTAGCGTTTATCATATCGCTTATGCTATAATGACGGAAACGAACGTATCATGGCAAAGTTATTTTATCGCGACAAACCAATCATCGGTCTCGACATTAGTCAGACAGGCATCAAAATCATGTCGATCGACCCCAAGCGCTGGCTCGTGCTAGGCTATGGTTCGCTTGACCTCGACCCAAAGGAAGTCCAGACGTCTCTCGACAACCCTGATGATTCTTACCTGGCCGAGCGCCTCAGCTCGCTCATCAACGAACATCTCATTGGCAACCTCGGCAGTGATCACGTAGTGATTGGTGTACCGACCAGCCGCACCTACTCGCGCACCTTCATGATTCCAGCCAAAGAAGCAGCACACCTCGATGGCGCTATCCAGGTAGAGGTCGATCAGTATATCCCCTTGCCGCTCGATTCGCTCTACGTTGACTATGAGGTAATTGAGCACACCAAAGAGCAACTCAATGTTGTGATGTCGGCCGTGCCTAAGCAGCTGGTCGACGCCTGTTTGCAAGCAGCCGAGACGGTGGGACTCGTGCCGGTGGTTGTTGAGCCCAATATCAACGCTATTGCGCGCGTGCTCGACAGCGCTGATGCTGGCAACCTTCTCACGCTCGTCGTCGATATTGGCCCAGCGAGCACCGACATCGCCGTACTAGATAAAAGTGCCGTCCGCCTGACTGGTGGAGTGGCAATTGGCGGCAATACCTTCACCATCGACATCTCGAAGCATCTCAACATCACACTCGAGAATGCCCACCAGCTCAAGGTGCTTAATGGCCTCTCGCCTGGGCCACGCCAAGCTGGCATCACCGAGGCACTCAAACCAAGCCTTAAGCGCATTAGCACCGAAATTCGCAAGGTGATCCGCTATTACAACGACCGGATTGGCGATGAACGTAAGATCGAGCAAATCGTCATCGTCGGTGGTGGTAGCAATGTGCCGGGTATGGGTGACTTCTTCACCAACGACCTTGTCATGCCAGTGCGTGTCGTCAATCCATGGCAAAAGCTCGACTTTGGCAAGCTCCAGCAGCCACAAAAGCAGTTTCGGCCTCGGTATATCAGTGTTGCAGGCCTGGCCAGCCTTAGTAGTGGGGAGATTTGGAAATGATCAATCTATTGCCACCAGCGTATAAAAAGCAGCTCGCTGCGAGCCGCACCAATACCTTGCTACGCCGCTATGTCGTGCTCCTGTTTGTCTTAGTCTTTGTTGTTTTAGCCGAAATTGGCGGCGTGTACTTCTTCATCGCAACCGAGCGTGGCCGCAACGAAGCTGCCGTAGAGCGCAACCACAACAAAACTGCCGAATACGCCACCGTCAAGCGTGAAGCTACTGAGTTCAAAGCCAACCTTACCACTGCCAAAGCCATTCTCGACCAACAGGTCTCGTACACTCGCCTCATCAAACTCATTGCCGACCGCCTCCCACCCAACGTCATCATCGAACAGCTTAATATTGACCCAACCACCTTTGGCACCCCCACCACGCTGAGCATCCGCGCCAAAGGCTACAACGATGCCATTGCTCTGCGCAACCGCCTCAATGACTCCGCCATCTTCTCCAGCGTCAGCTTCCAATCCATCACGCTGCAAGACAAAGACACTGGTAGTTATCCCTACACCTCAACCTACAGTGTCACATTCAAGAAAGGAATCGGCCAACAATGAGCAAAAAATTCACGCTAACGGCGACAAACCTCCGGATTATCCTTGCCGTGTCGCTAGTAGTTATTACTGCAATTGGAGCTGGTGGTTTTGCCCTTGCCTATAACTGGCTTGATGGCTTTGCGGCCGATGCCAGCACTGTCGCCTCGCAAGCTGCCGCCAGTGAGTCTGAGCTGCAAGAGCTCTCCCAGACCGAAAAGATGCTCAAAACGCAGCATCATGCCGTCGAGCGCGCCTCCAAGATCGCTGCCGAAAGTAAAAGCTACCAATATCAGGATCAGATCATCAACGACCTTAACGACTTTGCCCGCAAAGCTGGCATTACTATTGCAGACATCACCTTTGCCGATAACAATGCTAAGGGCAGTTCGTCAAGTAGCTCATCGAGTAGCAGCAAGACGGGCACATCCCTGCCTGCTATTGCCGGACTCAAAGCGACTACCGCCTCTGTCACCGTCAAGAATCCCGTCGAGTATCGCAAACTTCTCACCTTCATGTATCTCGTCGAGCAAAGCCTGACAAAGATGCGCATAGCCAATGTTGACCTCTCGCGCAGCACCGCTCAGGGCCAGCCACCCGATAGTATTACTAGCAACACATTAACCATCGAGGTATATCTCCGATCATGAACAGCGATCTCTCACTCGCCGCGCTTGGGCGCGCCAGTAGTAAATTTCTCCACCGCTACCACATTATTCTCTTTGTGGTTATTGCCTTCGGCGGCTTAGCCGTTATTACCTTCTTGCTTAATGCCACGATCTCCAAGGCGTCAGAGGCTGCTCCACCCCAGCCCACTAATGGTATCAACCAAGCGACCATCAAAAAAATCGAGCAACTCAAAACCGCCAGCGAATCCGACCAAAGCGCCAGCCAACTGCCGATTAGCTCGCGTAACCCATTTGTCGAGTAACATTTTTTACAGCCGCAGTGGAGCTTTTTGCGGCGCAATGCTATACTACACATATGATACTGCTCGGATCTGCACTCGTCAACTACCCTGTCATGAGCTTACAAATGGGCGGCAAAGTTGGCAGCCTCGCCCAGCCGCTTGTCGATCCAGCAACCTTAACCATCGTTGCCTACACCGTAGATGGCTCATTTGCTAACGACACAACCATGCTGCTTCGCCTCGCTGATGTGCGTGAGATGAGTGAACTCGGCATGATCATCGACTCCGTCGACGAGCTCATCACTCCCACCGACGTCATAAAGATCCAGCGCCTCTACGAGCTCAAGTTTCACCTCTTGGGCATGCCCGTCCAAGACAAACGTGGGCGACGCCTCGGTAAGATTAGCGACTATACGATCGAGACAGGTAATTTTGTCATCCAGCAGCTCATTGTCCGGCGCTCGTGGCTCCACCGCCTCAATGATGCTGAGCTGGTTATTCATCGGTCGCAAATCATTGAGATCAATAACGATGCTATCATCGTCCAGTCGCAGGCTGAGACCAAAAAGCCCGAGCAAAAGGCCACCCAACCAGCCATGAGTAGTGGCGAATACGTTAACCCCTTCCGCAAGCCATCGCAGGCCCGAGAATCAATCAATACAGACGAGCGCCGCTAACACAATCAGTACTCGTCACCCGCCAACGCTGCCCGGATGTCGTCATAGGCAAAGCCTTGGCGCAAGAGATAGGCGATAAGCTTTTGCTCGTCTGGGTAGCGGGAGCGCTTTTTGGCAATCACCTTAGCTAACTCGTCTTCATCAGTCCGCCTCGACTGCGCTAATGCTTGGTTTATCACCTCTGGTGCAACACCCTTGGCACGCAGCTCTGCCTCCAACTTGCGGCGCGACGCACCCTTACTCTGGTGGCGATTTTCCACCCACCACTGGGCAAATGCCTCATCATCGATATGACCACGCTGCTCAAGGCGCGCAAATACCCGTTGCACAACCATTAGTGAAGCACCAGGCTTCTCAACCAGCGTGCCAGTTTTGCGTTGTTTATACTTGCGTGGCAGTGTTTTGCGCTGGAGATAGTCGCGGATTTCGCGTGCACTGTGCGGCCGCATCAGGGTGTACTCGAGCGCCCGCGCGTAGAGCTTACCAAACTCCCCCTCGCGGCGTAGCTCAGTCAGCTCGGCCTCAGTCAGCATTCGCCCCACCTTCACGCCACAATCCACCACCTGCGCCACATCAAGGCTAAAATCATACGTGCCATCGATAAATACATTCACCCGATCGGCGCTCCGCACCTGTGCAGTAAGCGCAGTGATGGTGTAGGTTTTTTCTGTTGGCATATATTTATTATACGCAGGTTTGTCTAATCATGTCACCCAACGCCCTCTAGAAATGAGCTGCGTCAACCCCACTACTGAAATGCTTTGAGATAGATGTTATATGCTTTATCGATGAAGACAGCTTTATTGGTACGAAAAGCTGATTGATCGCTATTTATGTCCTCGACGTTCTCGCCATTAGAAATAAACTCAATTTTTGCTACTGGTACCATATGTCCAATCAGGACAGCTGGTCGGAGCGTGTGCTCATCTCGAGCGGGGGATACATCAACAATATAAAACGTACTACGTTGAGCACGTCCTCCATCAGCAAGCAATTTATTAGCATTATCATAGACAAGAAAAGCTCTCATACCATTAATATATGGTTTGTATACTGTGTCTACGTCTGCTGGACTGACCTTTCTTAGTTTAAAATCAGATATATCTTTGTACCAAAAATTCTTGCACTCATCAAAGAACATACAAATAACTTCATCCTGCGTGAACGCTGGGATCTTATCAGAGTTCTCTCGCAGTTTATCATCCCACGCTCTCACTCCAAGGCCACTGATTGGATCTTCCCACGCATATACACCTTCATCAAAATAACTGGTGATGATATCTCTATTCTCTGTGACAATCACCCCGCCAACCGCATCACCCAAGCACCCCAGCATGATCCCCTTGCCAGTTCTATCAACAATCTCTGCGTTATTACCCATAGACGGCTCCTCAAAGTCCATCCGTGGGCAGACCAGCAGCAGCTTATCACCAATCGGCTGAACGTAGCGAAAATTAATAAAATGCCGACCAAGGTTAAGGTGTATTACCTGTTTAACCGCCTCTTTCTCCCAATCAATGACAAATTCAAGAACCGAAAAGACACTGTCTACCTTGATTTCTGTAAAACAAGCCCACCCATCTCTCATTGGAATATTACTCGAGAGCAAAACATAGAGATGATTATCATAGCCAAGCTGCATGCTACATATTTCTGTCGTCTTGTGCCCGTACTCTTTGAGTATCTCGCGCAGATTCGCTACGCGCGTTATATCAATCTGTGTCGTGGGAAGCGCATCTAGCACGCTACTTTCATCTTTCAAGTCATCATTTTTAGTCATTTCTTCTCCTCTCTTAAACAAATCTCTACCAGCTCTGGAAACGCTCGCGTCTGCATTGCACTGAAGGTGAAGTGGCCATAGTCGATAAATCGATGGTAGCGCAGCTGGGGTAGCTCACGGCGGAGCTTTGCCGTGGAGCTTTGCAGGTGTGGGTAGTCATTAGTAGAATAGAGCACATCAATGCCGTGCACTGCTTTGCGGTCTATCTGGCGGTCGAGTGTAAAGCGAAAGAAATCTCCTGCCTCTCCCTCAACATCCAGCCACGGTGCCACCAGTACGACCCGACCAACACGGCAATTTCCCTCACTCAGCCAGCGAAGCAAAAAACCTCCACCACAACTATGGCCCACTAGCAGCGTACGCTCATCCACCGGCAGATGGGTAAACTCTTGGCACCATGCCTCGTAGCGTGGCTCGTATGGGCGAGGCATCTCGGGTGTTTGCGTCAGTATCCCACGTATCAAGAGTTGTTGCTGAAGCCAAGGCAGCCAATGAGAGTTGCTTGTACTATCAACCGTAGGCTTATGATATTTGTCAAAGCTTCGTCGTCCATGGAGGATGATTGCCCGGGTAAACGGAGTGTCGTTTCTGTAGTGGTTTTCGATATCCATGCTTTATTTTTGCTCCTCTGGTGTCGACTCTAGACTCGTTGCCTTGGTCTTTGGTCTCTACCCCTATTTTATGACTCGCGCAATATTCGTCCTAGTTCTTCCATCAACAGCGCAAAATAGAGTGGCCGATGCGGCACAAGCATCACATCTTCTGGCTGCTCGATCATCTGACGGAACGTGTCATACGGCACCCAGCGCAGTGCCGCTGCTTCACCATCAACCATATCGAGTGGCTCATCGTGATATTCATAAGTGTAAATAAAGTGAAACTCGCTATACGCTGATTTGCGCTTTGGCAAACTTCCAATGAACTTCACTCGAGAAGTATCAAGCGTCATACCAATCTCTTCTTGAGCCTCACGCAGCGCCGCATCGAGCGGTGTTTCGCCAAGGCTCACGTGCCCTGCTGCCGAAATATCCCAATAGCCTGGCCAGTTTTTGACCTGATCAGCCCGGCGCTGGAGCAATATGTCACACCCTCCATTACTGCTACGCCGCCACAACCAAACATGCGCTGCCGCGACAATAGCATCCTTGGTCAGGTCTTTGCGAGCAAGGCCTTCGCCCTGTTTTGGCACTCCATCTGGGCTATAACTTTGCCATAGATCATTATGCATTGCTTACTCCTGTGTATTGATCATATCAGATGCTGCTTCTCTCATGTGCTGCGCTAGATCAGCCAGCTCAGCAGTTGGCGACTCGGTACGGCTCCCTGGGCGATACAAGAACTGGCGTGGTTCATATTGAGTAATACCAGCATCACCTTGTGTTCGTGGCACAATGTGAATGTGGAGGTGCGGCACCGACTGACCGTAGGCACGACCCTCATTCCAAGCACAGTTAAACCCTTGAGCGCTAACCGCTTGGCGCAGCACATCCTTCACATACTTCACCAAAGCAAACAAATCAGTAAGTTCTTTTAGTGTCAACTCATCAATCGTTGCAACGACACGCTGTGGCGCAACCAAGCTATGCCCGGGTGTAATTGGTATGTTGGTCAAGAACGCAAATGAATGTGCTGTCTCTGCAAAAACCCGACCCTCATCTCGCACAACAGTTGTAAAAACTGAAGTTTTCAATGCTACGCTTCTTCCGCCGCCTTCACTGCCTCGCGGACTTTACCATCAATTTCAGCCAGGGTATCGGCGTGTTCTTTGAGGTATTCTTTGGTCTTGTCGCGGCCTTGGCCAATTGTCTCGCCACCGTATTTGAAGAACGCCCCAGACTTATCAACAATACCATGCTGCACTGCGAGGTCGAGAATATCCCCCGTCTTGGAGATGCCTTCGTTGTACATGATGTCGAACTCAGCAACGCGGAAGGGCGGCGCAATCTTGTTCTTTACCACCTTCACCTTCGTGCGGTTACCGCGAATGTCATCACCCACTTTGATTTGCCCAATCCGGCGGATATCCACCCGCTGCGAGGCATAGAACTTCAGCGCATTACCACCAGTTGTCGTCTCGGGGTTGCCAAACATTACGCCGATTTTCATGCGGATCTGGTTGATGAAAATGACGGTTGCTTTACTCTTGTTGATAACCCCCGTTAGCTTGCGCAGTGCCTGGCTCATCAGGCGAGCCTGGAGACCCATGTGTGAATCACCCATGTCACCGTCAATTTCTGCTTGCGGCGTCAACGCTGCCACCGAGTCCACCACGATGAGATCAACGGCGTTTGACCGCACCAGCGTCTCCGTAATCTCCAACGCTTGCTCACCATTGTCTGGCTGCGACACCAAAAGGTTGTCTGTATCGACGCCAAGCTTCTTGGCATAGCTCGGGTCGAGCGCATGCTCAGCGTCAACAAAGGCCGCTGTGCCACCCTGCTTCTGAATCTCAGCAATAGCGTGCAGCGTCAGCGTCGTCTTACCGCTACTCTCTGGCCCATAAATCTCGATAATGCGCCCCTTAGGATAGCCACCGCCCAGTGCAAGATCGAGGCTCAGCGAGCCAGACGGAATGACTGCTACATCTGCCTGATGAAATTCGCCAAGCTTCATAATGGCACCATCACCAAATTGTTTTGTAATCTGATCCATCGCGAGGCCAAGCGCTTTGAGCTTGCCGTCGTCTGTGGTTTGTGTCGTATTCGATTGTTTGGTCATACGTCCCCTCTCCTTCAAGAATTTATTATACCAGAATCTCTTGCCGTTGTCCGCGTGGAGATTGGTTTGTACTTACAAAGACTCAACATCACCGATTTATTTATTTTTATTAGCCTCCAGCTTCCACTGCTCTATCAATGTGGAGTACGAAACAGCAACAATCTTCTAAAGAAATTTTCGTGGTAGACATGCTATAATAACACTATGAAGGCACCTAAAGGATTTACCGTTATTGAGCTCATCGTCGTGATCGCTCTGCTTGCAACGGGCAGCTGGCTCTTTTTCAGTGAGAAAATCGCAACCGAAGCGACGCAGCGCGACAACCAGCGCAAAACCGCCATTAACGCAATGTACTATAGCCTGGAAGAAGTGTATTTTGAGAAAAATAACCACTACCCCAACACGATTGATAGCAAGACGCTACGTTCAGTTGACCCATCGCTCTTTACCGATCCAAATGGCCACAAGCTTGGCAGCGCCCAGTCTAGTTACCACTACAGTGGCACCGACTGCACCACCGACAACCAGTGCAAAGGCTACAAACTCACCGCCAACTTAGAGCGTGAGGCAGACTACACCAAGACCAACCGCAATAATACCTAAGTCTGTATATAGGTATGCAAAAAACACCGAGCTTTGTCTGCTCGGTGTTTTTATCATCAACGTCTGCTAGTATTAGTCATTTGCCACTGGCCGGCCGTTCTTAAAATCCTCTACTGCATTATTAAGCGTCGCGATTTCTTGCTTGGGGTTAGCTACGAATGAGAAGCGATAGGTTGTTTCGTCGCCCTCCGTACTGAGGCGGATGGAGCCATAATTAAACATTGCTTGGAGGACACCACGCTGGTTGTAGCTGGCATCTTCAATATTCATCAGGCTGACCGTTTGCTCGGTGTGTGAAAAAATACTGGTCTGGATCTCTTGGATAACACTCTCATTTGTTAGATAAAACATATTGCGCGTATAAACCCAGACCGACACATAGCCACCAAGAACAAAGGCCAAGATGAGCGCCATACACAGCAACATAAATGACCCCGAGGCAGAAGCTGGCAGGTGGAGGAGGTCAAAAATATAGTCGTAATTAAACATCAGTGCCAAGACAATGCTTGTCATCAAGGTCGACATAACAATCGCTGGCAGCATGCCAATTGGGTGGCGACGCACCACACTAATGATGTATTCTTGCTCGCTCAGATTGAGATTCGGGAAGGCCATGACTGATTCATCATGGCGGCGACGCACTTCTGATGACATCCGTGGCAGGTTCGCTTCTGGGCGCGGCGCATGGTAGTGGGGAGCGCCTTCTTTGCCGCTCACATCGTAGAGTGTGCTGCTCGCCCGTGGTGCCGTGGGCGGCTCGGCGTAGAGTGGGTTGCCATCGACATCATAGGCGACGGGCCGTGGTGGATCATTGCGTTGCAATCGTTGTGAATTCATGGGTATATTGTAGCATATCTTGGGCTCATCACCTCATGCCTCTTACTCCATTGCACGGCCAAGATGCTGCTGCGCTCGAGGTGTCACCCGTCGGCCTCGCGGCGTCCGCTCAATAAAGCCAATTTGCAAGAGATATGGCTCATAGAAGTCCTCGATCGTCGTTGTCTCATCACCCGTCAGAGCAGCAATTGTCGTCAGACCAACCGGGCTATCGCCATAGGTATCGAGCATCGAGAGTAGCAGGTTACGGTCGGCTGGGTCGAGGCCAAGCTCGTCAACTTCCAGCAGAGTCAGCGCCTGCGTTGTCGTTGTTACATCAATAATACCATCACCATTCACGTCCGCATAGTCGCGCACCCGCTTAAGCAAGCGATTTGCAATCCGTGGCGTGAGGCGCGCCCTGGTAGAGAGCAATCGCGACGCCTCTGGCTTGATGCGTGTCTCGAGGATGGTCGCTGCCCGTGTGATAATCTGTGCAATCTCCTCTGGGGTGTAAAATTCCAAACGATAGATATGCCCAAACCGATCACGCAATGGCGCTGCAAGACTCCCCGTCCGTGTCGTCGCGCCAATCACTGTAAAGCGCGGTAGGTCGAGCCGCACACTGCGTGCCGCTGGCCCTTTGCCAATGACAATATCGAGCTTAAAATCCTCCATCGCCGAGTATAAAATCTCTTCCACAGCTCGCCCCAAGCGGTGAATCTCATCGATAAACAATACATCACCATCGTTGAGGTTGGTCAAGATCGATGCTAAGTCGCCCGCTTTCTCGATCGCCGGGCCACTGGTGACTCGCAAGCCAGCCCCCATCTCGTTGGCAATCACCGCCGCCATCGTCGTCTTGCCAAGGCCAGGTGGGCCATAGAGCAAGACATGATCGATCGGCTCACCACGCTTCTTGGCCGCCGCAATTGCCAATTGCAAATTCTTCTTCAGCCGTTCCTGCCCCACATACTCCGCAAAGCGCTGTGGCCGCAGCGTCACCTCAATGCGCTGCTCCTCGCTATCATCCGCGTGGCTACTGGTATCAACAATTCGTTCTATCGCCATAGGTTTATTATAGCATTGGTGATGGGGATAGATTGCATAGCAACCTCATCATATGGTTTACTATATTCATGCATACCGTCATACTTGTCATCACCACCCTATCATCCATAGCAACAATCATCGCTGCAATTATTGCACTCGTCAAGCCTGGTATGATGAGCCGCTCGACTACCATTACTAACGGCGAGCGATTCTACGCAGCAATGTACGCTTCTCGAGCACTGCCATTGGGACTACTTACGGTAGTTGCCCCCTTTGTGTTTAATGGTTCTGCGCTACAGCTTGTCTTTGCTGCAGCAAGCTTAGCGCAAATTGGCGATGTTGTTATTGGGCTCAAAAAGCAAGAGTGGGGTATGGTAATTGCACCAGCTATATTAGCTACTATATACCTTGCAGCAGCGTGGCTCCTTGCTTAGGGTAAGTTCTCTTGCACCGCAAGGACAATCTTGCCAAACAGCTCCTCGCTCACATGGTGCTCACCACTCTCTAGATGCCGTGGCCACTTTGGATCAGGGAATTCCTCCCCCGCAAAGTGTATACCGTTAGCATAGCGTGGATAGAGGTGCCAGTGCACATGGGTCGACTGCCCAGCCTTGACGGCATTGTTCATCAAGCATTCCCAGTTGCACACGTCTGCGCCAAAAGCTTGGGTCATTGCGTGCTCCATGCTGCGGATCACCTCGTGGAGTTCGCGCCAATCGGTCTCATCGAGTTCGCTAAGTGATGACTTGTGCTCACGTAGCGTCACAAACCCTTTGCCAAGATACAGCTGATTACGATCGAGTACTGCATTCCATCGATCGGTTTGTAAAACCACCGCTGGGTCATCAATTGTTTGTTCTGCCACAAATGGGCAGATGTCACAGTTTTTCATTTTTATTACCTCCTCTCGTTTTATTATAAGCGAGGAGATAGTTGTTGTCATTGTTCTATTTACAAACTAAGCTTAGCTGGGCCACACCATGGGTTGCTCATTTCCATAATGCGCTTAAGGTGAGATTCAAGAGTATCCAATCGTTTTTTGATTTCGTCCTCAGCAATACCAAGTGATTGAAAGTCATTCTCCAATGACTCCATATATTTTGGCAAGAAATCTGCCTCAAACTTCTGGAAGTTCTCCCATGACATTTTTGGGTGCTCCTCATCGTGAAATGCCTCAGCACCGCGCCAGAATGTCTCCCAATCAGCTGTCATATAGGCCATATCAGCGTGATGGAGTAGCTTCGCCTCGGGTGTATCACGTTGCTGGAGTGAGGGCGCCATAATTGTACCTCTAATGGCTCGATCGAGGAAAGCAATATCGTGATCAGTCAGGTCAATCTTATTGCTTTTGATATCTTCCTTCATGAGTGCTATTGCATAGTCTTCCTTCGTCGGATATGCCCGAGCCTTATCATCGTCAAAACCAGCATCATGCCAAGCCGCCGCTAAGACAAGAAGGTCTTTTTGCCATGGAGTGATCACATGCGGATAGCTATCACTGGGCAAAAGCTCTACAAGCTCGCCAACTGCCTCCATCACATCTTTCATGTGGCCAGGATGGTGGTAAGGCAGCTCGGGATAGCGCTCACTAGCGCGATCTACCGACCCTTCAAAGGCTTTTGTATAATGCTCCTTTGACTGGCTAATCGATTCAGGTGCACTATCAACCTGAGAGTTAGGGAATTTATCAAACATAGATGTCCTATTATATGGGTAAATTTATCAGTTGTCAACAGAGGTGCCTACACGCCTCAGCTGCACGTGTTATAACCGACGAACTTTTTTGCCAGTCGGCTTGCCAATTCCACGCAGGTGCGGTACTGTTGTGGCTGCAACAACGCCAGCCGCTATACCGCCTGCGAGGCGTGTTCGCCCCGGATTGCCACGTGCCGCTACAACGGCAAAAGCCGCCGTAGCGATATTAGCGGCTCGTTTGTAGCGCCCACCTTTGGTCACCTCACCAGTTTTTGCCAGGTGGTAGGCATTGGCTGCGCCAGTTGCTGCCTGTCCAAAGGCAACGGCAGCAATCCCCGCTCGCGCCTCAGGGTAGCGCTTGCCTAGCTCATACATCACACGCACCACAGCGGCTGTATCCACCACGCCGTCAGTCACACGGCGCAGTGGCGTATCGTCAAGAATTTGCCCATCAGCAACATCAGCTGCCATAAAAGCTGCAAGCGCAAGGCCAATCGGCTTGCCGTCACGCGCCTGCTGTGCAATATATTCTACGCCACCATAGCGCAGGGCCGTCAGCCCCACACTTGCCACTTCTCTTAGGCGAGATATGTGCTGCACATCAGGTTTCTCCGAATTTTTCTGCTCAGGATTTTTCACACCATGTGCTAGTATCTCATATTTTTTGCATTATTCCTAATCAATGATCAAGGTCAGCAATAATTTCATCTACCGAGTCACACAAGCGAATCGAGGGATGGAAATAAAAGATTGTTGCATGCTTGCGTTGACCCAACAGATAAATTCGTGGTGAACCAGTGGTGGTATTGAGTGCAAGCGCTCCACCCAGCTCAACATACATACCTTTGCCTGCTTTTTCATTATCGGTGCAGATAACGTAGACGTCGCTCTCAGTCACACCATTCATGTCATTCGTGGCACGGCGTGCTGACTCTGCTGCTTGATCGAACTTCGTCTGCTGACCAACCAACATCTTACTGCCGCCTTCGTTGCGCGTCCAATCATGAGTAATCTCATGCCCAGCCGCCACCAGCGCTGCCTGCACTCGCTGTACTACAGAAATATCACCAATCTGTCCTGACACAAATACTTTTGCCATCCCGTCTCCTCTCTTTATATTGTTATTGCTTCAAAGCCATTGTCACTCGCTGCGCTGTGGGTAAACTCGTATCGACATGAGCAAGTGCTTTAGTGGCATCTGCCAACGTATAGCCTAGCGCGACCAACGCTTCGAGCGCTTCGTCGTTTGTATCAAGCTCTGCCTGCACAGGCGCGTCGTGAGCAGCATAGTACGTCGGTACACCCACCTTATCTCGCAGGTCTACCACCACGCGCTCAGCAGTCTTTTTGCCTACCCCACTGGCTTTTTGGATAAAGGCCGCATCGGCATTGGCTAAGGCATTGCGCACCTGCTCAGCCTCACCAAGGCTGAGAATGGCCAGTGCTGCCTTGGGCCCCACGCCCTGCACAGTGATGAGCAGCTCAAACAGTTTCTTGGCTGCCCGTGACGAAAAGCCAAACAGCTCCTGAGCTTGCTCTCGGATATGGTGGTATGTATAGAGCTTGACTACCTCACCAAGCTGCATCGCATCATAATCATGCGCTGCGACCGCTATCTCATAGCCAACCCCCTGCACATCAATGATGACACTACCCGCAAACTTCTCATCAACTTGGCCAGCAATATGAGCAATCATCCACGTCTCCTCAAAGCACTAAAAGTTAGTCCTGAAGAAGTTGTTATTATTGCCACCAGTATTGTTCTGACTATTCTGCCCAGAACTGTCGTCGTCGCCCGTACCACCAGTACCAGAACTATCACCACTCGTACCACCAGTATTGCCACTGTTGCCGGTATTATTGCGGCGGCGAGTATTACCGTTAATGGTCGAGCTATTATCGCTGTCGTCGCCTGTACTACCAGAGCTTCCTCTGCTATTTGACGACCGGCAGCTTGCGATGTTCTTTGAGTAACGGCTACTATCAAAGTCTTTTTCGTCGATGGTAATGATGCGCTTTTGCTCAACGTCACAGACACGGATTTGCTGTTTCGTCGTGGAGCAGTCTGAGCTATTCTTTGAGTACTTCGTGCTGTCGAAGTCATCTTCGTAGATAGACTCCATCTTTTTATCACTGAGATTACAGA
The DNA here is from genome assembly GCA_938041435.1 of uncultured Candidatus Saccharibacteria bacterium. Lineage (GTDB taxonomy): Bacteria > Patescibacteriota > Saccharimonadia > Saccharimonadales > Saccharimonadaceae > Saccharimonas. The sequence continues at coordinate 32,003 of CALISR010000009.1, forward strand.
CTTCGATCTTAGTGCGCACAACATTACACTGCTTAGTTGGCAATGCACCAGTTAGGAAGTATTCTTTGTATGTCCCCTTAGCATTCTCAGTAGTAGCCAGACCACCGTCGCTCGTACAGACCGAGCGCTGCACAACACCACTTGGTACAGAGAATTGGGTATTCGACTGGCCTGCTAAGAGTTTCGTCATTGTGTTGCGCCAGATTGGCCCTGCCATGTCTGAGCCACCATTTTTCATTGGTGTATTGTCATTATTACCAACCCAAACGCCAACAGCATACTCTGGGTTATAGCCAATCGTCCAGGCATCTTTGTTATCATTCGTCGTCCCTGTCTTGACAGCTGCAGTATGGCCAGGCACTGTGAGGGTTGAACCAAATACGCTCGCTCGTGCCGAGTTGTCCGATAGGATGTTTGAGATCAAATAGGCCCCACCTTCGCTAATTGCCCGCTTGCTTGTTGCGTTGGGCCAGCTAACTTTCTTGTTGTATTTGTCGTTAACTTGCTCGATGAGCCCCAGCTCAAATTGCTGCCCTTGGTTGCCAAATGCTGCATAGGCATTAGTCATTTGCGTTAGTGACGCCTCACCGGAGCCAAGTGCGAGAGACAAACCATTCTTCTCACCTGTTGCTTGAGTAATCGACGAGATACCAAGATTGTTAGCCGTTTGAACCGACTTACTAATACCAAACTTCTTCATGATCTCCACGCTCGGGATATTGAGCGACCAACTAATTGCTCGACGCGTCGTCACGCTCCCGTGCCAACGTTTGTCAGCGTTGAGCGGCTGGTAGCCACCACCAAAGTCCGTTGGCTTATCTTGGAAAATTGTCGCTGGTGTAATAACCCCCTCGGCTAGTGCTCCTGCATAGTAGATCGGCTTGAAGCTACTACCTGGTTGGCGTGGCGTTGTGGCCATATTGACATTACCCCACTGTGGGTTGTTGTAGTCGGCACTGCCCACTAGTGCGCGCACCCGGCCTGTCTTAACGTCTATCACAACACCACTTGCATTCGTCCCACCACGGTTATTGAGGTATGGAATCTGCTTGGAGACGTTATCGATCAGCATCTGCTGCGTATCCATATTGAGCGTTGTCTTCACCTGGTAACCTGAGCGCATTAACTTACCATACGCATTTTTATCGTCCGCACTGTATAGTTTCTGTTTGAGTTGGTTTATAACCATCTGCGCAAAGTGTGGTGCAATCGACTTAACGGTATTTGCCGTCGATGCATACGAGAGCTGCTGCGCATATGCTGCGTCTTTTTGCTCATTAGTGATAGCACCCACATCAACCATGCGGCCGAGCACTGTCTTTTGGCGCTGCTTGGCCTTTTCTGGGCTACCGCTAATTGGTGAGTAGGCAGTTGGGGCTGGTAGGACACCAACAAGCATAGCGCTCTCAGCCAACGTGAGGTCCTTTGGTGCTTTACCAAAGTAAATCTTGGCTGCCTCTTCAATACCAAATGAGTCTTCACCATAGTACACAGAGTTGAGATACATCTCGAGGATTTGGTCCTTCGTATAATTCTGCTCGATCGCTAGTGCTACGAACAGCTCTTGATATTTACGCATAAAGGTCTGTTCACTTGTGAGGACGGTGTTCTTGGCGAGCTGCTGCGTAATGGTCGAGCCACCACCATGACGCTGGAAGGCTGCCCGGAAGATACCGATTAGACTGAACCCAGGGTGTTTATAGAAGTCTTTATCCTCACTAGCCAGTAGCGCATTTTTCATACTGTCTGAGATGTCAGCTAGTTTCACCATATTGCGGTGCTGAGCTCGCCCCACACTATAGAGTGGCTTGTTGTTGACATCATTGAGGACAATACCAGTGTTGTTGCGGTTCATCAGCCGCTCTTGGTCAGAAATATCACGTGCATAATATAGGTATGTCAAGATCGGCACAATCAGCAAAAACAGCAAAAACGGCGTCAGAATCACCATCGCCTTCTTCTTTTTGCTCATATTCCAAAACCATAAGAAATGTTTATGCTCGCGTCTTCGGCGCGGTGGCTTCGACTGGCGAACCTCTCCAAAGTTGGCATATCTGCCCATTCGGGCTGGTTGTTGTCTTCCTCGAGGTAGTTGCATAGTTTAATTATACCATCGTTCTGGTGCAATGTGCTGAAAACACCAATCTTAGCGCTTTTCTCTTTCTCATCTCTGATAGAGCACAAGCATAAGCCTTTTTATAATCTAATTTCTAGCCTTGTTAGTGTAGTTACACCGGTAGCAGCTCACTATCTCTACCGTGTCATAAATGCTGCCATAATCGCTGCCGCGAGAGCATCTGCACAGTCGTCTGGCTTAGGTACCGTCTGAAGACCTAGTTGGAGCCGCACCATCTCTTGCACTTGCTTTTTGTCTGCTTTGCCATAGCCAGTGATTGTCTGCTTGATCTGGAGTGGTGTATATTCCTCAATCCGCAGTCCTGCCCGCTGGCCAGTCAGCAGCGCTACGCCACGCGCCTCAGCTACGCTCATAGCGGTAGTTATATTACGGGCAAAGAAGAGCTTCTCGATCGCCATCATTGTCGGCTGTGTCTCTGCAATAATACTGGTGAGACCATCGAATATCTCACCAAGGCGCTCTGGTATTGGAGTATGTGCTGGCGTTGTAATGACACCGGCCGTGACGAGTCGCGTTGCGCTACCATGAGCGTCAATGACGCCAAAGCCAAGGATGCCAGTGCCCGGGTCTATACCAATGATTCGCATGATGCTAGTATAGCCGAATCTGAGGGCTTCTGCTATATACCGCTATGGTATAGCTAATGAGACTCTAACCTTTGCGCACCATCCGGCGCAGCCACTGGCCAATCTCACTGCGCCATTCCCAGCCAGCATAGCCCACCGCCACAATGGCTACCCCACCAATCATCCACCAGATGATCTCTGTCTGCCCATTATTACTACCCGGCTCAACAGCGTAGCCTGCGGCTGGTGCTTTGCTATTCTTGCTCGTCGATTTGCGGCAGCGATTGGTCGATGGATTACGCTCCCAGCCTGGCTTGCAGGGCGTCAGCTGGCGACTATTTGCTGCGCTAAGCTTTTTGCAGCGGCCAGTCGCTGGGTTGCGATAGTACCCTGCTTTACATATAGCAGCTGGTGCCTTACCGCCAGCGAGCGCTCGGCAGCGCCTTGTGGCAGGATTGCGATACTGCCCCGCTTTGCACGCAGCCAATTGCTGGCCAGTGGCAGATACTGCGCGGCAACGGCCCGTCGTGGGGTTACGCTCTTGGCCTGGTTTGCAGATGGTTAGCTTTTGAGCATGAGAAGTGCTGCGCGCCACCTTTGCATTGCCGACTGTTTGTTTTGACTGTTTCTCACCACTGTTGATCTTTCGACAACGATTTGTTGCTGGGTTGCGTTCTTGGCCAACGGGGCACGGTTTGCCCGATGGCTGATGAGGTGAGGCTGGTGTATCAGTGATAATATTATCGGCTTGGTTGGGGCTTGGCGTTGTCCATTGCCATGTGCCAGTTTGCGAATTATATGCCCAAGACTTGCCCTGGTGCGCAGCCTGTCCTGCACCGCTATATGCATCAATGCGCGGTGAAAAGCTTACTAAACCATGCTGGTCCTCGAACCACAGTGTACCACTACGCAGTACCGCAAGCTCCGCACCATTTGCTTGAGCACGAATCGTCAGCACCTGGCCTGGCGCAATAACTCCCACAAGAGACGAGGTGTTTCGCACAGTACTATCACTCCCAAGCGTACCACTACGCAAACGATAGGTAGCAAGGTCGATTGGCTGGTCGCCGGTATTTTTGATCTTGACATATTTTTGACAATCATCTGGTGCTGTGTCGCAGGTGTGTGGATGAGGCAAGACCTCAAGAATTTGCAAAGGTGGCTCGCCTGGCGCTTCGTACGGCGCAGTTACCTCAGCTTCACCAGCTCGTGCTCGAAAGTCCTTGGCAAATATCCCAGTCCGCGCCGCTGCCGTCCAGCGTGCACGCTCCCAGACGAGTGCACCTGCAAGCTCGTCTGCGGCTGCACTTGCTTTGTCAATAGTCGCACCTGATCGCTCCAGCGCCACATCATACCGCGTGATTTGCTCACCATTTGGCACACTTGGGCAACCCTGGAGCTGTGCGCCATCTGCCGGGGCTACTACTGGATGATAGTAGCGCACCGACGACTGGGGCGGTGCATATCCCTGTAGATTGACGCGACACGTGTAGTCGGTGTGGTTTGTGCTAACACTGACAACAAGTGTGACATCACTAAGCGGTACAAACTGACGCGCAGTATTATGCAGCTCGACTGCACTCACCGTGCGCCGGTCTGTTGTGTGAAGCGCCCCAATCATCAATGCATCGTGTTCAGTATGAGCAGCAAGGTGCACTACAGGCTGTGCTACTGGAAACTTGCTGCTAGCAGTATCATCACGCGCCACTACCCCTTCAAATAAAAAATCGCCGATGGCGGCGACTGGGGTGGCAAAATAAGCAGTGGAAGAATCAGCACCAAGCGCAGAAGCTCCGGCTATTCCTGGTATCATCATGGTTACGGCAAGCCCATATGCAATAATTCGCCGGGCATAATTCCGCATAGTTTGCATTTTGTTTTTCCTCCTCGCCACGATTATGCGCAAAGCAACCCTCTCGGTCAAGCACAAGCACATTGTTTTGTTGATCGCGCAAACTAATACGGTGGTCGGATTTTGTTCTCTACCGCACAATAGTAGCGAGAAATAGGAATTAAGATTGTATAATGCGGATCTTTAGGCTTTCAAACAGATACAACAAAAAACAGGCTATCTCGCCTGCTAATTGGTCAATGGAGGGCCCAGTGAGGCTCGAACTCACGACACCCTGCTTAAAAGGCAGGTGCTCTAACCTGCTGAGCTATGGGCCCGTAGACTCTGCGAGTATAGCACTGGTCGCGGTGGACTGTCAAGCGGAGGAAGCGCTGGATTCATCATCACTCTTCCAAAATTCTACTATCTATAGCAAAATTCACCCTTCTCCTCTGTAGGAGACTCTCCCTTGCTACCTCACCTGGTGAATATATAAAAATCTCTTGCTAAACGCAAAAGATTCAATAATTTCACCCTAAGAAAACAAATTACGTAAAAATTCTAGCCTCCCTGATAAACCCTGCAAAAAGTAGAACAAACAGCATGAAATTGACAGAAAGGCCGCGATTTGGATGTAATAAATTGACACACCAGCAACACAATAGTTTAATGATAACAAATGACGTGGTGGCAACGGCGAATTCACCCAACATGGCAGCTCACAATGTGCTGCGGTGGCATCGTTGGTGGAGTAGCACTAGCCCAGTGGTGGCCGTATGCTGCGTGGTGGTGGCTTGTTGTAGCTAGCGGTGGCATTGCCTGTGCACTACGCCAAAGCCGGCGGTGGTGCCTTATTGTCATATTGATTGCTGGGCTTATGATTGGCCTAGTGCGCGGTGGGAGTGACCAGCAGCAACAGCGCTCTTACACGGCATCATTTGGGCACATAGCGACAATCACCGGGCAGGTGCAGGATGATCCTGATACAAATCAACGCAATCAACTCGTCGTGAGGCTGAGCGCTATCCGCCTCGATGGCCGCTCGCTACCTAGCACAGTATGGGTGAGTTTACACGGCAACCCTGCAGTCCATCGCAGCGACTGGCTAGTTGTGCGAGGTAAGCTCAAGCCTGGCTTTGGCAACTTTGCCGCTGTCATGCAGCGTGCTCATGTGGAGCGCATTGTTCAGCCGCAACCTAGTGATATCGCTCTACAGGTACGCGATTGGTTTGCCGAGCATATTCGCCATGCAATTCATGAGCCAGCGGCTAGCCTTGGCAGTGGCTACGTCCTTGGCCAAAAGCGCGCCCTACCACACGACATCCAAGAAGCAATGCGTACTACTGGCCTCACTCATATCGTAGTAGCAAGCGGATACAACCTCACGATCCTCGTCCGCCTCGCTCGGCGCTTGTTTGCCAAGGTGTCGCGCTACCTCGCAGTGCTTACCAGTGCAAGTCTCGTCCTTGGCTTTGTTGCTATCACTGGGCTGAGCCCAAGTATGACACGCGCTGGCTTGGTAGCTGGGCTTAGTATTTGGGCTTGGGCCTATGGTCGTGCATTTCATCCCGTTACACTGCTGGCAGTTGCAAGCGCTGCTACTGTACTATGGAACCCAAGCTATGTTTGGGGAGATATTGGCTGGCAATTAAGCTTTGCGTCCTTCGCTGGGGTGATGATTTTTGCACCACTGTTGCAGCGCTATTTCTTCGGCCCAGCAGAGCCATCAATCGGCCGCCAAGTCTTGGGCGAGACAATCTCTGCACAGCTTGCTACATTACCGATTAGCCTCGCAGCATTTGGGCAATTATCGCTCGTGGCACTGCCAGCCAATCTACTCATTGTGCCATGGGTGCCGCTCGCAATGCTTCTCACGTGCATTGCTGGGGTTGGAGCACTTGTGTGGCCAGCGGCAGCGGCAGTATTTGGCGCGCCAGCACAATGGCTGCTCGATACAATGCTGTGGGTCGTCCAGCAATGTGCCGCCTTCCCTTGGGCGCAGCTCGATTTTACACTGCCGTGGTGGGGTGTTGCACTGTGGTATGGTGGGCTCATTGGCCTCTGCTGGTGGCTCTGGCGAGCAACTGGCTACTCGCTGCGCGATGCCTCACTCGTAGAATAACAACTACCCAATATGCTACAATGAGTTGAAAGATAGAACAATCAAGGAGAACCTATGTCTGGACACAGTAAATGGGCCACGACCCATCGCCAAAAGGCCGTGGTTGATGCAAAGCGCGGCGCAGCCTTTACCAAGCTTGGCAATATGATTGCCATTGCAGCCCGTGGCGGCACCGATCCAACAACCAACTCAAGTCTTGCATTAGCCATCGAGAAGGCTCGGGCGGCTAACATGCCCAACGCTAACATCCAGCGAGCAATTGATCGCATCAATGATAAAAATGCTGCCGCACTCGAAGAGGCAGTCTACGAGGGCTACGGCCCAGGTGGTGTTGGCATCATTATCGAGACAGCAACCGACAACAAGAATCGTACCTACCCAGAGGTCCGCACTGCTCTCACCAAGAATGGTGGCACCATGGCAGATAGCGGTAGTGTGATGTTTCAGTTTGCACGCAAGGGCGTGATCTGCGTAGCAGCCAGTGGTGAAGAAGCGCTCCTTACTGTGCTTGATGCTGGTGCTGAAGATGCAACAGAAGAAGATGGTGGCCTCACTGTCTACACCGACAAAAAGGAGCTCGCCAAAGTTCGCGAAGCCTTGCTCGCAGCTGGCATGACCGTTGAAGATGCAGAGCTCCAGTATGTGCCTAACAACACCGTTGCTATTGAGGACGACGAAACCGCCCGCAAGCTTACCAAAATTATCGACGCACTTGAAGCACTCGATGATGTGACAAATGTTGCAACGAACGCTGCGTAATACCCACTAGAGTTACACGCGAATCACAACACTAAAACGACTCTCCATTATGAGGGTCGTTTTGCTAAGCACATCAACGTATATTTATTGGTAAAACCACACGTATCAAGTGTCACGCGCAGGAGGGATATCTATCACTTTCACTTTTTCTTGTGTGGTTTTGCGCCCTTTGCGCGAGCCACGAGTGTGTCAACAAGGGCACATGCAAACCCCATCGTTACAACCGCTGCATGAGACCCATCCAGCGCTGCCATAACCGTCTTGCTTGTCTCATCAACTGGTGGTACGAGACTACTCAGCGCGCCAAACAACACATACACTGCCACAACACCAAAGATCAGTGAGCCACCAATACGCCACCAGCGCTGACTCACCACCGAGCCGCAACACACCAGCACCACAGCTGGTAGCACCGTCAGCACAATCGTCACCACTGCAAGCAAAGCAGATCGGTCAATGCCTATGCCAACCCCAGCAGCATACGGCACGACATCTGCCGCCCACAGCTGTGTCACTACCATACCGACCGCCAGACCCATTACTGGTAGCCCAAAATGCCGCTTCGCTACATACACCAAACCAGCCAAAACCATAGCCGTACCAACAAGCAATCCAAGCAACATCATACCACTATTATACCATGGTACCAATTCAATATAAGCGTTATGAGAAACGCCAATACGTTTGGATAGCTACGCCCCAACGCGGTCCTTCTTGTGCTGCCGCTTCGCATTGCGCTCAATATATTCAATGATCGGCTTGGCTACATTGCGCCGCGTAATTTTCTCTATCCCAAAACCTGGGCTCGCATTGACCTCAAGCACTAGCGGCCCACGACTCGAGCGCATAAAGTCAACACCCGCTACTGTCAGACCCATTGCCTTAGCTGCCCGCAAACACATACGACGCTCGGTATCCGTCAAGCGGATTGGCGTTCCTTCACCTCCCTTATGGAGGTTAGAGCGAAAGTCGTCATCTAGGCTCTGGCGCTTCATACTCGCTACTACACGACTCCCCACCACAAAGGCGCGGATATCCACCCCAGCCGACTCACGAATAAATTCTTGCAACAGGATGTTTGTCCCATCCTCGTTGGTGAGGTACAACGCCTGAAGCACTGACTTTGCCGCCTTCTTCGTCTCCGCTAGCACCACACCATTGCCATGAGTACCACGAGCTAGCTTAATGATAACTGGCGTACCACCAAGTTCGTTAAGGAGATCGTCTATATCGGCTGAGTTACGGCTAAACACTGTCTTAGGAATAGCTACTCCACCTCGGGCTAGCAGCTGTGTCGAACGCAGTTTATCGCGCGCCCGGGTAATCGCAATCGAGCGATTAACAAAAAGCGTGCGTGGGTACGCCATTTCTAATTGGCGCGCTACTGCTGTGCCATAGCGAGTCATATAGCTTGCAATGCGCGGAATTATTGCATCATACTGATCGATTGCTTCACCATCATACATCACCGTTGGGTTCTTCTCATCAATCGTCACATAACATTTGCGGTATTTAATCACTCTCACACTATGTCCACGCCTCTCCGCCTCTTCCTTGAGGCGAAGCGTTGAGTAGTTCACATTGCCGTTGCTGAGTATTGCGATTTTCACTCCATACCTCGTACTATTATTTTATCGATTTTGCTTATTATAAGCTCTGTGTCTCTATTGTAGTCCATTTTGGCGTAGTTCTTGACGATTACTACTTTCAGCCTTCTTATCAATATCACCCTCTGCAACATGAACGATGAATTTATTACGCAAAATATTTCTTCCAATCAGCATTGGGTAGATCTGCCCCGATCTGTCTGCTAGTGTAACTTTTGCTTTCACTCGCCTTCCTGCCAAACTTACATTAATGACAACTTGATACCGCAATTCCTCATAACCATTCGAACTCCGAACAGAGCGCATGGAATACTCAGAAAAATGCAACTCCTCACCAGTATACACTGGGGATCCTTCACCAAATAGTTTGCAATAGAGGCCTGTCTTATTAACTCGAATATCACTTGCCCATATAGACGAGACTGTTGCCCCCGTATCTATCCGAGCTTTAAATTTTTCATTAATAAAATCAGGCAAAGCAACCTTTTCAACTCGGCCAATCATGACTATCTTTTTGCCGATAGGATGCGCCGTTTTTTCAATAGCATGAAATAGTTTTCGTGCAACATTCCGAGGTTTGCCTTCTGTTGGAAATTGGTGCATTCGTATCCCTGGAGATGCCTTCACTCTTACGACATAGCTATCATTTCCATCGCCGCTAATGTTATCCGTTACAATATCAATGCCAGCAATACCAAGAAAACACGCTGATGCTGCTTGAATTGCTATAGTTTTGAGTTCATCAGACACATAACTCGTGACATCAACTGCTTCACCTCCCCTGCTCAGATTCAATGTATCTAAAACCTCAACAACAGAACCTTTCTCGGGAACGTATTGCAAAAAGTGAATACCTTTATGTCTCAACACATCTTCAATGTTTATTTTTGCTACTAAACTAGCGTGTCTGTTGCCATGCTTTGAGCAATTATTATTTTTTTTACTTATCAAGGTTCGTATTGTTGACACTCCATCTCCAACAACATATGGTGGTCGACGATATGCTACTGCAATGACTTTTTTATTTAACACTAAGAAGCGATATTCTTGCCCAAAAACTATTTGCTGAACAATTATATCAGGTTGTCCACCACTATTCTGATATACACGGTGTATTGCACGAAGCAAACCTTCTTCATCACCAGTGTTAATAAGAACATTATTACTGTAGTTTGCTGTAGCAGATTTGACAACAAGACGCTCATGGGACTCTAGCATTTTTCGAAGTGTATCGTCAATTACCACGTCTTCGGGTCTATTTATTTTCAATGGATATGTATCTGGTATTTGTATATGCGATTGGTGTAGTATGTTATTCGTCCAGATCTTATCCTCATTCACCTGAACTGCATATGAAGGGTTTAGTGCAGTATTAAGATTATAAAAGTAAAGCTCTTTGCCGTCTTTTTCACAGCGCACCACATGTGATATTGCTAAACGACCTGGAACTGTTGTGACCTGGTACCCTTTTCGGAGCGCCTCCTTCATTAGTAATCGAGAAGTAATGCCATACCGTGACAGGTCCGCTTTTTTGATACTATTCTTGCTTTCTTGCTCCATATTCATAGCGATACATTTATTTACTTCGAACTATTTTCAATTATATCAATAATATTTCTTGATTCTCTCATAAGCACACCCTCTTCATCCATAACACGAAAATTAGTAAATATAGACGCCAATCGAGACCCTCGCGCAATAGACCTCTCGCTCCTTGTATAATCCTGTACAAAAACCTGTTTTGCAGAAGAAGACCTATCGAATGACATTATATCGCCTATGATTTGCATCTTTTCATTATATAATCCCGACCGAGGACTGTCGGCGATGCCTGTCTCACTGTCTCGTTGATGAAGCACCATTAGCGCGCAATCATTATAGTCATTACTGTATGAATTATCCTCAATAATATAATTGGCATTCGTTAACTCTAAGATATGAAGAAGATAGAAGGGGATATGCTTCTTTGCATTATAGCTCATTGTAAGAAGCGGTGTAGCGCCCGTAATGCGTGCATTAACTTCGATAGTATACACTGTATCATCCGTCACCAAAGAATCAACACCAAAAATACCACGATATCCTCTATCGTATAATTCCTGGCCTATAACGCGTGCATTTTTCGTTAGCTGACTACTCTGCCACGTGTGTTGATCATCTGCTAATATTTCAATACCGCAAAACTTCTCAGTACCAGGAATGCTTGTATTTGATAAATTCGGGTCTGCAATAATCTGCCGCTGCACTGGCCCTATGAAGACCCCGTAGCGCGTTACAACGCCCTGCACCGACCAATCACGGCCATCAGCAATATAGTCTGATACAACTACATCACCAACCAAACCATTGCTATTTTGCATTGTATTTATTGCAGAACAGAACGACTCGAAGCTATCGACAATAAACGACCCCTTCCCTCCACCAAGTGCAGCATCTTGCAAAACAATCTTACTGCGTCCATCACAGAGATTAGAAAAATATTCCTCATCCGATAACATTTCTCGCCAAGGGTATATTTTATGTGATGGAATGTTGCAAAGACGCTCTGCAAAAATACGCCGAAACCACGATTTATTCTCAAACTTCTGAGCCAACGCGTACATATCGTTTCTAGGCAAAAATTGCAAACTACTTTGTTTCAATCGCTCAGGAATTACAAAAGGTTTATACGTAAAAATATGATACTCGGGCAAATGAGTTATTACCATATCTTGGAATATTGAGTCTTGTAAAAGAGCCTGTGTAGTCAGTTCACCTGTATAAGGTCTCTCGCACTGATCGCGCACATAAGCGAGACTATCCATGTGCTCTACATTCTGACTGCGCATATTCCAGCCAGCTAGTGAAGCAATTTTGTAATTATCAAACCACTGCTCAGGTCCAATTCTTGCCCATGGCTGTATACTAACGCCTGCTATCTTTAAACTTTTATCGTATTGAACTTTCATTGCTTGTATTTAGTTTAAGTACTATGTGATTCAAGTATGACTCTCTGGTGCTTCTTCGAAGTATTAATTTTACCAGCCAGCAATAAACTCAGCTGCAAATCATCACCACAAATTTTCTCTAGATACTCCCATACTTATTTTGACCCATTGTAGTAGCAGAGATCCTTAAAGAGTGGCAAGTCATCAGTACCCCGGTAGATACGCATTGTTGTGTTTGATCAGGCTTGAGGCTCTCGAGAAGTTTGAGACGCCACTTCACATCATAAGCGCCTTTGAAGTCTTTGTTGTCAAAATAGGCAAGTCCAGCAGTAATATAGTGATCTATACCAGCTTCTTGATATTCTCCTTCAAGGGCATGTTCCATTGCTTTCCCAAGCCCTTCTTGTGTATCGTTAAAACCAGCTAAGCCCTGTGCGAGCGGCTCAAGGTTTGTCGAACCACCAGTCATTCGCGTTAAGACATGCACACCTATTTCGTGCACAACTAGCCGTTTTACTTCATTAACAGACATAGCTTCTCGGTCTTGGGGTATTCTGATATGTCTTGTGTCTGGATCAACATTGATTGATTTTGCCTCTGTCACCTCAATCTTCCAATCCGTATCTTTCTCAGCACTTCTCGTCTCGGTATTATCCCAGTCTGTCGCAGCTTGTGCATCCTGTTGTATATCACCTGTCTGGCTACTTTCTTCAGGCTCTTTGGATGACGCAAGGAATTCCTCAGTCAAGATATTCCGAAAGATATCTTGAAGGTGTGTCGGCTGGATTTTTATAACCGTCTCATCGTGTGATTCTATTTGAAGCTCCGATTTATGCGCTTCTACATAGCTATCAACATGTCGAAGCATATTATCATACAATCCATGAACAACTTCGTTCATCCATCTCATGGTCTCAGTAGATGGACGAAATCGATCTTGTACACGTGTACCATCTAGTACATTTTCTGGAAGAAGATTCCGAAGCTCCTGAAAGATTATCTCAGCGCTTTGACTACGCTTTTTATGAAAGATGTTGGCAATTTTTTCGTCGAGTAATGACTCATATGTTGTCTTATCTGGCTCACCATAGAGCGTAATATTTATCTCCATAAAACGCTGTGCTACTGCTTCTCTTGCTATTGGGTCTGTTGCTGCTTTATAATCCCTCATCGCTACTATCAAGTTCGCCTCTTGCTTGCGAGCCTCAATCGCCTGGAGATAGACTGTCCTCTCTGGCTCTGACATAGACTCGGCCATAGATATCAGCGCTTCTGTAGTATCTTGTATGGTTGTATAATCTTCGTCGGAATACTCCGCAATGACTGGATACTTTTGTTGAAAAGACGTGGCACTACCTGTAATTAGACTGTCAATTGCCGCTTCTTTGCTTTCTTGATCGGGAACAAGTGATTCAATGACTTTCGGTGATCGCTCGACAAGCTCCTGGTACTTTCCTCGGAACACTTCAGGATCTATATCGACGGAGCTATTCTGGCTACGCCGAGCTTCTTTCGCCTGCATATCATGAGATGGAAGTGGTCTATCCTCGAGAGTATGGCTCGTCATCATAGTGAGGCTATTTTAGCAATAAACCACCGTATAAATCAAGACTCTTTCTCTTATATTTGCAGAGCACTGTGAGCAAAGCCACGTTTCCATTATCGAATTTTGAAATGATCTAGCAAAGTTACACCACCCAGCAAACAGGTTAGAATCAAACCCTTCACCACAAGTAGTTTAATTCTACACCAGTACCTACCTGGAGTTACAACCCAAATATCCCCTTCCGCCCTAATGTGTCATTAAACTCGCGGAGGATTTCCTTCTGGCGGCGGTTTAGTTTAGTTGGGGTGTCGACCACTACTGTCACAATATGGGGACCACGCTTGTCGCTTCGCATGTGCGGCACGCCATGGCCAGATAGCTTGAAGTCGGTGCCCGATTGCGTACCAGCTGGCACCTTCATTGTAATCGTCCCATCGACCGTCTTAACGTCGAGCTCGGCACCGAGCGCTGCATCTGCCATACCAATATGCTCTTCACTCAAGATTACATCACCTTCGCGGCTAAACGTCTTGTGTGGATTGACCCGCACCTGCACATAGAGATCACCCTTACTGCCACCACCTACAGCTTCGCCACGACCACGGAGACGAATCGTCGAGCCATTATCGATACCAGCGGGAATCTTGACGGTAATCGTTTGCTCGCGGCGCTGTACACCGCTACCCTGGCAGACTGTACAGGCTTTCTCAGGAATCTGCCCCCGGCCTTGGCACGTCTCACACGTCACCGCCTGCTGAATGGGGCCAAACATTGTGTTCATCGTCCGCACACGTTGGCCAGTGCCTTTACAATCTGGACAGCTCTTAAGGCTTGAGCCGGGTTCGACGGTACTACCGTGACAATGCTCGCATTCGTCATCAAGCGTTAGTGCAAGGGCAACTTCTTTACCAAAGATCGCTTCTTCAAATTCGAGCGTTACACTCGTCTCAACATCACGACCGCGCGACGGACCTTGGCTTGCACTGCCACCAGCAGCGCCACCAAAGAACTGGCCAAAGATATCTCCCAAGCCACCATCACCAAAATCAAAGTGAATATTCTGCCCTTGGCCAAAGTCGCCAAAGCCAGCGAACGGGTTACCGCCACCACTACCGCTGGCAGCGCCACCAACGCCCGCATGGCCAAACTGGTCATACCGCTGGCGCTTTTGCTTGTCCTTCAGGACCTCATACGCTTCATTAATTTCTTTGAATTTCTCTTCACTCCCACCCGCTTTGTCTGGGTGGTACTTCACTGCCAATTTGCGGAATGCCCGCTTGATGTCATCATCGCTGGCGCTTTTGGCAACACCAAGCACCTCATAATAATCTCGCTTCGCCATATCTGTCCTAGTATAGCCAATTGGCACTCTAATTGCAAGAGTGCTAACAGGTCATTCCTTATGTTTCGGCGATGATCGATATGTAGTCGTGTTTCGTAACGATAAGGTGGTCGAGCAACTGGATGCCAAGCAGCTCACCCGCCTCGGCCAAACGCTGCGTTGTCTCTCGGTCAGCCTGGCTTGCGATAAGCTGCCCGCTAGGATGATTATGTGCCACAATAACCCCCGCTGCTCGGTCGGCAATTGCATCTGTAAAGACTTCTCGTGGGTGCACCAAGCTAGCAGTTAACGTGCCAATGGTAATTGTGCGTTTGGCGATCAAGCGATGCGCTCCATCAAGCGTTAGGCAGACAAAATGCTCCTGTCGTTTGTCGCGAATATCGGCGAGTTGCTCTGCTGCTTTGCTCGGCTCATCAATGATAGGCTGGTCACTTTTGAGGAGGTAGCGCCGTGCAAGCTCAAAATTCGCGAGAATCACTGTCACCTTAGCCGCACCAAGGCCAGTAATCTTAGAGAGTTCCTCATGAGTCAGGCCGCCTCCATGGGTGCGCAAGGCTTTCAGCACACAGCGCGCAATTTTGCCAACGTCAGCTTGCGCATTACCGCTGCCGATAATCGCCATAAGGAGTTCGAGGTCACTCAGGCGAGCCGCTCCATCTCGCGCAAGTTTCTCTCGCGGGCGGTCACTTGGTCGTCTGTCGCGCATTCGCATTGGCATCATCTCCCTTCATGCTATATCTTTTATAGTATACCAGAACATTGTGCAAACACCAATTAGGTATTTTGGTTTGTGGCGCAGATGTAACCCTCTACTCTCACAATATAGGTTCACTGCAGCTTCAGGCTTGATTTACAATATCTGTTTATAACCAAATCACTGTCTTACCATCGAGTGTGTGCACCATATGGCCAGTTTTATTATCGATAATGTGCGTTTTAGTGGAGCTATCAGCGGTGCTTTTTTGCTCAATGGCGGTGTACTGATCGTTTGGTGATACAGTGATGTTCGTTGTATACGCCGGAGGTGTTGTCTGATGAATCACTCGTTTGGCTGGATAGGTGAGTATTGTTTGGCGCTGCAATATGTGCTGTTGATTAACACTCGTTATCTCCATACTATAGCCACTGCGGGTGTGTAAGAAGGCAGCTAATGATATGACGTCGTTTCCTTGTTGGTGAGTAATGGGTGATTTTTTGCTAGTTTCTAAGTTGAGTGCAAAATACCCATCCCCCGTTTTCATCATGATAATATTCTTGCCATCATATGATACGTCGCCAAGCGTTGCTGCCTGGCCAAGCGGCTGCATGGCATGCTTGCCAGTCGGATCGACAAGCAGTACGTCATCACCGCGAGTTCGCACCACAACTGCTGCACCACGTGATACTGGACGCCAATCATACACTGGTAATGGCTGCGCGTTAAGGCCACGTATAGTGTGGTGGCGCTGCGCCACAATATCATGCACGATGAGATTGGTGATCTTTTCTTTGCTGCCTACCTTTGCAAAGAGATACCCCACCGTCCCATTATCTATCGCTCGCAGGCGAGACACTATACCCTTACCAGGCAACGGTAATGGCGATACAATACCAGTCTCTATATCAACCTGATGTAATTCACTGGTTTTCGCATCATTTATTGTGTGAACAACGATACGAGAGCCTACTACTGCATAGTCGATAATTCGCGTCGCTTGGTAAAGTACCTTCTCATGCTTTGTTGCCAGATTCATCTGCACGATAGCATCTGTCGCTTGTGCGGTGTAGAACTCTGTTTTTGTCTCTGTGAGATCGCGGTGCTTGAGATAATAGAGCTGTGCTGGTGGCGTATTAAAGTGATAACTGGCTGCTGCGAGCTGCTGTGTATAGGCGCTGGCTACCTGATCGATCGCCACGTGATACTGCGAGTTACTTCGCAAACGATGTCGGAACTGAATCGTCACAGTTGCGTTATTTGTTGTAACAGTAAAGTCTGCGCGCGGCGATATTCGTATTGCGCGATCTTCAACCGGCTTGACTGGCTGATTAAACTGCAATTGCACTGTCTGGTAGCCTGTATTCGGGTCGTCTGCCAGCACTGCATGACGCAAGCGCGGGCCTTGTTGATAGCTCAGGACCGTGAGCACACTCAGTGTAATTAATAATCCAATCGCAACAAGCAAAAATCGCCATCGCTGACGCACCCACCGCCAGCTTTTAGTATTCATAGGGCTCCTTTGGCTGGGTGGTTGACGTAACCGAACGCGGCATGATGACAATCGGCTGCTGACGATGTTGCTGTGGATGCGCGGCAAAGTCACCCGTCACCGTTACCCAACTATTAGGCTGGTAGCGCTCACGCCACCCAGGTGCATAGACTGGCACGCCAACCGCTTGTGCATCGACCGCACAACACGTCACGACAAATCGAGACACATAAAAAATCTGTGAATCCGCTATATCTGGCGTAACGAACCCTGTCAAGTTGACTGTCTTGCCACGATAAAACCCACTGTCATGCGTTTGCGTGAGTAACCCTGCCCATTCTTTGATCGTGAGGTGCGAATAATCTCGCTGAGCAAAGATAGATGCTTGCGATAGCTTGTCTGTAGATAGCCGAGTTACCGCCCCTTTGTTGATACCACGCTGCGTGGCAGTTGTTGTCGTTAGTGCTGTCGGTGGGACAAGTAGCGCCATGCCTGCGACCATACACACCATCACACACGCAGCAACGCGACGCCACCAAACGAAGTGTGTCTGCTGGTGGGTACGTGATTGCGTAATAACACTCGCACTCGCCATCACAAGAGCAACCACTGCCATACCAGTCGTAAAGACGATATACCGCTGATGAATATAGAGCGTCAAACGACCAGTCGCAGCTAGCCACAGCGTCGCCACGGCAATGACAAAAAGGAGTATTATACCTTGTTGCTGTGCAACTCGGGACAAGAATAGCCTAAAACGCATAATTCACCGCCAATCCCAATGCTATCGATGTCAGTCCAACAAGTGCACTTACCTGAAACAGCACACTCGGCCGATATGTCGTGCGCAGCAAGCTCAGCATCTTGATATCGATCATTGGACCAAAGGTCAAGAAACTTACAAGCGCCCCAGTCATAAAGGTCTGGCGAAATGCCAAAGCAAAGAACGCATCAACATTAGAGCAAATTGAGACGATAAATGCCAGTGCCACCATTGCAATTACCGACCATACTGGCTGGCTCCCCAGCGATACCAATACCTCGCGCGACACCAGCACTTGCACAAGACCCGCGAGCCCTGCACCAACTACCAAGGCTGGCAGCATCGCCTGCACCTCACGTCGAAATATCGCAAGGCTTGCTACTCGCTTGCTCTGCTGCACATGATCTGCCTGGCACGAAGCAACAAACGTATTGGTCAATAACTCCTCCGCCGGGCGATGCGCATAGACCCAGCCAACAAGATTAGCAATAGCGAAGCCACCAAACACTCGCGCCCAGAGAATGGTCATATCGCCAGCGAATGCTTGCTGCGTTGTGATGATTGTCACTGGGTTGAGGATTGGTGCAGCAAGCAAAAACACGAGAGATTCACTAGGCGTGAGCCCTTTTGCTAACAGGCCACGAGCTAAGGGGACATTACCACACTCACAGACTGGCAGCGCAATACCAAGGAGCGACAAACACGCTCGACGCAATAATGGTTGCTGCGGCAGATAGGTAAGCAAGCGCTCGGCCGGCAGCCACACCTGCACTATAATTGCAATGCAGATCCCCAGCATGACGAATGGCAGCGCCTCGATCATCACACTCAAACTCAGCGTTATCCAGTCTTGCAATCGATCAGGCAGTGACCACTGCCCTGTTTGTGCCGATATAAGACGAAGTGCAGCTAGCCCAACGAGCACCCCAGCCACTACCGCAACGCGGCGCCACCGCTTCGCCAACCAACGAATCATTTTCATGCTTCTATTATACCGCGAAGAGTAAGGTTGGTAATACGACTATACGGCTTTTTCTTGCTCTCGCTGCCAGCGACGACGAACATCGATAATAGACATCTGAGCCAATGCGTCAATAGGGATGCCCTGCATATAGGCAATGACGCGCGCTGCGTACTCAGGATATGGGTAGGCAGCGGCACGCTTTGGGCTGCGCCCCACCTTAAGTCCATCAAGCACACCACGCATCCGCTTCCAAAATGAGTAATAATCGAGTTTAGCTTTGACCTGCCAATGCCGAGCATCCTCTATGACAAAGCCCTCGATTGGTACACCGTCATACAAATAGTCAAGCCCCTGCACCTGCTCATACCACGTCACAAACTCCTCCCACGTCTGGAGCGTCACCGCAAGCCGCTTGGTTTCCATGCCAAACATAGCCGCAAATCGCTCACGCTCAACTTGATCAACTGCGGCAAATTTCGCCTGGCGATGCACTATGTCGAGCAAAACAATCCGATCCTGCGCATACTCAATGATGTGTGGATCCTCTGCCGGGAGTATCACCTCGCAGACCAAACAGACATTGTGCTCAGCAAGATACTGACGGATTGCATCAACATGCTTACCATAGCGCTGCAAAAATAAGCGACGAAACCATCCAGCAAAATCGCTCTCTGTTGTTGTTTTCGACGCAAAGACGAGGTCACCTAATGTCGCATCATAGCCTACCAAGCCAAGATAACCATTCTCCTTCACCCAGGCACGCACTGGAAAGACAAGTTGATCTTTGAGCGCAGTAAATTCAGTTTCTCGTCGCTCACCAATATTGAAGAATTTATCATAGGCGCGAATCACAATCTCATTTGTGAGTGTATTCATAAATAATCCACGAGCTCGCACTGTTTGCGCTGTCCATTTTTTATCATAAAACACCTTTGGTTTAAAGTGGAATGAGCTAATGTTACCCGGCAGTGACCGCTCGCTAATCAGTTTATTGGTGCGCAGGCTATGGATGAGCGGTGCATTTTCTGGATGGAGGAGACCTTCAGCCGATTGGTTGCTTATCTCAACGACCGACCAGCCCTTCTCGGCAAGCTGAGCAACCCGTAGTGTGCCACCAAACTCCACTTTGCCCTCGAGATTAAAGCACCGCTGATTATACTGCGCTGGATAATTCTGAGCGTTGCGATGGCCATGCACTTGATAGACACTATCAGGGGTATGAGTAACAAAAGCATCGTCGATAGCACCAACCTGATCATAGCGCCCCACACCACGAATATACTGCTGACTAGCAAGCAGCAGAGGATTCTCTGGTAAATTGCTCACTCCCGCATGACTCACAAATACTCGCTTATCATGCCATGTGTAGTAGAGGCAATCTTGCATAGAGTTCATCAAGCGACTGACGGCACGCTTGTCTATATTGGCACGCTCTAGCTGTGCTCGAGTTCGACCATTAAACTCTCGCGCTCTTATCGGCTGGTGAGTAAGCCATTGCCAAATATAACCATCATGGTTGCCCTCAATAAACGTCACATTTGGCCTGTCGACAAAATTATCACACACATACTGCAACACTTCTGCATTCTCTGTACCACGATCAAGTAGGTCTCCCGTAAAGACATAATAATCATGCTCAGTATAGGGATGCTGCTCAAAATATTCACGCAGTGGCGTATAGCATCCTTGGATATCACCAATGTGATGAATATGCTCATACTGGCTCAAATTAATCGGTTGCTGATACGATGCGATAAGCTCTTTTACTGCCGCTGGCTGTATGACAGTGTATTGTTTTGGTATGGCACATGTGGAGAGACGAGCGTGCATTTTCTCGAGAACTACATCATCGACTATCTTATGTGGTGCACGCTGACGATTGCGCTCTAGACAGACCGCAAGCAGTACATCCGCAAAATCTATAACGTACAGCTTATAGCGATACTTCTGTGCAAGCTGTGCATACTGCTGAAAGTACGAGCTCGTTGTATGTGTTGCATCAACCACAATAAGCTCACCACGAGCCATGCGCATATCAAGCAACTCGTGAAGCTGCTGCCACACCCGTCGATCATCCTGATATGGCATAATGATGCGTCCTGCATCATTCATCACTGGGCTGCTATACGCGAGGCGCAGAGTATCGGGAGATAGTGTATATGGGCCAAGCCCAGCAGATTGCAAAAAGGTGCTTTTACCAGATCCAGGAATTCCACGTGTAATAAAAAGATGTCGCATATTTTCTCCTTTCTGTAGCGTTGTTTTCAAGATTTCGCTTAACTATATCTAACTCAAGTAATTCACTCTTGTTTTTATATTATATCATCATCTGTTAGAAAAGGCTTTTAACTCATTAGGGTATGTAGCAATGTATCTTATTTTATGAATGATATTTATTAATAGTTCATTGCAAAATACCCCGTTGGGGTATTTTACAATGAACATAGAGTAGTACATATTCTATTTTACAATGTCTTTTGTATCAGACTCCGCTTATCCCATTTTGTTCTTACCTCGGTTCGCGCTACAATATAGCTATGTTCCATAAGATGGAAAAAATAGATACTCAAATTTATTCAAGTGTTGAAAATAATGCAACACATATAAAACTCCGCAGCTTTTTTTATACATGGCTCTGTCTTATTATTACTAGTCTACTGATCTGTTCGCTTTGGTATGGCCAACAATCACAAAAATCATCACACATCACACATATACCACCATCAACAACGCACACTTACACACTATCATCCTCTCGTGGTGCTGTTCGCTCACGCATCATCAAGCATCAATCGGCATCACACCAAACAATCATTACCTATCCACAAACAGGTATTGCCAACATAGACAAAACGGTTGCCACAATTATCGACAATACTATTCCATCTCAACAAACACTTCCAGCTACTATAGCAGCTCGCAGCAACACTATTACCTATCGCATTATTCACCAAGATGACACGACGATTTCTCTCGCTGTGTTTATCCGTACTACTATACCTCATGCTCTGCCAACCAACACGGTTCACTACTGGACATTCGATAAAATGAGCGGCCAGCCAATTACATCGTCTGCCCTTGTTGATACATCTATCGCAGGGATAAATGAGATTGTTATTGTTCTACGTAAACAGGTGCAGCAGCACTACCCGCATGCAGAGCCAGTAAAAGTAGCGGGAGTCATTACTCCAGAATCCATCACGAACTTTTTAGTACACGACCGAAAAACAATTGGCTTTCTCTTCGACAAACGCTCGCTTGGTATTGGCGTAGATGGAATCATTAGCCTAAAATTGCCAATCAAGCAGCTCAGCCATTTTGTCCAAAACCCAACCACCAAGAAGCTTTTTGATATTCCACCGTCAGCATTGTCATCAACAACCGACTGTGTGCGCCATCGCTGTATTGCACTCACCTTTGACGACGGGCCTGGGCCATATACTCAGACACTGCTCGAGCACCTTGATCGCTATCATGCTAAGGCAACCTTCTTTGTGGTGGGGCGAAATGTTGCACCATACAGTATCGCGCTCCAGCAAGCAGTTCAACGCAAACACCAAATAGGCAACCACACGTGGAATCATCCACTCCTTCCTAAGCGCGACGAAGCTGTCATCCGCCAAGAGATTGAGAGTACAAACAGCGCCGTTGCTGCAGCTACTGGCGTGACACCAACAATGGTCCGTCCACCATATGGTGGCATGAATGACAAGGTGCGTGCGCAGCTCCAGCAGCTTACTATGCCAGCCATTATGTGGTCAATCGATACACGCGATTGGGCCGATCACGATGCAGCAATTGTCTGCAACCGTGCCATTGCCAATGCCGCACCTGGTGCGATTATTCTCATGCACGATATCCACAAAACCAGCGTCGATGCTGTGCCGTGTATCCTCGATGCATTACAAAAGCAAGGGTACAGATTTGTCACGGTCAAGAACCTATTTGGCCATCCGCTCAGCGCTGGTGAGTCATATTCTCAATATAAGCAGTAGGGTCTTTATAAACCGCTCATGCTACCATTCCGCTGTGTAATCCTCTACACTAATGCTATGCAACAACCATTTCTTCCTAACAACACCTCTCTCTCTTCAAGTCCACTCAATCTAGAGCAGCGGCTTGACGTCCTGCAGCTTCCTGAGGCGAAGCTGCTGACCGGCGAAGATATCAAAGCCTCACCAGAGTCACAAGGGGCAGACGAAGCAGCCAATCAGCGCGCAGAATATCAACGAACTGTCTGCTCGCTCAACGTTATGGACTACCTATATTATGGTGGCGATGAAAATTATCACAAACTGACCGCTGCCCAGAACGACGCCAATCGCCTCACGCGTGAAGAATTTGAAGAATTTCATCAGTGGGTTGCGAGCAACTTGCCTGGCGAACATAGTGCCAATGTAATGCGCTATATTATGCTTATTCATGATTTAGGCAAGAACCAAACGCTCGCGAGTGCCGTTATGGGAGAGGATGCCGCTGATTCGGTCGATCATGACGAAGTGTTGCGCCGCTTGCTCAGGCCAGATTACGCTGCAAAGCGCACAGAGTTATTACCGACATTCAGCCAACTAAGCGAAGCAGACCAAACGATCATACGCGATGTCATCAACACAGAACTCAATCTTGGCCAGTTTATCCAAGCCGAAGCACCAGCGGCAACGCTGGCAAGCTTTGCAGAGAGTACTGAGCCAGTGCGCTCGCTCTATATTATGCATACTCTGTTTGATATTGCTGGTGCGGTAGGGCATGTTAATGCTGAGAGTTCTCTACTCCTCACTTCTCCTCTGTACAACCAAATGGCAGCAGCCTGCGACGTCTTAACCGACAGCACCCTCTCAACCGAAAACGCACGCTACACTCACTACCTCGCTCAGCGAGCACAGCGCTTTGGCCTCGATAACGATGCTATTGAGCAGCTCATCGACAACCAAGCACATACCCACACTGTGCGCCTTGCTTGTATGCTACGCTACGATACACCAGAGGAGTATCAACAACTGACCAATGCACTAGATACGCTACCTGGCCCTGTACAAGCTATCCTTGCTCAAGAGCTCAGCAATGATGGTATTCATCAGCGCGCGACTCTGCCTTACTACGGCCCAGCCCTGCTGAAGGGACTTGAGAAACATCATAGCCTTAGCACAGCGCTCACTTACTTTGCTCATGTCTTGCAAGAGGCGCACATTGCCGACAAAGCAGCGCGTAAAGCAGACGAGACAGGTGTTGTCACGGCAGACCTCAGTACTATCGCCCAAGCCGCTAACCAAGGCACGCTTGATCCACACCACGCTGAGCTGCGCTTTCGCCACAGCGGCGAGACGCTTGTGCCAGAATATCAGGACATACCCGAGCTTGCTATCGATTCACTCCCAGCGTTTGACTCTGAGAAGCTACGCGGCAAGCGGATCATCTACCTTGGGATGGGTGGTGGCTCGGATGGTATCCAGGCTGCTATGCTAAGCAAGCTTCATCAGCAGCACCATGCCGTGCAGCCTACAGCCATTGTGTCGGTGCGCAACTTCGCTGCCGATAGCAACAAACAGCTTGCTCATACTGGCCGACAGATTGGTGACGCACTCGCAGAGATCACGAAGGAAACAACCAAAGTTGGCAACTGGCGCTTCCTTGAAGATATTATCGCCAAGGATGAAACAATCGCACCAGTTTATCTGCTTAATTCAATCGAGCCGGAGCAGATTGCTCACGACCTACAGATTCTCATCCGCGAGACGGGAGCTGATGCGATTTGCGGCATCGATACCGGTGGTGATGTACTCTACCGCGCCAATACTACGATCGATGCCACGACATCATCACCAGATCAAGATTATGCTGTACTCACTGCCCTGCATATGATCAACGCCGCAGCAGAGGCAGATGGTACACCACTCGATGTCTTTACTGCTATCGTCGCACCCGGCGTGGATACACCTCCGTATGCTAATGAGATACTTACTCGCAGCAGCGCCCAGCGCTACCCCCTTCACCCAGACGATACCACCACGATTACTCGGACCTACGCTGCATGGCGCATGGACGGCTCTGCGAGCGAAGAAGGGCTTTATGGCAAGACACCACTGGCGTGGATTGCTGCATTGACAGGCAAGCACGGCTTGCAGCCACTCGCTCTCCCACGAGCTAACGCAACTTCATCTCATAACCCATGGCGTATCTTTATGAATATCCGCCCTTCAACCGCTCGCGTGGTAATGATGCAGGCCGAGCAGTTATACCAAGCTGTAAATCATTGATTAAATTAATCAGTAGAGGAAGTTCCCTATATGAAATTAACATTCATGACATACAACATCTACAATGGTGCCGAGACAACGATCGATGACGTTATTGCAGTTATCAACGAAGTAAAGCCAGATATCCTGACGCTTAACGAAGCAAATGGCTTCGAGAACGACACAAGAAAACGCCTTGCATACGTCTCAGAACAGACCGCTATGCCCTATACTCACCTTGCGCTCTGCGGCGATGGGTCGTGGTACCATACAGCGTTGCTATCAAAATATCCTATCCTGGATGCAACATTGCTCTACCCGTGTAGTCGATCACTCTTAGTAAGCCGCATTCAAGTCGATAATCATGTTTTCTCCATTGGTAGCCTTCATCTCTCACCGCGATGCGAAGCTGACCGGCTGCAAGAGGTGCACCGGCTTATTAACCATATTGGTGAGAATAGTACTCATACTGTCGTTATGGGTGACTGTAATTCACTCTCGTTTTATGATACATATCCGCCTGATATAGTAGATTCTTTCGATGCAAACTTGACGCGCAAATTTACTCGTGATGGCACAATTGTTCATGATGTCACTCGTTTTATGGCACAGGCGGGCCTTGTCGATACAGCAGCTGCTTTGCAACAACACGCAACCTCGACGGCTCCAACACCACTGCCACCACACCCTGATCACCCAACCAGCCGGCTTGACTATATCTTTGTCTCGAAGGATCTGCAGCCTGCATTAACCTCATACAATGTTGTCAAAACACCACTATCAGACCGAGCGTCAGACCACTACCCAGTCGTCGTTGAGCTTACACTATAGTGTAAGCTCGCTTGTCTGCTACTAGGGTTAGGTTAGTCTCTCGGTATTTGAATTTTGCGACTCAAGGGCGATATACGTTTTAATAAAATAAGACCGATTTTCATCGGTCTTTATCATGCATCGTGGCTCCGGAGACTGGGCTCGAACCAGCGACCTAATCGTTAACAGCGACCCGCTCTACCACTGAGCTACTCCGGATTACTCTGTAAGTATACCTGTTGGAGGGGTGGTTCGTCAAGAGTCACGCCGCAAAATAAGCATTTTATATTATGGCTGGCTGCGGAATTGTTCGATCCGCTTAGTTAGCTCAGCGATATTGTTCCAACTACTGCCATCTGTCATGATGGCGAGTACATATTTGCCGTTTGAGTCATAGACAATCGCTGCATCGTGCAGGAGACCATTCAAGAACCCAACCTTATCTGCCACCGTACCATTCGTGCCAGCAGGGATACCCTTGCGATATACATTAGCCTTGAGCGCAGAGAGGAATCGGTCGCGGTTGGCACTACTAAAGTTCTGCCCCGCATCAAGCATCACCATAAAGCGTGCAAGGTCATTTGCTGTGGTGTATGGCCCGCCAGACTTGGCGAAGGTCGTATCTTTGAAGCCAATGTCATTGGCATCCTTTGTCACAACGTCATAGCCAATGACCTTAAGGTAGTTCTCTGCGCATGGGTTGTCGCTCTGGCTAATCATTTTGTTGAAGCAAACTTGGTTGTCCTCCCAGCGCCAGCCTGCCAGCTGCTCGCGCCGAAGCACGCTATAGCCAACAAATAGTTTGTATGTACTGGCGGTGACAAATTGCTTATTGCCATTGTAGCTTGCATTGCGCTTCTTGCCATCAATTTCTAAGAATGAGACACCATACGTCCCGGGGTGATCCTCGGCATAGTGTTTGAGAAGAGCGTTAAGCCCGTCTTCGGTCGAGCTATAATTGCGGTCATATTCTACCTTGGCTGGCACCGTCTTCGTTACTGCGACTGGCTGTGAGCGTGTTTGATTAATAAACTCCGAGAGCTGCTGCGCAGTTGCGTCAATATCAAGAGTGCGCCCTGGCTTACCATCTGTGCGTGATGTTTCGGTGAGGTCGTACGTGGCAACTTTCGTGGTGCCTGGGTCAATATTCACCTTTGGCGTGACATGCTTTGTGAGATAGCCGGAGGCCTGTGATGCACTAATGCTTGCTACTAATGTCTTATCCTTTGGCTGAGTAACAACCCATTGAATAACTTCATTCGCTGGCAGTGTCACTGTCTCGTCGTTTACCTTAAGAGCGACACCTTTGCCGATAACCTTCGTAATTCTTTGCTCGAGCGCCTTCGCTGCATCGGTTGTAATAGCCGGGGCGATGCCGCGCATTGGGATCTCAACGGTCGTGCCCTGTACAAGACGTGGGCTAATTGCACCAATGCTATGCGATACCGCATCACGCTGACACTCACCACCGCGCCGCGCTTGATTAACCACCAGCTTGCCATGTTCAACTTTGAGGCTCGCATCGACTGGTGCACGCTTACAGACTGGCATGATCGTCTGAGTAATATATTGCTCAGTACGCGTCGTAGTTGTCAATTTTGGCGAGCTTGACACATCTGGCTGCCACCAGAACGACGACAACGGCATAATTCGCCACAGCAAGGGATACTGCGCCTGCGTAAGCCGGTCGGTGTTGTCTACTGTAATAGCGAGTTGCTCAA
This sequence comes from uncultured Candidatus Saccharibacteria bacterium, assembly GCA_938041435.1. Taxonomy (GTDB): domain Bacteria; phylum Patescibacteriota; class Saccharimonadia; order Saccharimonadales; family Saccharimonadaceae; genus Saccharimonas. The sequence goes on from CALISR010000009.1 coordinate 59,517, forward strand.
TCGTCGGTGAAGCGATGGTTGTGCCATCACCCACTAGCTTTACAGAGTGCTCTTGATACGCCTGGTTAAGCGTTTCTGTGGCTTCTGACATTGTCTGCCAGCCAAGCGACACACCATCGATCCGCGCATTTGGCAGCAATCGATCACTCGGATACACTAGCTGGAACAGCACATTGAGCCCAAGAATAATACCAATGGTGATATATGTTTTGCGCCGTGTCCAGCGAATACGCAGCACCGGCACACGCCAATCGGCAAAACGAAGTTTCTCGGCAATAGTTGCTTTGCGGCGTCGGGGGTACGGACGCTGCGCGCGCGGAGGAGTGTACATCATGTAGATATTATATCATCTATGAAGATTGGTCGCTTTGCAAAATTTCTAGTGCGCGCTGCAAAACCGCAATATCATCAGCAGCATTGTCCTGCTGCTCTAATGCGCTTATTTTTGCACGAATCACCTGCTCGACTGGCGCTACCACAACATCCGCAGCATTCTGAGTGGGCGGTACCACTTGCAAACTACGCGCCGAGTTATCCTTTTTGACCAAAAATCCACGAACAATCAAGCCGTTGACATGCGCTGCCACCGTACTAACCGACTTGTAATCAAAGGCACGCATAATTTCGCGGTAGCTTGGGCCGTAACCATTACTCTTGATAAATGTGTCTATAAATGTCAATAATTCACGTTGTTTTCGCGTTGGGCTTGTCATAATCCATCCTCCGTTATCGCTAGTGCTGCCAGCCCCCACCAGAGCATCGACACAGTGTCGTCAACAAAAACTGGTAAGAACAATCCTATCACAGTTAAGCCGATTCCGCCAGCAAAACTACCGAAAGCCAGCCAATATGACCGGCGATGCCATAATTTTACCAGTACACCAGTGGTTAATGCAACTAATAATAGTAATCCAATCCAGCCAATTTCGTGAGCAACGAACAAATAGTGGTTTTCAATGATTAAGCTTTGCCCATTGCCAAGAAGTGATGCCGAGCCAGTACTCCCTACGCCAGTGCCAAGCGGTTGCTGCAAGGCGCGCCCTAGGCCAGCTTGCAACGAAGTGATTCGGTCGCTGTCGGATGTTTGGGTCGGGCCATGCGTTGGGTCGTTATGCAAGATAACATTATCAATAAAGTGTGGATCCCTAGCGTAGCCAATACTACCAACAATCACCCCACAGCCAAGTACTGCGCCAACACCCCACAACACGATACGCCGAGATGTCTGCGACTGCCATGCCCTGACAATCGCAACAATGCCAACGCCAACCGCCACCGCGAGCAGCGCACTCCGCGAATAGCTCTGCCACACGGCAAGTGCCGCTAGCAGTACCATACCACCAAGCACCCAACGCTGCATATGCGAGATACGCCGCCATTGCAATGCGCTATACGCCACGATAAGCGTCAGGACAGTACTTGCATACGCCCCAAGTGGGTTTGGCCCACGCAGCGTGCTATTAATGCGGACATAGGCACTGTTGGAGTCGACTGTTTGGTAAGGCTCGATCGTCGTCGGCCCGTAGCCAAGCGGCACTAGCACATCACGCGGCAGGACAAGCTGCGCTGCTGCAAAGCCAATCACGATGACTGCACCCGCACCAAGCATACGCAGCAACCAGCGCCGATACTGCGGATAATTACTCACAAACACATAGACCGTCACACCAAGCGCCACAAAACGTAGGTCAATTAACAAACCCGATAGCAGGGCCAACCCAGACGTTGGCACAAGCAGCGCCACTACGCCGTGCCACAGCGCAAAGGCGAGCGCAAGCTGAATAATGCGATCACTCAGCCAACGCTGCCACTGTCGACGTAGCGTCACGTCGATAACAACAAGGAGCAAAACAATGAGAAGCAAAACTTCCTTCCATGCCTTGACAAAGAGCGCATAATCTGGCCAATGAGCACCCACCCATACCGTCAGCGGCGCATGGATAGCCAGCCCGAAAAATATCGTACACAAAAACCAAGCCGGTATCTTTTCTCGCAATAACCGCTTCATCTCTTTCTAGTGTAGCAAACTTTCGGTAAAAAGTGTTATAGTAACAGTTGTTATGCCGTCAAAAAATACGAAATTTTATAGTCTCATTCTCATCGGCCTCGATTTTGTGGTGCTGATGGCGGTGTTTTTCATCGCATACTATGTCCGCACGCAAATCGATCACCGTGATTTGCTCCATACTGTCTATGCCAGCGACTACTTGCTTGGCTTTGTTGTCATTGCGCCAGTGTGGATTATTCTTTATGCCTCGCTTGGGCTCTACAGCGCGAGTGTCTATAGCCGGCGGCTCGTCGAGTGGGGGCGACTGCTGCTCGGGACATTCATGGGTATTCTGCTCGTGATTGGCTGGGAGTACGGCACACGAATGTATATCTTTCCGGCCCGCTTGGTAGCAATGTATGTCTTTCTTGGTTCGTTTTTGGCGATCGGCACAGTGCGTGAGTTGTTTCGCCTCACACGGAGCTGGCTCTTCCAGTACAACCATGGCGTGAACCGTGTGATGGTAATCGGGACATCGCTAGCAACGCGGGACATCGCTGAGTCGATCTCGACCACCTACAAGTCAGGTTTTCGTGTTGTAGCAATGGCTGGCCCCAAGCGCTTTGTGCCACCTGGGCTCGATGTTGTTCATTTTGCATCACTCGACCCCGCCCTGGCGCAGATCAAAGAGCTCAAGATTGACACCATCATCCAAACCAACCTCTACGAAAACGAAGAAAAGAACCAAAAAGTGCTTGGTGCTGCCCAGGTCAACCACATCCAATACAATTTCATCCCTGGCGAGCCAGAATTTTATACTGGCAAAAACACCATCGATGTTTTTCTTGGTTACCCAATGATTACCGTTAGCCAAACACCACTCATTGGCTGGGGAGAGATTGCGAAGCGAATTTTCGACACAATTATTTCTGGCACACTACTCATTGCCCTTGCCCCGCTTTTTGTACTCCTTATCATTATGCAAAAGATCTTTAACCCTGGGCCAGCATTTTACATCTCAAAGCGCCTCAGTCGCTACTCCGAGCCAATCCAGCTCATCAAGTTCCGTAGTATGGGCGCACAGTATGGCAAGCAAGACGCAGCTGATGAGTTCCGTGCAATGGGCCGCGACGACCTGGCTGAAGAGTATGAAAAAAACCGCAAGGTCGAACACGACCCACGCATCACTCGCTTTGGCAATTTTTTGCGGGCAACATCACTCGACGAATTACCTCAGATTTTCAACGTCTTTCGTGGTGATCTAAGCTTGGTTGGGCCGCGGCCAATTCTACCCCAAGAAGTGAAGTTTAGTTCAGCCCGTACGGCACTCTTGCACAGCGTGAAGTCAGGGGTGACGGGCTTATGGCAGGTGTCTGGGCGCTCAAACCTGAGCTTCGATGAGCGGATCGAGCTTGAGTTATTTTATGCCCAAAACTGGAGCTTCTGGCTAGATATTAAGATTCTATTCAAGACAATCGGCGTGGTGCTACGCAAGACGGGTGCAAAATAGACGACATATCGTTATATAGCTTAAGCAAGAGAGCAATCTCTATAGGCTATTTCTTATTTAGATTCCAAACCATACTATCTTTTGATAGCTTTACCCTGCTCCATCTACTGGAATACTTGGTTTATTAGTTTTCATAACAAAACGTCATCTTTAATATGAAAGATTAATAGTGGAAGGTGCCGATGTTTTATAATGTCTCTAAGAAAGCAGTAGGCACCCACAACCCCCAACTGCAACAAACTGAGCCTCTTGCTGTCGTAGAATACT
>CALISR010000010.1 GCA_938041435.1 uncultured Candidatus Saccharibacteria bacterium
CTCTTGCGCTGGGCTGAAAACAGATTATTGCAATCTGTTTTCACACTCCATCGGAGGGGTAGTGAGCGGGGATTAGGAATTACCAAATTCCAATAAATAATAAAAACACAAACTGTATATAAAAGTGCTATAATACCCATATTACAAATAATATGACGGAACTAGCGCAACACATAGCAGCCCAGACGAATCTGGCGCAGATAGAATGTATTCTTCACCAGGCGGGCTACCACATCACTGGAACAGACAGTCAGCGGCCCTGGGGTGGGTTTGTCTGTATTGATCCAGCGCAGGCAGGGCAGTTTGCGGTGGATTTCTTTGCGGCCTCGGGGGTAGAGACCAAGGATGAAGTCGATGCGCCGCTTAGCCCCAAGATTCTCTTTGTCCGGCCAGGGGCGCGCCTGAGCTGGCAATATCATCATCGGCGGGCGGAGTTGTGGCGTTTTCTGACCGCTGGTGCATACTATTGCAACACGAGCGACGAGCTACCAGCCCAGCCAACACCAGCTCAGGCAGGTGATATCGTAAGGCTGGCGGCAGGGGAGCGTCACCGTGCTTGCGGTGATGCTCAGCACCCAACGATTATTGCTGAGCTCTGGCAACACACCGACTCAGCGCACCCATCAACAGAGGATGATATTGTGCGGGTGGCGGATGATTATCAGCGTCAATAATAGGTATGAGCGTATAGTGAGTTTGTAAATATACTGTTTAAAAACCGTATTTTTAGCGAAACATTATCTCTCTGTTGTTCTAAAAACAACACGATCATACAAACAATAATTCCACACCAGCGATGCACCAGTAGCAATAATTTTTGCGAGCAGCAGCACAAGTGACTCAGCATGAATAACAGAGGCCAGGATAGGCGAAATGCAGAAAATAACCGCATTTTGCAGCCCCCACAAACCCGCCAGAGTAACGACAACAAACAAGATCAGTTGCCGGCGCACATCACCCTGAGCGCGAAAAGTGTACGACTTATTAGCAAAAAAGCTAAAAATAAAGGCTAGGCCCGTTGACACCGTATTAGCGGCAAGCTTTGGCAGGCCAAGTGTGGTGATGAGTCCAAAGAGTAAGCCAATATCGATCGCTGTATTAATCCCACCAACGAGCGCAAACCGCAGCAATTTACCTCTGCTATTTGCGATGACGAGCCTCACGATGCTCCTCAATGAGATAAGGTGGGCGCTGCTTCGTCTCGCTAAAAATTCGGGCGATGTATTCGCCAATAATGCCCAAACTCAGCAGCTGCACTCCACCAAGGAAGAGAATCACGGCCATGAGCGACGAATAGCCTGCACCAGTTGGTACACCAAACAGTGGTCGGATGAGCAGATAGAGGATGTAGATGGAGGCCAAGAAGGCGATGAGGAAGCCGAGCACGGCCGAGATGCGCAGTGGCGCGGTGGTAAAGCTCGTGATGCCGTCAATAGCGAGGTTAATGAGCGTGCGCGGACTTTGCTTGATGCTACCAGCAGCCCGTGGGTCGCGGTCGTAGAGAATCTCCTTCTTTTTGTAGCCCACCCAACTAAAGATCGCTTTGGTATTGCGCTGAGACTCGCGCAGTTGGGTGATGGCAGTGACGCAGCGTTTGCTCAGCAAGCGGAAGTCACCCGTGTCGATCTGAACAGGAATATGTGTCGTACTCTGGAGGAGGCGGTAGTACCAAGCGGCAGTTTTTTTCTTGAGCCAGGTCTCTCCCGAGCGGCTTCGGCGCCGCGCGTATACATCATCGTACCCCTGTTCCCATAGCTCGATCATCTGCGGGATGAGCTCTGGTGGGTCTTGCAAGTCGGCATCAATTACCACGACAGCATCACCCGCGGCGTGGTCGAAACCAGCGAGCATAGCAGCTTCTTTACCAAAGTTGCGCGAGAGATTGAGGTAGGCAATGGCGGGGTTGTGTTGCTGCTCGATCTGGATGAGCTCGAGCGTGTGATCCTGGCTGCCATCATTAATAAATAAGAATTCGAACTGGTAGCGCCGGCGATCAACACTGCGCTGCAGCGTCTCGAGCCGGGCAAACAGCTGTGGCAAAACAGCTGCTTCGTTGTAGGCAGGAATAAGAATGGTGATTGTTTTCATCGTAGCCTTATTGTATCACTTATTGGTTGGTATGAGCGCGATGAGCGACTGGATGGACGAGGCCACCACTGTGCCACTGGCCTCGAGCCGTGCCGTCTTGGCCTGGGCCGATTCCAGCTCATCTGTGCCAAGGATTGCCCCAGCATGGCCCATCTGTACTCCAGATGGTGCACTGTGGCCCGCAATGTAAGCATAGACTGGTTTGCTTATATGACGCTTAATATAATCTGCCGCGGCAATCTCGCTCGTGCCGCCAATCTCACCGATCAGCACAATCTGCTCCACCGCCGCATCCTGCTCAAACAACTGCAAGCAATCGATAAAACTGCTGCCGCTAATCATATCACCGCCAATCCCAATCACATAGCGTTGGCCAATGCCTGCCTGAGTGAGGAGGCTCATTGCTTCGTAGGTGAGCGTGCCGCTGCGGCTGACGATGGCAGTGTGGCCTGGCATGGCGAGCGCGGCAGGAATGATGCCGAGGTTGTGCACGCCGGGGATGAGAACGCCAGGGCAGTTGGGGCCGATCAAAACAGAAGAACTGGTTGCCAGGCGTTGTTTTATATGCAACATATCGTGGACAGGCACGCCCTCGGTGATACAAATAATGAGTGGCACCTCTGCGTCGATTGCCTCCATAATCGCTGCCTTGGCATGAGCTGCTGGTACAAAAATGACGGAAATATCAACGGGCTGCTGCGCTTGAATCTCGCGAATCGTCCGGAAGACCGGCACGCCATGTACCGCTGTAACCGATTGGTTGGGTGATGTGCCACCAATGATATGTGTGCCACTTGCCAACATACGCTCGGTATGAAATGAGCCGTTTTTGCCCGTTATACCCTGGATGATAACATGCTTACTATGAAAGATATCAGGGGTCATCATACAGCCTCCTCCAGGATCTGAGAGAGGTTATCATAGAGTGGAATGTGCTCGCGGGTAAGGAGCGCCTTGGCTTCGGCTTCGCGGTTACCCGTTAGGCGGACAGCGAGTGGCGGGAGGTCAGGTAGCTGCTGCTTGGCACTAATGATGGCTGCCGCTACGTCGTCGCAGCGCACAATACCACCAAAGATATTAATAATGATGAGCGCCACGGCAGGGAAGCGGGCGATCTGCGTGAAACTAGCCAGGATCTTCTCTGGAGTGGCTGTGCCGCCAATGTCAAGAAAATTAGCCGGCTGCACGCCGCGGGCAGTCACCGCATCAACGGTCGCCATTGCCAGGCCTGCGCCGTTGGCAATCGTCGCAACCGTCCCATTATGGTCGAGCGTGACAAAATTATGATCCTCCAGGGCTGCTTCGTGCCACTGCGGGTGGCGAAACAGCGCCGCATCGTCAATCGTCATCTTTGCATCGCCAGCGATGAGCTGGCCATTTGTCGTCACAACGAGTGGGTTAATTTCGAGTAATAGACAATCGTTGTCAATAAAACAACGCAAACAATTCGCCACCATATCCTCAAGCGCAAAGGCTTGCTCTGGTAGCGACAGATACTCCGCCAGTGCTTCGGCTACAGTATGAACTGTTTGCGGTGTAATGGCCTGGCGAAAGAACGCTGCACGATCGTGTTCTTCCACATCAATGCCACCACTCGTGTGGGCGAGTAGCTCGATGGATGAGTGCTCACGGTTGATTGTGAGCGAAATGTAACACTCGCGGGCGATAGAGAGAACTTCCTCGGCAAGGAGCTTCGTGGGGGTGTAGCCACCGATATCGAGAGCAAAGAGACGCTGAATGGTTGGCGCAACTGCGGATTGCTCGCGGACGATCACCACACCGCCTGCCTTGCCACGGCCACCGATCGGAACTTGTGATTTGAGAACAATGGGGGCAGTAGGCGCCACCGTTGCAGATTCTACAACAGTACTCTGCGGTACTGCCACACCAGCCTCGGCCAAGCATTGCTTGGCTTGGTATTCAAGAAGACGCATAGGTATTATTGTACGCATAGATGGCGAATATGCAAAATGATTGCACGCGTAACAGGGGTGAGGCGGAGTAGGTTAATTGCATACGAATAGAATATGGTGTACTTCTTTCGTATAATAACTGCACCGAAAATGTTCCGGCCAGATCCTATATAGTGCTTTTCCGCTTGCTGGGTTACTGGCCTCCATATATTTTCTTGTACAGTTATCATACGAGAGCTAGTCTTTAAAATTCACTTCTTTGGCGCTGACCCGTCATCTCAAGCCGAGCTATTTACCAGTAAAAAATTTCCGGAATTTGAGCAAGCCTGTCTGGTTGGGTAGTGGCCCGTTGTGGATAATACTACGGATATAATCGACCGACACCTTGCGCTGCCGCTGGATGGCAAAGCGCTGCCGATAGGCCGCTGGCTGGCGGACAACAGAGGCGAGCATACCACGCAGTGCTGGCCAACCATTGCCATGGCGCAGTGCACTCAAGAATATCAGCCAATAGGTGAGGCAAAAGCGCACGCCAATCGACCAAAATAGCCGCCCTGGCACATTCTTGATAAAAATCAGCGGCAAGTTCTTAAAGGTATTGTATACCGCGAGCCCTGGAACTTTGCTACTGCTGGCACCAACCTTGTGGTATGCGACGGCGTGCGGCGTGAAGCGCACCGTCCAGCCTGCTAGCTGCGTGCGAAAACTGAGGTCGACATCTTCGTAGTACATGAAGAATGCTTCGTCAAAAAGGTCAACAGTGTCGAACAGTGCCGTGCGATAGACTGCTCCACCACCCGTTGCACCAAACACTGCTCCGGCCTCTGTTGGCGCATGGCTAATTGGCTCATCACGGTGGCGTGGGCCAGGCAAACCCCAGGTGGTGTAGAAGTCGCCCGAGCTATCGATGGTTGTTCCATCGCGACGAGCGAGTAGCCCAGTGGCAATACCACAGTGCGGATGAGCTCGTAGCTCGTCCACCAAGGCTTGGCACCAGTGTGTGTTGGCGACTGCGTCGGGGTTAAGCACACCAACAAAGCGAAATTGCTGCTTCTGTGCGTAGCGCAGGCCTGTATTAATACCACCAGCGAAGCCGAGGTTGTGCTGATTCTCAATGATGACGAGACTGAGCGCAGGGTGTTTAGCTTGATATGAGCGGAAGCGTGCCACCGAGTCATCATGCGAGTCGTTATCGACCACGATGATGGTCGGCACCAGCGTCTGCTGCGCCAATGAATCGATGCATTCTAGAGCATCATCGGCGCCGTTCCAGTTAAGAACTATGATTGCAAGATTGTTTTTTACCACGGTCATATTATATAATGGCCAGAGAAACTATGAAAGTAACAAATCTTTTGCAACGAAAAAACCGCATCTTGCTGCGCGAGTTAGTCGTAACGGACTTCAAGCTACGCTACCAGGGATCGGTGCTGGGCTATTTGTGGTCAATCCTCAAGCCGATATTTTTGTTTATTATTTTGTATATCGTGTTCGATAAATTCCTTGGCCTTGGTAAGCAAGTCGAGCACTATCCGGTGTATCTTTTGGTGGGAATTGTGCTATGGAACTTCTTTAGTGAGGCGACGGTGCAAGGGCTGCAGTCGATCGTCTCGCGCGGCGACCTCATCCGCAAGATCAACTTCCCCAAATACATTATCGTTATCTCAGGTACAATCTCGGCCTTTATTAACCTTGCCATCAATATGGTGGTGATTTTAGGTTTTTGTTTGGTTAATGGCGTACAGTGGTCGCTTGAGGGATTGTTGGTTATTCCACTCATCCTCGAGCTCTATGTACTTTCCTTGGCGGTGGCATTTTTCCTCGCGACGATTAATGTGAAATACCGCGATATTGGCTACCTATGGGAGATCTTTATGCAGGCTGCCTTCTATGCCACGCCGGTTATTTATCCTCTGCAGATGGTAATGGAGCGCATGCCAGCTGCTGCGCCATATCTCATGCTCAACCCAGCAGCCCAGATCATCCAAGACGTCCGTCAAGTGCTCGTAACACCCCAGACTATCCAGCTCTACGATCTTGTTTCTTTCCCGTGGGTGCTCATTCCATTTATTTCGATTATCATTATCATTCTGTTGGCGGTGTTTTATTTCCGGCGCAACCAACAGTATTTTGCGGAGAGTATCTAGATGGCGCAACCAATCGTTGTTATCAATAACCTCACGAAGTCCTTCAAGATCCCGCTGGAGGCGAGTTCGGGCATCAAGCAAAAGCTCATTAACCTCCTCAAGGGGCGCAAAGGGTATCGGGTCTTTACTCCGCTTAAAGATATCGATTTTACCATTAACGAGGGAGATTTCTTTGGTATTGTTGGGCGCAATGGCTCGGGCAAGAGCACACTGCTCAAGACAATTGCCGGCATCTACACCCCCAATAGCGGGAGCGTCGAGGTGGGTGGCTCGCTGGTGCCGTTTATCGAGCTGGGTGTTGGCTTTAACCCAGAGCTCACTGGCCGCGAGAATGTCTTTCTCAACGGTGCATTGCTGGGCTTTAGTCATGACGAGATGGAAGCAATGTATGACAAAATCGTCGACTTTGCTGAGCTGGGCGACTTTATGGAAGAACGGCTCAAGAATTATTCTAGTGGGATGCAGGTACGCCTGGCTTTCTCCATTGCCATCCGTGCCCATGCCGATATCTTGCTGCTAGATGAAGTTTTGGCAGTAGGGGACGAAGCCTTCCAAAAGAAATGCTACGCTTATTTCGATAAGCTCAAGCGTGAAAAGCGCACCGTTATCCTCGTCACGCACGATATGTCTGCGGTGGAGCGCTTTTGCAACAAGGCGGTATTTATTGAGGATGGGAAGGTGAAGATGATCGGCAAGCCATACCGCATCGCCGCCGCCTATAGCCGGAGCAACATTAAGAGCTATAACGAGTCAGAAGGGCTAGACGAGCAAATATCAGATGACTTCGACATCACCCTGCGCGGGAGCGATGGCAATGAGCAGACGGTGTATGAGTATAACGAAACTATGACAGTGGAGCTAGAATGGCAGCAAACAGGGGTCAAGCATGTTGGTGTGGCAATCTTCCGCGAGAATGGCGAGTATGTCTATGGCCCCAACACGTACCAAGAAAAGGTGAAGATTGCTGGCAAGAATCGCGCGACCTACACTGTGCAGCTCAACCTCAACGAGGGGAGTTATTTCATCAAGGCTGGCTTGATGGGGGCGGACGATACCAAGACAATCGCCTTTACTGAGGAGGGGCCGCACTTCTCGGTGCAACGTGATTATGATCATGGCCGGTGGGGCGGTGTTACCAAGCTCAAGCATACCTGGAAATAGGGAGAAATGTCGTATATATTACATCGTTTGACGCACCTTATCAAAGCCAATCGCCATCTCCACCGCGCGGTACGTTACCTTTTAACGCCGTATCGAGTCTATCTTGATGCTCGCCAGCGTCGTATCTACGATGTATGGCAGCGTCAGCATACTGAGCAGCCGCCAGCACTTGCCTCACTTACTGAGCAGCCGCGTATCTCTATCATTGTACCAACGTATAATACGCCGATTCCATTCCTGCGAGAGATGGTACAGTCGGTGGTGGCGCAGTCGTACCCACATTGGGAACTTATCCTCGTTGACGATGCCTCGACTAATGAGACTACTCGCCAGGCGATCCGTGACTTAGCCGAGGACATACCGCAGCTCAAGCCATTCTTTTTGGACAAGAACCGCCACATTGCTGGTGCAACCAACTATGGCATCGCGCAGGCTACGGGCGAATACATTGCACTGCTTGACCATGATGATACGCTCCACCCTGATGCACTTCTGTGGGTCGTGGCCGCGATCGACCGTACTGGTGCGCAGTTTGTCTACACCGATGAGACGAAGATGGATGAACATGGCCGGCCGTATCAGCCATTTTTCAAGCCCGACTGGAACGCAGATTTTTTGCGTGCGGTGAATTACATCACACACTTTGCCGTTATGTCACGCCAGTTACTCACAGAGGTTGGCGGTGAAGATGGGTCGTATAATGGCACGCAGGATTGGGAGCTGTTCTTGCGCCTGACGCGGGCTTTGCAGCCCGAGCAGATTGCTCATGTGCCGCAGATCCTCTACTATTGGCGTGTTCACCAGGCTTCTACAGCGAAAGACCTTGATGCTAAGCCTTACGTCATCGATGCGCAGCGCCGCGCTCTCGAAGCGGATAGTACCGCTCGCCAGGTGCAGACCCAGGTGGAGCGCGACCCGCAGTATGGCGCTCAGTGGCAGATGAGCTATAGCTTAGGCCAAGCATATAGCACTGACACCGCGTCATTTGATGAGTCGACCACCGTTGGTCAGCTGCTTGAGGCAACCACTGCCGAGATGATATGCCTAACGCAGCATAATGCGCTGTCCGCTGCCATGCTGCAGCACCTCGCTGCCGATGCTGCTCGCCCAATGATCGGTGCAGTGGTACCACGTATTACTGATGAGCAGCAGGTGATTGCAAATTTGTCGTCGATTTTGCAGCCATCGGTGGTAGGTCTGCTTCAGCAGCTCAGTCGGCGCTCATTTACCAAACATATCTACTTGACAGCCCGCTACAATCTTGGTATTATCGACGCACCAACAGTGGTGGTGGCGCGTACCAAACTTGCCGCTCTTGCGCCAGATACACCGCTTACCAGTGCTCAGATAACTGCTGCACTCTGTGGTAAAGGATACAACACACTATATAACCCGCACGTAACGCCAGAGGAGGACGTATGATCGGTAAAGTACACAAAGCCGCCAAGAAAAGCATGAAGATTATCAAAGACGATGGGATGATCGGCTTTGGCAAGCGCGCCACGAAGTATGCCTACTATCGTAAATTCCCCGAGCGCAAACAGAAGTATTACAAAGATATCCTCTTTATCAACGGCTGCACCCTGCCGCATCCCGAGCGCTACCGCGTGGCACACCAGATGGAGCAGCTGATGTCGCAAGGGCTAACGGTAGAGAGTGTGTTTTATGATCGGCTCTCGCTGGATGACCTCAAGTATTATCGTGGCTTCGTCTTCTTCCGCTGCCCAGTGACGGAAACAGTGCGGGAGTTTATCAAGCAAGCGAAGTTCTTCAATAAGACCTGCTTTTTTGATATCGATGATCTTGTCATTGATCAAACGTACACCGACGGTATCAAGTACGTCCAGCAGATGAACCAAGCCGATAAGCAGCTCTACGATGATGGAGTAAATCGCATGCGCGAGACACTTAAGCTTTGTGATCACGTTGTGACGACTACAACGCAACTGCGCGATGAACTGCAAAAGTACACCACCGGTGATGTACTGATTAACCGCAATGCTGCCTCTGATGAGATGATCAAGACGTCTAATATGGCGCTGGAAGACCTTAAGGAAGGTATCATCGAGAAGGATGAGAATAAGCTGATCATCGGGTACTTTAGTGGGAGTATTACGCACAATGAGGACTTTGAGCTGGTGATTCCAGATTTGATTCGGCTGTTCGATGCGTATCCGCAGCTCCACCTCAAGATTGCTGGTATTCTCGATGTACCGGCCGCGCTTGAACCATATAAAGAGCGGGTGATGACCTCGGGCTTTGTCGATTGGCGCGAGCTGCCTAAGGTGATGGTGGACTGCGATATTATTCTTGCACCACTAGTTGATACAATCTTTAACCGTGCGAAGTCTGAAAACAAATGGCTCGAGGCTGGCCTCGTCAAAGTGCCGACGGTGGCGAGTCAGGTGGGGGCCTTTGCCGAGCAAGTGAAGGACGGCGAGACGGGCCTCTTGGTTGGCGCGGATAACGATTGGTATGCAGCGCTCGATCGCCTCATTACCGACAAAACACTGCGCACTCAGCTGGGTGAAAATGCACACAAGATTGCCGCCAATGATTATTCGACGGTCTACACTGGTTACACGCTTGCATCGTTTATACGGGAACGCTTAGCGCGCAATATTGGCTTTGTTTTGCCTTCGACGGATATCTCGGGTGGAGTGATCGTTGCCGTCAAACATGCCGATATCCTGCGTAAGGCGGGCTGGGATGTAACGCTGATCGATTCAGTAAGTAAACATGCCCTTAAGCAAGCCAAAAAGACCTACCAATACCGCTCTGAATTGCCAGGCTTCAATGTTATTACAGCGCATAAGACGAAGATAGAGGCCTTCTTTGACACACAAGTGGCGACGCTGTGGTCGACGGTAGAGATTATCAAAAAGCACCCCAATGTACGCAATCGGCTCTACTTCGTCCAGAACTTCGAGACTGATTTTTATATCCCCGGCACGGGTGGACCACGCTTCGCGGCGAACGCATCATACTGTGACCAGTCGGGTGTGCGCTACGTAACAATGTCGCTCTGGTGCCAGAAGTGGCTTAAAGATATGTTTGGCAAGGATGCGAAGTATGTCTCGAACGGCATCGATATCGAGTATTATCCATACCGCGAGCGCGATTTTGACAGTGGTCGCAAGATAAAAATCCTCGTTGAGGGCGATAGTAAGAGCGAGTATAAGAACACCGACGAAGCCTTCCGTATTATCAACCAACTCGACCCTGCGAAGTATGAAATTTCATACTTATCGTACCGCAAAGAGCCCAAGGACTGGTACCGCGTCGATACATTCTACAATCGCATTGCGCCCGAGAAGGTCGGCGAAGTATACGCTAGCTGTGACATTCTCATCAAAACAAGCATCCTCGAGAGCTTCTCCTATCCACCACTTGAGATGATGGCAACTGGTGGTCTTGCAGTAGTGGTGCCTAATGGCGGTAATGTCGAGTATCTCAAGGATGGTGAGAACTGCCTCCTCTACCAGCAGGGTGATATAGCGGCTGGTGTAGCAGCCGTAGAGCGCCTGGTAGCGGACAAAGCGCTGCGTGACAAGCTCATTGCAGGTGGCCGCCAAACCGCCAACGACTATCAATGGAAGAATATTGAGGAGAAAGTGGCAGCGATTTACGAATAAAGTTGTTGTCTTGTTATAACGTATGACACTCCTCCCACAGATAAGGGAGGAGTGTTTTATATGTTGGTCACTCGGTACTCTTCTCGATGAGCTTAATCATCACTGCTTCGACATGTGAGCTGGGCCGGTCGCCAGCTACTTCGCCATTCTTTTTCCAGCCCTGCCAACCTACCCAGGAGAGGTGAGTGTTGTAATAAATATCGTAGCGAGCAGCGTCGGTGGGACTGAGGCTAAGCTTGAGGGCTTCGAGCGCTTTGCTCTGGCCAGTCGTGCCACAAGGCTGCGATGGTGAGAGAGTGACTGATGGGAGCCACTGGCTAGCAGTTTTTGCTTCGCACTGGATGGTAATGGGTGAACCATCGCGCAGCGATACGGCTTTGCCAAGGCGGATTGCCTCGAGGTAGCGGGATTTGCTAGTGGTGCCAGCCATGATAGGGTGTGACACATTGGGCATCCAGCCGATGTAGCCTACGTGGGCAGCGTAGCTCAGTTGGTAGAGATCGGGCACAGCAGTATTGGTTGGGTTATAAAAGGCACCACCAGGCAAACTGAGTGTATGCTTCGGCACAAGGCGCACCTCGAGTGCTTCGAGCTGTCGGTAGGCACCAGTCGAACCAGCTGGTTGGCCATTCTTAGCCCAACCCATCCAACCGACGTATTGCGAATAACCTCGGTACCAGATATCGTATGTAGTGGCAAGTTTGCCGGTGAGTAAGAAGCGGATTGCCTCAATGGAGCGGAACTGCCCTGTGGTGCCGGATACGTCGCCCGCTTGTTTCCAATCTTGCCAGCCGACGTAGCTAACGTGTGATGAATATTGGATGTTGCCTGGCAGACCCGTTGTGTTGTGGAGCGATGCTTTGATGGCTTCGATGCGGCGGCTTTGGCCAGTGGTACCGCTCATCATCTCATCGCGCACTTCTGGCTGCCAGCCAACCATACCGACATGTGAGCTGAGTGAGAGTCTAAGGGGTGATGGGTCGCCGTGTGTTGCAATATTTTTATATGCTATTCCAGATGACTCAGGTGCAGGCGTTCCTTTGCGTACAAGCTTTATTTCGACCGCTTCGATAGCATTGTTAGCTCCGCCAGTTACACCAGCTACTTCACCATTCTTAGCCCAACCCATCCAGCCAATGTAGCTCA
Source organism: uncultured Candidatus Saccharibacteria bacterium (assembly GCA_938041435.1). Classification (GTDB taxonomy): domain Bacteria; phylum Patescibacteriota; class Saccharimonadia; order Saccharimonadales; family Saccharimonadaceae; genus Saccharimonas. The sequence continues at coordinate 12,091 of CALISR010000010.1, forward strand.
CGTGGGCGCGATAGTAGATGTCGTACGCCTGGGCGAGAGTACCAGTTGGCTGGATCTTGACGGCAGTGATTGGCCGGCCAAGCCCTGTTGTGCCCGATTGCATACTACCCTGCACAGTGGGTTGCCAACCGCGCTCGTTGCTGTATGAGGCATAAGTTACCTCACCATCGATCGTGAGAGCTTGCATTGCCTTGCTTTGGCCAGTGACACCTGTAATGCCGCGGTTATGAATTAACCCTGTCCAGCCGATGTAGCTGCTGTGCGATCGGAAACTGATGAGTGGTCGGCTATGCTGGGTCGAGCCAAACCAGTCGTTCCACACTCGCCAAAAGTTGCGGTTGCCATAGGCGCTGCAATGATCGCCTAAGCCATACATATTAGCCAGGGCTGCTTGATTGGGTTGATAGGGTGTGTAGGTGTAGAGTGCCGCTGTGGCCTTGCTCTCGATATACACATCGCCAGCGCCGCAGCCTCGCTGCACCACATTCCACAGGATACGATTGGTCGCAAACGGTTTTTTGTACGACCACCACGGTTGCTGCATACTATCAAGATACCAGCGGATGAGCTGTGCTCCTGAGGCAACTTGCATCGAGAAGCCAGCGTAGTTGCGATCGCAATTGGCACTGCCACCTGGGCCACTATCGGGGCAGTGCGAGCCCATGGCATAAGTGTATTGGTTTTGGAGGGGCCAAGTGTCAGAGGTGAGCGGGCCAGCTGACTCGGTAGCGATCTTTACTAGCAGGACTTTGGGATTAAGATTATTCTGCTTGGCGGCATCGTAGATAATCTGTGCGGCACTGACTGCTCCAGCGGGAATCGTTCCACTGAAGTTATTGGCAGGGATGTAATTACCTGGTGTGTATTTAGGCACTTCATAATAGTCCTTGAGGCAGACATATGGTGGCCCATGCCAACCTCGAGCGGCGGCATACTGTGCTCGGCTGATATCGCGCCGGCCGTGTTCGGCAGCAGGCTGCCGACCATAGGTGTCGCATTGTGGGTTGAGGCTATTGAGAAACGCCTGAATATCTGCCACTGACATATCGTCGCTATTGGTAAAGAGCAAATCATCAACGATATTACCTGCTCGCCAATCGGCTGCCGTTACTGCTTGGGCTGGGTGGGAGAGGATAGTCGCAGCAAATAAACTCACACACAAAACACCAGCAAGGACATATCGCCAATATGTCGAGAAGGGGCGGACGGTGGAATATGATTGAGCCATCATCTAGCGAATCTCCTTATCAAGTGTCTTCGTGAGTGTCTTGCCACCAAGCGGCGTGACAGCGAGAGAGATATGCCACATACCTTTGGGTAATGATCGGGCGGGCACAGAGAAGCCAGCACAGGTGGAGTATTCTGGTTGGTAGATGATGGCAGCGTGCTGCTCGGAGCGCTGCTCACTACTAGTGATCGTCAGCACGCACTGACCAGAAGAAAAGCCTTGTTCTCTCAGCTGAGTAGTCACAACGACCGTTTCGCCTGACTGCTCAGCAGAGAGATCAATATGCTTCGCTGAGGTTGGGACTGGCGCGGGCTGAGCCTGGGTGGTGCGCTGCTGCGAGGTGTCTTTGGTAGTATTCGTATCGTGGTTTGTGTTGCTGTCTAGAAATGATTCTTTCGTAGCGGCATCAGTCTTGTGCTGCGTTTGTTTTTGGGCTGGTGTTGGCTCGTCTGACAGGGGTGGCAGTGAGGCGGGGCGCGTTGCGATATAGGCACCATAACCACCAGCGGCGACGAGCGCAATGCCAATACTAATGATGAGTGTGAGACGTTTTTTGGATAGAGTACGTAATAATTTCATAATGCTTGTGCTATTAGTGTTCCATGTCACTATAGCATAAGCGTCATGAAAGGGGAAGGTGGAAGATGGGATATCAAAAAATCCTTATATAATCCTATCTTCTCAATGGTATATCAGAACCTTACCAATTCTCGTATCTCTCTGTTTTTATCACTCTCTCATTCAAGACACCACAAAGTGATATTCCCTACAAATGTTAATATCCCAGTGCTAGCACCGAAATCTTCTCTTATGCCACCGGCGGTACCGGTATCGGCGCGTGGTAAGCCCAATAGGTGCCAAAGGTATAGTACAGCAAAATTGCCCCGCAGCCAAAGAATATAAGGGCGTGAAACACCTTAGCCGAGGCAGTATGGAACCAAATATACTTGCGTAGCCACACCCCACAGGGGATGAGGAGCACGAGGAGCGCCGTAAAGTAACGCCCCTGCACTCCATCGGCGTAGTATGCACCAGCACCAAAGCGAATTGGTAGCAGCGCCCAAGCGGTGTACATCGCGTATGAAACCGCCGCAATAAAGACGGCAACAGTAGTGAGGTTGGCCGCGGCTAATCGACCAGCAGCTGGTGCTAGTGCTTGCTCCTCAGTCTTATCACGCTTGATGAGTGCAAGAAAGACCAGTAGAAAGAGTGGAATCAAAACAAAGAGCGGCAGGTGATATTTGAAGCTTGAGAAGTCGCCCACACTACCACGTACCACAATGTCGGTGTAGCCAATGTTTGGATTGATGTAGGTATTAAAGAGGATACGGATAAACCTAAGTGGGTTGTGATGCAGTGGATTATCGGCTGCGCCAGATGAAAGAAGCGCACCATCATAGATCTTTTGCCAGATGAGCAGTGCCGCCAGCGACACAATGCCAGCACCCGCGATCAGCGCCCACTTATGCAGATTGAAGGGGAGCTTCTTGAAAAGTGATGGTAGCTTGGATAGCTCGGTGTTTGGGATGAAGAGTCGCCCTGGCAAAAACAGCAGTGGAAAGAGCAGTAAACCATTAACCGCCTTGGTCAGCGCCAGCAGCGCCGCTATAGCTAAGAGGCTAGCAACTTGCTTGCGGCGAATCGGCGTTTCTTGGGTGTAGAGATTGAGCGTCATGGCGGTAATGAGGAATATCGCCACATTCGTCATGACGTCGCTCGAGAGTGAGGCGGCGAGGTGAACCATTAGTGGTAACAGCCCTACTACTGCAAAGACCCACTTACCAATCCGCACCCACTTGATAATGAAAAATACACTGAGCGCATAGAACAGTAAGTTTGCAATTCGCCCAAAGAGAATCGTCAAACCCGTCGACCCGTTGAAGAGATTAGCAATAAAAATACCAAGCGTTTGCGGCGCATGCATAATAGGTGCGTAACCCACGGCACTGTTACACTTGCTTGTCTTGAGTTCTGAGCGGTTGATAGGGCGCGAATAATCAGCGCTGATATTGCCATGATACACTGATGATGCTCGGCCATTAACGTCCACTGGGTAGGTGCAGCGCTTGGACTCGAGGCGCCCGTCAGCCAGCGCATACGCCCGCAAGTAGTGCATATTTTCATCACTCACTGATAGCTGCGGCACAAAAAACGCCGATAATAAGCCAAACAACAAACACAGCGAAAGAAAGACTCGCTCTGGCCGTGCAATAAATGATTCGAATGATGCCCAATATTTCTTCATAACACGCCTGATTATAGAGCACAAATCACAACAGAGCAAATTATGGTCTAAATCGCGAGAAATAATCAACCAGTGGTATACTAAATAAGATTATGCAATCTAAAAATTATATCTGGAACTCTATTGGCTCCTTTTTGCAAAGCGCCATCTCGCCAGCGCTCCTGCTGCTTATTACGCGGCTTAATGGCATTGCTGACTCGGGGATTTTTTCCTTTGCGCTATCGCTCTCGGTAGTGTTTTGGGCGATTGGTTTGTGGGGTGGGCGTACTTATCAGGTGTCGGATGTGCGCAAAGAGTTTAGTAGTAGCAGCTACCTTGCCGTTAAACTCGTGACGTCGATCGTGATGATGGTGGGTGCGGTGCTGTTTTGCGTGGCAAATCACTATGATGTCGTTAAGTCGAGTATCATCATCGCGCTCGTACTCTTCAAGGCGCTGGAGGCAGTAGCCGATGCACTCTATGGTGTGCTGCAAATCCATCACAGGCTCTATGTTGTTGGCTATTCGCTTACTATTAAGGCAGTGGGTGGTTTTGGAGCATTTTTACTCGTCGATATGCTTGTGCACAGTGTGCTATGGGGGGTAATAGCAATTGTGATAGTCAATGCCCTTGTGCTTGTGTTGTACGATTGGCGACAGGTACAGCGGTATGAATCCATTCAGCTTCATATCGACCATCTCGTGCCTAAGCTGCGCCATGTTGGTATGATCATGCGGCGCTGCGCACCAGTGTTCCTTACCACATTTTTGACGATGTTTTCGCTTAATATTCCGCGCTATTTTCTCGATACATTCCACACGCACGAGATCGCTTATTTTGGTATTATGGCTATGCCTATTACCTTACTCTCGCTATTTATTACCTTCATTATTCAGCCCAATATTGTGCAGCTGTCAGAGCTCTATCATCAGCAAAAGCGCCCTGAGTTCCACGCTTTGGTGAGCAAAATTATCCTGATTGTCTTGGGTATTAGTGCGCTGACACTGATTGCAACCTGGCTAGTTGGGGCACCGCTTCTTACTCTCATTTTTAATGCACGCATTACTGATTATCGTACTGAGCTGCTCATCATGGTAGTGGGAGCGGTGGCTAATGCGCTGGTATCGATTTATATCAATATCCTCACCGTGCTGCGCGAATTTAAGGGGCAGTTCTATATACTTTTGCTGAGTAATATCGTACTCACAGTCGTGTCATATGGTGTGGTGCAGCATTATGCGATGCTGGGCAGCGTGCTGTGTTTTATGGTGGCAGGCATCATCCAAGCGGCGCTACTCGCGGCAGTTTATCGCCGACAACTGCGCTCTATGGCTGTGTAGTAGGAGTGGATAATTTCTACCTCCCCACACTCCCTCCGATGAAGTATTAAAAGTATTGAGTCTATGAGATACTGACCTCATATGCTGGGATAAAATCGATCATTACAATTGATTCAGTGTATTTTTTGTCTCACATCGACCATACGATTTCATATATTTCAAAAAGCTTACGCTAACTGTGCTATAATAGCGGAAACAAAGGAGGGTATATGAGCAAGGGGATTGTAATATTGGGTTGTAATGGCCAAGTGGGGCGGGCGCTCCAGGAGGTATATCCAAAGGCGACAGCGCTGGGCCACCAGCAGCTCGACATCGCTGATGAAGAGCAGGTGCTTGGGTATGATTGGTCGGGTGTGGATGTCATTATCAACGCGGCGGCGTTCGTCAATGCCGATGGGTCAGAAACGATTGAGGGCCGCACCAAAGCCTGGCAGGTCAATGCTGTTGGCCCGCGCAATCTCGTCAAGGTAGCGCTAGAGCACGATATTACATTAGTGCACTATTCATCCGACTATGTCTTTGATGGGACGAACAAAAACCATGGTGAGGATGAATCGCTCTCACCACTGTCGGTCTATGGTGATGTCAAGGCAGCAGGGGATCTACTGGTTAGCCTTGCGCCGCGCCATTATGTGCTGCGTGTTTCGTGGGTAATTGGCGATGGGCACAACTTCCCGCGGACGATGAAGCGCCTGGCTGACATGCGCATTAATCCCAAGGTTGTGGATGATCAATATGGCCGGCCAACCTTTGCGTCGGAGATTGCGCGCGCCACCAAACATTTGCTAGATACCAAGGCTGAGTATGGTTTGTATCATGTGTCTAACTCCGGGCCGATCAAATCATGGGCAGAGCTTGCTGAGGATGTATTCGAATATGCAGGGCACGATCGCGATAGGGTTGTAAAAGTGTCAACACAAGAGTATAGTAAAGATAAGATTCCGTTTGCGCCTCGACCAATGTATAGCGATATGAATTTGTCGAAGCTGCACAACACCGGATTCATCAGTGAGAGCTACCAGCCATTACTGGAAAACTACGTAAAAAACATAGCAGCGGTGGAGTAAAGGAGAGAGGCAGGCCATGCCCAGAGTCAAAAAGAAAATCTTAAACGTCTTGTATCAAAGTGACGATAACTATGCAGTGGTGAGTGCGATTTCGATCGCATCACTGCTTGAGAATAACAAGACACTCGACGAGATTCATATTTTTTATTGTGGGTATAAGCTAAGCAAACAAAGTAAGGACCGTCTCAAGAAGTTGGTTGAAAAATACCCCAATGCCTATTTGACATTCATCAACCCTAACGCGTACCACAAGAAATTACAGAAGCTAGGCGTCAAGCCGTGGCATGGTGTGTATGTGACGTGGCTCAAGATGCTAGCACTGGCCGATCTTGAGATTAAGACCGATCGCGTGCTCTACCTCAACCCACACACGATCATCACCAGCTCCCTTGATGGTTTACTGGATCTTGATTTTGAGAAAAATATCATGGCACTGGCCTACGACACCCTCACCAATCAGCACAAAGCAACGATTGGACTCCAGCCTACCGATGGCTACTACAACTGTGGTATCATGCTTATCAATCACAAAAAATGGCTCAAAGATGATGTATCGAGTCAAGTCGTTGAGCACCTGTCGAAGAAAAGCGACTATGTCATTGCCGATCAAGACCTCTGTAATGTTATGTTCCGCGGGCAGATCAAGACGCTCGATATCGCCTATAATTTCTCCAGTGCGTTTTATGCCTATCGACCGCAAGATTTGCTGCGCATTAACAACCTTAAGCAGCCATATTTCTATAGTTACGACGAGATTATGACCAACTACTACAGCCCCAAGATTATTCACTCGCTCTATGGCATTCAGGGTAAACCGTGGGAAGTTGGCAACAAGCACCCCAACCGGCTGCTGTGGCAAAAGTATTTTGCACTCACTCCGTGGAAAAACACCGAGCTTCCACATGCCAAGAAAACACTGGTGTGGTATCTGTATGATGTCTTACCTCGCCCAATCTTTATGCAGCTATACATCATGGCGGTGGAGCGTAAGTTTGCCGAGGTCGATAAAGAGAAAACCGAAACGACTGAAGCAAACGTAAGGTAGAGTATATAAGAAGTAACCCGGCTCAAGGAAACTGAACCGGTTTTTCGTGCAGCACAAAGGAGCAATATTTCTTGATATAGAGGAGTTCATTTTTTTCACACTCTTGTCACTCTTTATCTTATTCAAGACGCACGCTCTTTTAAGTCCTGCAACAACACTTAACCAGAGTGTTTTACAAAGAATAAAAACCAATTTTTGCATCCATGATCTCGTCTGTGACGAAACTAGGATTAGCTAACAGAAAAGAATAGTAAACGAATTGCCGCTCATGAATGTCACTCTCAAGCTTTACTATGCAGTAATGCAAGAGCAAAGAGACACTAATTTACCATAAAATAACCTATTTTTATAGAGGTGAGAGGATATTCAAATTACATTAACTACGACAACAACTGATGAATGCGCGATGTAATATGGAGCCGTGCTGCCCGAGCGGCTTTATGCCAGCCAACCGATGCAAAACGCTGAGCATAGCTATTATATACTGCATTTTCTTCTGCAAAGCGCACACCATCCTTCGACTTTTCTTTGCTTGAGAGCGACTGGGCAAAGCGCCGGTATTGGAATGTCTCAGTCTGATCAAAAGCAAGCACTGCGCCATCAAGAATGAAGTCAAACACCAAAACAAGATCCTCTAAAATAGTATATGTTGCATCAAAGGAATACCACTTAAGCGTCGCTGTCTTCCAAACGATCGATGGGAAGTAGAGCCAATCACCATGACTCAGAGACGTTGCGAGCTTTTCGCCTGAGTAAAGCCCTGATTTGCGAGGCTGCAAAAATCGCTTGACGCGGTCAACCAGTGGGAGATATGGCTGCCCCTTGTCATTAATCACTTGCACTCCTGGCTGATAAAAATCTGCCTCACCAATTGTCTGTAGTGCCACTGCTACGCACTCCGGCAAGAGCCGATCATCACACCCCATAATCATACAGTGTGGTGCCGTTACGTGCTGGATGGCAAAGTTGAAGTTATTGGTAATGCCGAGATTTTTCTTGTGCCGGATATAGGTGATACGTGGGTCGGTGAGTTTTGTGTAATAATCGCGTGCTTCGGTCGATGGGTAGTGGTCATCAAGAATGGTTAGGTGCCAGTCGTCGCTCGTCTGAGCCAAGACAGAGTCAACCGCTTCTTTGAGGAGAGTGAATTCGCCCCAGTAGGGGATGACGATATCGAGTGATTTATTTTTTGTCATGAGCCGAGAGTTTAATTGACAATTCTTGATGGAGGTCGCGCACGCGGCGTTCGTTTTGGTCGATCCGCTGGCGCTGCGTGTTGACGATGTAGAAGAGTAACACGATCGCTGTCGTCTGGACAATGTCAAACAAGCTCAACTCCGACGAATCAAACGGTGGGTGACCAATCGAAATGTTATACAGCGGGAAGCAGCTTAGTAGCACTGCCATCACCACCAGCCACATCACCACCTGGTGGCGCAGACGAGTGATAGTAATCTTGCGTAATTTATATTGGGTGATAATGTTGACGAGTGCCAAGAGAATAATTGGCACATTGAGCAAGACAAGGGCAAAGTATCTCATTCGAAGAGCTCCGTTAAGCGTTGTTTGAATAAGCGTTTGACGATATTGATGGCATTCCAGTTGTTTTGACCTTTAGCACGGGAGTAGTCAGTGTAGATTGCCTTGATTGGGTATTCACCAATTGTCATTCCCGCTTGCTTGGCACGCCAGATCATCTCCGAGCAAAATTCGTAACCAGTTGACTTCCAGTCGAGGTCATCAATGGCGCGGCGCGAATAGATACGTAGGCCAGACTGTGAATCTGTCACATTAATGCCAAATAGGAGTTTGGTAATGAAACTCAAGCCTTTATTGCCGAGCACTTTTGTCTTGGACATGCCAGTGCTGTCAATGAGACGACTACCGATGAGTAAATCGGCTTGGCGCTCATCAATCTGCGTGATGCCTGCCAACACATCCTCTGGTGCGTGCTGGCCATCGGCATCCATCGTGGCGGCAATGTCGTATCCATGCTGCCGAGCATACGATAGACCAGTTAAGGTTGCGCCGCCCGCACCAGAGTTAAGGATATGATCGATCGTGATCGCGCCGCCTTTTTTAGCCTGGGTAAGCGTGTCGTCCTTCGATCCATCATTGACTAGCACAACGTCGATCGTATAGCCAGCCGCCTTGGCTTTGGCAAAGACTCGCTTAGATTGTTTGATCACGTCCTTGATGACCGTCGCTTCGTTGTAGGCTGGGACGATCACGCACACTGTCTTGGTATTCGTTTTCATATTGGTATTATTATACTACGCCGAGAGGTAATTTCCGTAGCCTGATTTTTTTAACGGTGCAGCAAGTTCGGCAAGCTGCTTGTCGGTGATCCAACCGTTGATATGCGCAGTCTTTTCGGGGCTGCCAACGACTTGGCCGGTGCGATTCTGTACAACGCGCACAAAGTCCTCAGCATCGGTCAGACTGCTAATCGTCCCAGTATCAAGCCATACATCGCCGTTGTCTAGTGTCTGGACCTTCAGTTTGCCGCGACGCAGATACTCAGCGTTCACAGAGGTAATTTCTAACTCGCCACGGTCGCTTGGCTGGACATTCTTCGCAATTTCTACCACATCATTGTCGTAGAAATAGAGTCCTACCACTGCGAAGTTCGACTTAGGTTGGGCGGGCTTTTCTTCAATCGACACCGCATGATTGTTATCGTCAAAGGCTACGACGCCATACCGCTCTGGGTCAGATACTTTGTAAGCAAAAACCACACCGCCATCTGGGTTGGTACAGGCGCGCAGCGAGTCATCAAGCGCTGCGCCGTAGAAGATATTGTCACCCAAGACGAGTGCCACCTTGTCGTTACCAATAAATTCCTTACCAATGATAAATGCCTGCGCCAAGCCATCGGGGCTGGGCTGAATGGCATATTGCAGATTGATACCCCACTGTGCACCATCACCAAGCAAACGCTGGAAGCCTGCTTGATCAGCTGGGGTCGTGATGATGAGAATGTCGCGAATCCCTGCTTGCATCAGCGTGGTGAGAGGGTAATAGATCATCGGCTTATCATAAATGGGCATCAGCTGTTTGCTAATTGCTTTAGTAATCGGCCACAGGCGCGAGCCCGAACCACCTGCCAAAATAATACCTTTCATACGTAAAACTCCTTTGTTCTAACTATATACTTATCATACCAGATAAAGTAATAGTACCATAATACCGAAGATAATGGGAATATATAACAGTGTACGAAAGAGTCAGTCTAGATAATGCACGAAGTCAAACAGAATTATCCACGTCGTGAGATGATACCCTAAAGCTATGACAAGTAGCCAAGGCTACTTTAATGAGTTATTTAGAGTAACATACTCGCGTAGTGCCTCGTGCCAGTCTTGGCTAACAAAGCCAGTCGCATGGAGTTTATCAAGGCTGAGGTCACTATTGAGCGGTCGTGGTGCGACGCCGGGCTTATTAGCAAAATACTCGGCGGTGGTTGTATCTGTTACTAGTAAGTCATCACGTCCTGCCAAGGCAAAGATCTGCCGCGTGATGTCTGCCCAGCTTACCAGTGGACCACTATTTGTTACATTGTAGGTACCGTATGGTGCCTTGTTCTCTACCAGGTGGTCAATCGCCCGTGCAATTTCTGGCGTGAAGCTCAGGCGGCCGATTTGGTCTGCTACCACTGTTGGTGCGATATTTTTTGCGGCTAGTCCGAGCATCGTTGTCACGAAATTTTTACCATCGCCGATCACCCAGCTGGTGCGGATAATATAGTGCCGTGGCGTGGTGCTCGCGGCAATGTCGCCTGCTGCTTTGGATGCACCATAGACACTTAAGGGGCTAAATAGCTCATCTTCGGTATGTGGTGCTGTCTCACCATCAAAAACGTAATCGCTCGACACATGAACCAAGGTAATGTCTTGCTCGGAGCAGATACGAGCAAGCTGTCCCACCGCTTGGGCATTAATGCGCCAGGCTGCTGCGCGGCCCTCCGATGTTTCTGCGCCGTCAACATTGGTATAAGCAGCAGTGTTGATGATTGTCTTAATACCGGACCAGTCGAAGGTTGCAATAGCTGCTGCGTCACAGAGGTTAAGGTCATTATGCCCAACCGCCCGAGCACTAGGGTATTGCTGCTGCATTGCTTTGGCTAATTGCCCGTTGGCACCAATGATGAGGGTAGAGGTGTAATCTGTCATGCACGCTTCCTTTCTTTTTATAATTCCATTGGCTGTACGTCGCGCAGGAGTGGGTGCGCAGCATCTTTGTGCGAGATGATCGCCTGATCTTTGCCGAGTGGCCACGCAATATCCAGCGCTGGGTCAAAGAGGTTAACAAAGGTATAATGCGCATCTGGTGACCAGTGGGCGTCAACCAGGTAGGTATATGCCACATTATCGTCCAGTGTCTGGTAACCATTTGCCACGCCCTTGGGCACGAACACCGCTGTACCAGGATTAATTTCTACAGAGAATGTGTGGCCAAAGGTTGGGCCTTGGCGCACATCACACCATGCACCGAACACGCGGCCATTCGCGGTACTAATGAACTTATTCCAGGGCTCGGCGTGCAGACCACGTGTTGCACCAGCTTTGTCATTGAAGCTGATATTGTTTTGTACAATGGTAAAGGCAGGTAGCCCCAGCGCTTCCATCTTCTCCTTCTGGTAATTTTCTTTGAACCACCCACGGTTGTCACCATGGACAGGCAGTTTAATGACGAATAGCCCTGGAATTGGCGATTCAGTCATGGTAAGGTCGTTGTAGCTTGATGGGTCGAAATTCATGCGTTCTCCTTTCGCCATATATGATAATAATGGAGGCCAGCTAGTGTCTGGCAGTCGTTAATATCGCCTTGGGTAATAAGCTGGTCAATCTCCTCGTGAGTGAAGAATCGCATATCGCTAAATACTTCATCCGATTGTTCTTTGTTGCCGCCAAAAGACAGGTCTCGTGCCAAGCACACCGCCATTTTCTCTGTCATGAGGCCGTTGCATACATATGCTTCACCGAGTTTCTCCCACGACTGGGCAACAATACCAGTTTCTTCTTCTAGCTCACGCTTGGAGGCGGTGAGCAGATCCTCGCCGTCACCACCGCCACCAGGCAATTCCCAGCCAAAGCTCTGCGATGGATAACGGAAGCCGCGTACCAGATAGATCCGCTCATGCTCGTCGACAGCGACGACCATACATGAGTTTCGCGACTCCATATAGCCGTATACCCCCAGGTTACCTGCACGGTCGCGTGTTTGGTCTTCGTGGATGGTAATCCAGGGGTTTTGGTAGGCGATCTTGCTACTCACGCGAGTTTTGCTGGGGATGTCGAACATTGGCTTATTGTCCTTGCTTAGCGTAGGTTGCTTCTACAGCAGCTTTTTGGGCTTGCCACCAGTCGCGGTTGGTGGTGTACCACTCAATGGTTTGGCGTAGGCCGTTAGCCATGCCATCTTGGTCGGTATATTGTGGTTGCCAGCCAAGCTCGCGGCGCAGCTTGCTCGAGTCCATCGCATAGCGCATGTCGTGGCCAGGGCGATCGTTGACATGCTCGTACCAGTCCTTACCTTTGCCCATTAAGTCGCAGATCATCTCAATTACCGCTTTATTATTGACGTGGTCGTTATCTGCACCAATGATGTAGGTGTCGCCCAGCGTGCCTTTTTCGAGAATCAAGTGCACTGCTGAGTTATGGTCATCGACATGGATCCAATCGCGTACTTGCTCGCCTGTGCCGTAGAGTTTTGGTTTGATGTCGCTCAGAATATTAGTGATTTGCCGCGGGATAAATTTCTCGATGTGTTGGCGGGGGCCGTAGTTGTTGGAGCAGTTGCTAATCGTCGCTTTCACACCAAAGCTGCGAATCCAGGCGCGGACCAGCATATCGCTCGACGCCTTCGTGCTCGAGTAGGGGCTAGATGGGTTGTATGGTGTTTCCTCAGTAAAGCGGTTTGGATCGTCCAGTTCTAGATCGCCAAACACTTCATCAGTGCTAATGTGATGGAGGCGCTTGTTGTGGTTACGCACTGCTTGCAAAATAGTGTAGGTGCCATAAACGTTGGTGTCGAGGAAGGGTTTTGGGTCGCGCAGCGAGTTGTCGTTATGACTCTCCGCCGCAAAGTGGACAACGATATCTGTCTCGGCAATCAAGCGATCCATCAGTTCGGCATCGCAAATATCGCCCTGCACGAAGGTAATCTGCTCGCGCACTCCATCGAGGTTGTGCGGGTTTGCAGCATATGTCATCTTATCGACGACAGTGATTTCATATTCCGGCTTGTGATGAACGGTATAATGCACGAAGTTCGAGCCAATGAACCCCGCACCACCGGTGATAAGCAGTTTTGTCATAGTTGTATTATAGCGTGAAATAGGGGATGGTGTCGAGATATACAAGAGTAATGGTATAATATAGCAACAGGAGCTTTCTAACGATAAACAACAAGGAGATAGTAATAAATGCGAGTAGTAATTGTCAGTGGTTATTTTAACCCGCTCCATGGTGGGCATATCGATATGATCGAAGCAGCTGCCGCAATGGGCGACAAACTTATTGTTATTGTCAACAACGACAAGCAACAATTGCTGAAAAAAGGCAAAATTATTCTCAACGAAAGCAATCGCCTGCGTCTCATGCGTGCTCTTAAAGGTGTTGACCAAGTGATTCTATCGATCGACGAAGATCCCACGCAAATTAAATCACTCGAGATGGTTGCTGGCCAATATCCTGGCGACCAACTTATTTTTGCCAACGGCGGTGATCGTGACACGGAAAAGGCTATTCCTGAAGCAGAAGTGTGTAAAAAGTACAATATAGAAATGCGCTTCGACGCCGGCGAAGGTAAACCAGATTCCTCAACTCGTATCAATAAAGCGACTGGCCAAGAATAATAGGCGTCTAAACCGGACCTTGCTTTTTTTGCAGTAACAAAAACAGCCCAATATCCATGGGCTGTTTATTATTTCTATAGATTAACCTCTAGTAGGCAACAATAGTTTGTATACATTTATTACTCAGAGACGCAAAGCTACATAGCAAGAAGCCTATGATTTGAACAATAAAATTATTACATGAACAAATATTATACTCTGTTTGAACGCAGTACATAGTCTGTTCATTGCATAATACCCTTATGGGGTATTATTTAAATTTTAATTCTTATAGCCGTTTGGGTTGTGAGACTGCCAGCGCCAGGAGTCTTCACAGGCTTGTTCGATGGACAATTCTGCTTGCCAACCAAGCTCTTGTTGTGCCTTGCTACAGTCGGCATAGCAAGCTGCAATATCACCAGCTCGGCGTGGTTTTATTTCGTATGGAATGGTATGCTTGCATGCCTTGCTAAAGGCACTAATGATCTCCAAAACAGAGGTACCATGGCCGGTACCAAGGTTATAGGTATGCTCACTAGGCTGCATGTGTGATAGAGCAGCCACATGCCCTTTAGCGAGGTCGACAACGTGAATGTAGTCGCGCACACCGGTACCATCAGGCGTGTCGTAGTCATCACCAAATACACCAACGCTTTGCAATTTTCCAACGGCAACTTGTGCAACATAGGGCAGGAGATTGTTAGGGATGCCATTTGGATCTTCGCCAATCATACCTGATATATGCGCACCAATCGGATTAAAGTAGCGCAAGATGGTCGCTTGGAAGTCGGGGTGTGCCACGCAATAGTCACGAATGATCTGCTCTATCATATATTTCGTCCAGCCGTATGGATTAGTAATACCGGTGCCAGTGCGTGATGATTCAGTGAGTGGCAATGACTCTGGTGTGCCATAGACCGTCGCAGAGCTTGAGAAAACAAGTCGATGCACTCCATGTTGTCGCATTGCAGCTAAGAGGGTAAGGGTTGAGCTAAGATTGCAGTCATAGTATTCCAGCGGTTTCTCAACCGACTCACCAACTGCCTTGAGCCCAGCAAAGTGAATCACAGCACTGATATCATGCTTGGTAAAAATCGCATCGAGTGCCGATCGGTCGCGCACATCAGCCTCGACAAAGGGGATAGTTGTGCCAGTAATTGTTTCGACGCGCTGCAGGCTTTCATGGCTCGCATTGGCAAGATTGTCAATAACGACGACGTCAAATCCTGCCGCAATCAGCTCAATAATGGTGTGGCTACCAATATACCCAGCGCCACCAGTGACTAAAATCGTTTCTCTACTCATATCACCTAGTATACCCCTTCGTCGAAAAAATGTCGAACATATCGTATTTATTCTTTGTCTATAAGTATGAGCATATCGGCTTAACTATTGCTGAGAATGAACACTGTATTCGTTCTTGCTTTTTCTGTCGTTTTTCTCTATCTTTTATGGATAAAGTACTATTGATGTAAAAACACCAACACAATTTAACAGAGAAAAATCATTGTAATTTTTACATTCTTGCAAAATTATTTAAAAATGAGAGTACACTAGAAGGCAAAGACCAAAGCGCCATAATACAAGAGGAAAGGAAAAATCTATGTGTG
This sequence comes from uncultured Candidatus Saccharibacteria bacterium, assembly GCA_938041435.1. Taxonomy (GTDB): domain Bacteria; phylum Patescibacteriota; class Saccharimonadia; order Saccharimonadales; family Saccharimonadaceae; genus Saccharimonas. The sequence continues at coordinate 27,443 of CALISR010000010.1, forward strand.
GAATAGTTGGATATATCGGAACGCGGCCAGCGCAGGGTGTACTGCTGACGGAACTCAAGCGGCTTGAATATCGCGGATATGATAGTGCTGGTATTGTTACACTCGACAAGGATGCTGCGCCAACGTTACTCCGAACAAAAGGCAAGGTGGCTGCGCTGAATGAGCTTACAGCTCGCCACAAGACGACTGATACGGTTGGCATTGGTCACACTCGCTGGGCAACCCACGGGGCACCTAGCAAACGCAACGCTCATCCACATCAGGTGGGGCAGATCTACGTTGTACATAATGGCATTATCGAGAACTATCAGGCGCTCAAGACGATGCTTGCAGCGCATGAGTATGAATTTAAGAGTGATACTGATACTGAAGTATTGACGGCGCTCATTGACTATCTACACAAGCAAGCACCAGACCTCTTGGCGGCAGTGCGAGGTGCGCTCAAAATGGTGGTAGGCACGTATGGCTTAGCAGTTGTTCAAGCGAATGACCCTAATGAGATTATTGTGGCACGCAAGGGTAGTCCGCTCATTGTTGGGCTTGGTGATGGCGAAACGTACATTGCTAGTGATGCATCGGCCTTGGTGGGGTATACCAACCAAGTGGTCTATCTGCACGATGGCGAAGTAGGGCGCTGCACCCGCACTGGTCTCGAGCTTCAAACGACTGATTCGCAAGTGGTCGATGTGCAAGTAGAGACACTAGAGATGGATTTGCAAGCTATTCAAAAACAGGGGTACGACCACTTTCTCCTCAAAGAAATATTTGAGCAGCCGACTAGCCTTGCGGCAACGCTGGCTGGGCGAGTGATTGCCGCACAGCGCTATGCCCGGCTAGGCGGTATAGGCTTAAGTGATGCTGCATTGCGACAGATCAAGCATGTGATGATTGTGGGCTGTGGCACGGCGTATTTTGCGGGGATGCAGGCTAGTTATTTTATTGAGCAACTGACTGATGATGTAACAGTGAGTGTAGAGATTGCTAGTGAGCTGCGCTACCGAGCATATAACATCCCCGAGCATACCGTTGCGCTGATTGTGAGTCAGAGTGGTGAGACGGCCGATACATTAGCCTGTCTGACGGAACTCAAGCGACGGGGTGTGACGTGCCTTGGTGTCGTCAATGCAGTGGGGAGCACGATTGCACGCGAAGTTGACGGTGGAGTATATGTACACGTGGGGGCAGAGATCAGTGTGGCCAGCACCAAGGCCTTTACTTCGCAAGTGGCAGCGATGACGATCTTTGGCCTTATGCTCGCAGCGGCCAAGGGGACAAACCCGCAACTGATAGGTGAGTTTATTAACGAGCTTGAGATGCTACCAGCCGAGATTGAAAAGACGCTGGCTAAGCAGGCTGATAGCGTCAAAGATATCGCACATAATTATGCTCACTATAATCATGCGCTCTATATTGGCCGCGATACACTTTACCCAGCTGCACTTGAAGGTGCACTTAAGCTTAAAGAGGTAAGCTATATTCATGCTGAAGCCTATGCAGCGGGTGAGCTCAAGCATGGGCCAATTGCCCTGATCGACGATCATTTCTTCGAAGTGTGTTATTTGCAAGACAATTGGCTGTACGAAAAATCGCAAAGTAATTTGATCGAGATGAATGCACGTGGTGCTCATGCGATTGTCATTACCGATACGGATAAACGCGTCCCTGCCGAGACAGTGGTGCGTGTTGCAACTAAGCTGCAGCATCTCACGCCAATTTTGTTTAATGTGATATCGCAGCTTTTTGCTTACTATATGGCAGTTGAGCGGGGGCACGATGTTGACCAGCCGCGCAATCTTGCCAAGAGTGTGACGGTGGAGTAGGGTATAGGTAAAATCCTCCCTTTGCGCTACACTGATACTATGAGTAAACAACCCAAAATTGCCATTGTCTGCGACTTCTTGACAACAATGGGTGGTGCCGAGAATGTCGTGTTGGCCATGCACGAAGCTTTTCCGGATGCGCCGATCTATACCGCAATGTACAATGAGGACAAAATGCCAGCCTTTGCTGAGCTTGATGTCCGGCCATCGTTTTTGCAAAAAATCCCGCGCAAGGTGCGCACGTATTATAAGCTGTTTCCAACACTGGCTGTTAAAGCAATGCGGCGACTTGATCTGCGTGAGTTTGATATCATCCTCACCAGTTCATACATGCATGGTCACCAAGTGAGAAAGACGAGGCCTGGCCAAGTCATTATCAACTACTGCCACACACCACCACGATACTACTGGAGCCACTACAACGAGTATCGGCGCGACCCAGGCTATGGTAATCTTAATCCGCTCATCCGCACACTTATGCCGCTCATGGTGCCGCGCCAGCGCAAGCTTGACCTTCAAGCGGCCCGGCAAGTCGATGTTTTCTTGGCAAACTCTACCGAGACGCAACAGCGCATTAAAAAATATTACAACCGAAATAGCATAGTTATTCATCCACCAGTAGATATAAATCGGTTTGCACCTGCTGCCAAGCGGGGTGATCATTATGTGACGATTGGCCGGCAGTTGCCATATAAGCGGTACGACCTGGCAGTCACAGCAGCGACGAAGCTTGGCAAGAAGCTGATCGTCTTTGGTAATGGCCCCGCGCATGGTAGGCTTGTTGACTTAGCTGGCCCAACGGTCGAGTTCCGCACCGATCGCTTTGGCGATGCGAGCGATGCTGAATATGAGAAGGCTATTACAACAGCGCGCGGCTTTATCTACCCAGCAGAGGAAGACTTTGGGATTGTTAGTGTCGAAGCACTAGCGGCTGGTGCACCAGTGATTGGCTTGGCCCGTGGTGGCACTACGGATATCGTCACGTCGCCCGAAGTGGGTGTGCTATTCGACCGACAGACGAGCATTAGCGTTGCTAAAGCAATTGAGCAGGCCGAGAAACGAACCTTTGATCCGACGGTCTTGCGTCGCACTGCACAGCGTTTTGACAAGACGCTATTTCTAACCAAGCTACGCAAGGTAGTGCGCGATCAGATGATAAAATAACTAAGGGACTGAGGGCTACACGCTTTTTTGTAAGCAGTGCCCAAGTCGACGGTTTATTATTGCGATTTTCTGTCCCACACTTCTACCCTAACCTTAAAAATGAACTGCAACAAACCATCCCAAGCTCTAGCCGGGCGTTAGCCCAGC
>CALISR010000011.1 GCA_938041435.1 uncultured Candidatus Saccharibacteria bacterium
AGTATTCTACGACAGCAAGAGGCTCAGTTTGTTGCAGTTGGGGGTTGTGGGTGCCGGAGAGGATATGCTATTATGCTATTTTACATTTGTCAATAGCATGGGATAATTTTCTACTTTTGTAGCAAAAACACCCCCACAAAAGGAGGTGTTTTGCTATGCGAGGAAGCGATGTGCTGAGTGTATACTCCCTATTCTGTCTGGTTTGCCTCTGGGTCGGTGAGCTTGCGCACCATGGGTAGCACCAGGTAGATGCCAATGATGGCAGCAACGAGCCCTCCGCCAACGATGCCGAAGTACAGCGGCGAGAGCGTTGGCTTGAGCGAGGCGGAGAAGGTTGTGATGAAGACGGTACCAACCCATACCCCAATGACGCACGAGAGGAGCGAGACGCTCAGCAGCGGTACCAGCGACTCCGTCATGATGAGGCGCTTGAGCTGGCCAAGACGCATGCCACCGAGGCGCAGCGTGTAGAGCGAGCGCCGCCGCTCGAACAATCCACCAATCGTCGAGACGATCAAGCTTGCCACTGCGACGAAGAGTGTCACACCCATGCCAGCGTAGGCCATCTCGGCGAAGTTCTTGATGATAGGGTTGATCTGCGGGTGCTTCTCAAAGTCCCCACTGCGGATGTAGAGAAAATCGTGCGGGGTCTGGCGGGCATATGTGAGAGCACGCACCTTCTCCACGTCATCATTATGGGCAACGGTCAGGAGATAATCCTTAGGGCCATTGGTGTTGACTGGCTGCTCGGCGAGTGAGACAGTCTTGACGACGGGGCCATTGAAGTTAATCAAGGCATATTGATCGTCCCGTGCACCGCTGGGGCAACTGTGCTCGGTGTAGATGGCCAAGTCGCTACAGCGGATGGCACGAGCTTTGATGCGGCCATTGTCACCAGCAATAGGATACATTGGCGCGACATTGGTAATGTATGGCTGCTCGCTCAGGACCTTTTGTGTATCCGGCTGCAAGACATGATCTTGCGAGGTGATCGCTACAGCGTTGCTGCGCAGCTGTGAGTAACCATTATTAGCCACCGACGAAGCGTTGAGGGCATCAATACCACTCACTGCCGAGAGGTAGAAGCTCCCCGCAAAGAGGGCCAGCACTACCCCACTCACACTGCGAAAGACGGTCTGTGAATGGACGGCAATTCGCTTGCCCGCGATCAAGGCTGAGCCACTGCGTGCATAGCGTGCCACGATGCGAGCAATCTTATTCGTCAGCCAGCCACCAGCCAGCACCAAGCCAAACATCACACTGAGGAAGGCTGCAAAGAGAATAAGGGTCGGTATAGAGCTCTCACTTGCTCGCTCAGCCATCCAGTCATGCCCAGGCTTCGACGCCATCCAGCCAAAGATACTGAGGCCGAATGCCAGGGGTATGACGCGCCACACGCGCAGCTTCTTCGTCTTTTCGGCTGAGCGCGAGACGCCCAGTGGCGAGAGCTGCGCCTTGCGCATCCGACGCCAGTTGACGTACGTCGTTAGGCCAAGGGTCACACCAACGATGATAATATATTGATACCACTGCAGCGCAAGATCAGCTGGCCAGAAACGCATGTCGCCATAGGAGAAGCCATAAAGCGAGCTCTGCGTGAGTGTGAATACAACGAGACCCAACACCACACCAGCCAGTGAGGCCAGCAGCGACTCGAGTAGCAGCACACGGGCCACTTGCCCCTTGGTTGCGCCTACTAAGCGCAGGGCGGCGTAGCGCTTCTCGCGCTGTGCTCCACCCAGCTGCGTAGCAACGGCAACGAAGGTGACAATTGGGAAGAGCAAGATCGATCCGCCCACGACCAGCATCATCAGCGAGAATGGATCGAAGGCAACACTCTGCGCCTTACCATTAACATCGGTAATGTAGACGTCTGCATAGGGGTTAGGCTGCCCATTTTTCTTAGCATATTGGCTGCTCTTCTCAACCTCCTCCGCACTCACACCCTTGACCAAGGAGAGGTCATCGGGGCTAGCAGAGTACTCATCTGGCAGTGTGCCGAGGTTGGTGGTGAGGTTGCCAAAACGCTCGAGAATCTTATCCTCCGGGTGCTGGGCGATCGCTGCTGCTAAGCCCTTGGAGAGGTAGTATTCACCTGCCTTTGGCGTGTCTATCTTGGCAAATTTGGCGGACTTCTCAGTGCCCTGCAGCGAGATGACGCTAATCGTCTTGCCTCGCCATTCATCTTTGTTGCCCCGCTCGACGCCACCAGCTTTGAGTGGCGCTTGGCCGGTTGCTTGTGGTTTCTGGGGTGTATCCCTGGCTGCAGAGATAGTACTTGAGATAATCGCCCGGTTTTGGCGGCCCACCAAGCCATTGAGCCCAGCGGCCATATAGCACAGCATGACAATTCCAAGCGAGATAGCTGCTGCCGTGAGGCCCAGGCGCATCATCGATTGCCGGCCCGATTTTTTTAGTAATAACCAACTAACGCTCATGTTACATTCCTCCCGAGATTTGCCCATCGCGCACGATGATCTCGCGGTCGGCATAGGCGGCAATGGTTGGCTCGTGGGTCACCATAATCACGGTGGTACCATATTGCTTGGCAGTGGCGATAAATAGTTCCATCACACGCTGCGAGTTGAGGCTGTCGAGCGAGCCCGTTGGCTCATCGGCAAACAGCACCTTCGGCTTAATAACCATCGCTCGGGCAATCGCTACCCGCTGCATCTGCCCACCAGAGAGCTCACCGAGCATGTTGCCCGCCTTATCGCCCAGCTCGACATTATCCAGCCAGCGCTGAGCGGCTTTGTACGCTATGGCACGCTTCTCGCCATTAAGCAGCAGTGGCAGTGCCACATTATCCAGGGCGGTGAGCTCTGGCACGAGCTGCCCAAACTGGAAGACGAAACCAAAGGCTGTGCGCCTGAGGACGCTCCGCTGGTCGTCGTTGAGCTTGTCGATCCGCTTACCCGCGCAATGGATCTCGCCACTATCGACAGGGGTAATCGCCGCCAAGCTATGGAGCAATGTACTTTTACCCGAGCCGCTCGGCCCCATAATGGCTAGCACTTCACCGGGCATTACATCCAGCGACACACCGCGCAATGCTTCCGTCTGGCCGAAGGATTTCTTCAGGTTGCGGGCGCTAATGATTGGTTGATTGGTTGGTCTCATTGATCAGTTCCTCCTTAAGTTTGGTTAAGCGCGACGACGTTAGCTCAATCCAGCGCAGATCTGCCTCCAGATGGTACAGTGCGTGGTCGATGAGTAGCGTGTCGGCTAAGTTACTTTCGCGGCGGCGGCTTGTGAGGCTGCGCATCCGCTGAATATGGGCTTGCCGCTGGTTGTCTAGGTAGGGCGCGGCATCACCTTCGCGCAGGATTGCCAGCACAGTCTTGACGTACATATTGGCCTGCGACTGATGCGATGGCAGCTCGGGCGCTTCCAGCCAGGCTTGCAGGTCTTGCTTGCCCTGCTCGGTAATGGCGTAGCGCACCCGGTCTGGCCCACCAGACTCACTGGTGTCGGCAACCTCCTCCACTTTGTTGTCGCGTTTTAAGCGCCCCAACGTCGAGTAGACTTGCCCTGGCAAAATTGGCTTATCTTTGCCAAAGAAACCATCGTACTGCTTCTTCAGCTCGTAGCCATAGTTTGGCGCATTCGCCAACAATCCGAGTAATGTATATTGAACGTTCATATCTCCACTATACACCGAGTGACTAGCGAGTGCAAGCCTTATTATACACTTAGTGTATAGTTTGAGTATGGTTTATAGACACGCAGTGGGTAATGTAAGTATCTACCTCTGTTATTACATTCACTCTATATCTTTTTTAGTAGCCAGATTTGATGTATTACCCTATCATTACCCTGCTCCATTGCCACCAACAGACCTCGCTTAGTATCGGCAAGCACTACACCATGCATAGCTAGACTCGTTTGCTCATGAGTAGCATACATAGGTTATTTGCGCATGATGATATGACGGTTACACATATCGCCCTCTCGAGTGCGAGCACTTTGTTTAGTGTTACTATTTGCCGCCCAGCCAAGTAACTAGCAAAAATAAGATGGCCAGCCACACTACCAGCCCAGCCACGCAATGATAACTCAAACGGCATAGAGCCTCAGCTTCTCCAAGCACAACAAAAACACCCCAGGATACTCTGAGGTGTTTTATGATGAGTGTGCAGATTGCTATTTAGCTGCTGATCCTGATGCCCATTTTGCCCTTAGTCCGTAGGATGTCACCAAGCCGTTGAGTCGACTCTTTACTCGACGACTGGAGATCGCTGAGCTTGCTAGAGATCGACTTATTCAGTGTTGTCCGTGGATAATCAGGGCGCTTTGGCGAACTGTCACCCTGACGGTTCTTGTAGTAGTTGATAAGAGCCACGTAGTAATCGCGCATACCTTTGCGGTAGTTAATTTGCTCATTGGCATAGTCGCGTAGGCTCGAATACTGCGAGTCTTTCATTTTGTTTAGTGCTTTGAGGCACGAACTTTGCTGCTCGTCATACTTCTTGCCAGCCTCCTCACCATTTGCACTACTTAAGATTGAGCTACTACTGCTGGTACGACATGCGTCGCTCACCGTCTTAGAAGCCTCGACTACTGCGCTTACTTCGCCCAGCAGCGGCTTAACCTTCTCATAATCACCCTTGTAGTCGTCGAAGGCCTTTTTTACCTCGCCATCACGCATTGCAGCACTCTTACCAAGCCGATCCATATGATCATCTGCTTGTTTGATGAACTCATCAACCGACTGCTGCGAGGTAGCATTAAGCCGCAAATTGCGTGACGCATTAAACTCACTCAGTATAGCGTATGCCTTGCGATAATCCTCGGTGCTTGGCCCCGAGAAAAGCATGACACATACAATAATGATGACAATCAGGACAAATACACCAATGCCACCACCGATCAAGCTCCACAGCAAGCCCTTGCTCATGCCCTGCTTGGGTGGCATTGGGCCCATTGGCCGACCTGGCTGCATAGGCTGAGGCTGGCCTGCTGTTGGCTGGGCTGCGGGTTGTGGTTGCGCAGCAGTCTGAGTCTGTGTAGCTGACGCCGGCTCAGCGGCAGCACGCTTGCTAGCCAGAGCGGCCTTCTCTTCCTCAGTATAAGGTGGGTTGTTCATATCAAAGGTTGGGACAGCCTCTGGGGGTTGCTCCTGGGGGGTTGCTGGTTGCTTACTCATGCATCTCCTTGTTGATTTGGCTATTATTTACCATAACTATTATACCGGAAAGATACTGATAGGCCAATATTTGTTTTGATTTGACCTTGCTCTCGTTCCACGCCCCTTTTTTCAGCTACGAGAGAGTCCGACTGTTCTCATATCCCCCTCTGTTCTCTCACATTCGTTCACCCAGTACTGCGGTCTGACCTAGCGACTTCGCTCGCAGTAGCTGGCGCAGAGCCTGGCCATCCTCATGGAATTTCTTGCGGGCATCGTACGACAGCTGGCGGACGGCATCGCCTGGGCGAGCCATTGATGTACTAAAGGGTAGCTCGGGTGGGTGGGCTGTTGTGTTCGTCTGGCCGCTGGCGCGCTCGGTCGCACGCTGCACAAGGTAGGCACGGCGTTTTTTGAGATAGTCGTCGTATCGCGTCGCAAAACGTGCAATATAGAAGTGACGCCAGCCCTTTAGCTCACCAACAGCCGCTACACAGCGCTTGTATGTCTCGTCGAAGTGCCTGCCTACCTCCTCTGGTGAACTTGTCGGTGATTGGGTCGATGACTGGGCTGTTACAGTAACGGTGCAACCTTCACGATAAATCTTGTCTGCATAGCCCGCAGCACGGAGCTCGGCTTCATGTGTTTTGGCTTGGTTGTATGCTGCTTTGTAATACTCGTAGGCAGTCTGCACATCACCATCACGCATAGCTCGGGTGCTGTGCAGTTGGCTTATAGAGCGCTCAGCTTGCTGGAGCTGCTTATGTAGGGCACGTGCTGGGTCGCCCGTCTGAGCAAGATTCCACGGCTTCTCAGTATCGGCAGTATCACTACTCTGCATCAGCTCATAGGCCGCGCGGTAGTCGGCACGGCTGGGCGCTTGCCATAACGTCGTAGCACCAGCGATCACTAACCCAAGCACCACCACTCCTGCTGCGCCAACTCCCCACCACACTTTCTTGTTCCAACGCCGCGGCGTGGAAGCAGGCTGAGCAGGCGATAGTCTACTAGCCAATGGTGTCGATTTTGGAGTTGACATAGGCTGAGCTTTAGCTGGCGATTGCGCAGCAGAAGCTCGCTTAGTTGGCTGCTTGGCCGGAGTAGCAGACGAAGACGCCTTAGTAGATGACCGCTTCTTGGTAGTTTTGGCCGCAGTGGCACGGCGCTTGGTGGTAGATTGGCTAGTGGATGTGGCTGACTGACGCGGCATCGCTGGCTCCTTCGGTTTTAGGTTATACATATATTATACAATATAATTACCTCAGTTGAGCAAGAACATCACTTTTGTGCCGTTTGCGGGGTTGCCTCTTTTTGCAGTCGGTCGCTCTCCCCATCACTTCAATGTGAGGCTTTGTTTTTGTCACGATAGATTTTCATCAACCCTGCACAGAGAAATAAATATTTGAAAGGGATATTCATACTCATCCATATAGTACTTCAGGAGAAAGTATAGAGCCACAGATGTATTACCAACAAAAAACACCCCACGCGTCCTTGCTGGGGTGTTTTTGTTGCGAGGCTCGTGCTCCAAGCCGCTACAGCCCGATCATCGTCAGATTAATCTTGCCACGCTCATCAATGCCAGTGATCTTCACTTGCACGGTTTGGCCTTCTTGCACGACGTCTGTCACCTTGCCGACGCGGCCCTTGGCAAGCTTCGAGATATGCACCATCCCATCCACGCCAGGCAGGATGTTTACAAAGGCGCCAAAGTCCTTAATCGTCACTACGGTGCCGGTGTAGGTGCGGCCAACTTCGGGCTCTTCCACCAGGCTTTTGATCCAGGCCAGCGCCTTCTCAATCGCCTCACCATTGGGGCTGGCAATGGTAATCAGGCCGTCTTCTTTAATATCCACCTCGGCACCCGTTTCGCTAGTGATTTTGTTGATAGTTTCACCACCCTTGCCAATGACGGCGCCAATTTTATCTGGGTTAATTTTGAGCTTTTCGATGCGCGGCGCGTAGGGGCTGAGTTCTTTACGCGGGCCAGGCAGCACACTCAGCATGTGCTCCAGGATATGGGCGCGGCCGGCCTTGCTCTGCTCCAGCGCCTGGCGCAGCACCTGCACGGGCAGGCCATGCACCTTCATATCCATCTGCAGGGCGGTGATACCCTTGCTGGTGCCCGTCACCTTAAAGTCCATGTCGCCGGCAAAGTCCTCGGCGTCGGCAATGTCGCTCAGTACGTAGGGCGTGTCGCCATCCATCATCAGGCCCATGGCAATACCGCTAACCGGGGCTTTGATGGGCACGCCAGCGTCCATCAGGGCCAAGCAGCTACTACAGGTGGCCGCCATGCTGGTAGAGCCGTTTTGGCTCATGATTTCTGTCACGCTACGGATGGCATAGGGGAACTCTTCTTCGCTCGGCAGCACTGCCGTCAGGGCGCGCTCTGCCAGATACCCGTGGCCAATCTCACGCCGGCCCGGGCTACCCAGGCGCTTGACCTCACCCACCGTGTAGCCAGGGGCGTTGTAGTGGTGCATGTAGCGGCGCTCGCCTTCTGTCACCTCCATAGTATCAACGAGCTGCGCGTAGCTGAGCGGTGCTAGCGTCACGATATTCATCCCCTGGGTTACCCCGCGGGTAAACAGGCTGCTCCCGTGGGTGCGGGGCAAAATACCAACTTCGCTCGAGAGCGGACGGATTTCCGTGAGGGCGCGGCCATCGGGGCGAGTGTGCTCCTCCACAATGCCGCGGCGCACATCGTTGTGCAGCGCCAGGGTAAAGGCTTCGTCGTACTCATCACGCACCGCGGCGTATTCCTCGGCGTCAAGGCCCAGCTGCTCGGCCATGGCCTCGTGGAAGGCCCAGCGGATTTCGTTCACGACCTCATTGCGCTCGGGGTATGGGCGGCGAATCTTCTCGCCTAGTTTGCCATCAACCCACTGGTTAGCCACGGCTTGGATGTCTTCATTTGGCAAGACCAGCTCGTATTCCTGCGGCGCTGGTGCTACCTTGTTGGCCAGCTCGCGCTGCAGCGCAATGACCGGCTGCATGGCTTGGTGCGCCCAGGCTATGGCATCGACGATGACGTCCTCGGGCACCTCCTTAGCGCCAGCTTCTACCATGGTAATGCCGCGCTCAATCCCGGCCACCACCAGATCAAGGTCGGACTGCTCGCGCTCTTCTGGGCTGAGGAAGGCTTTAAATTCACCATTCACCCGGCCAACGCGCAGGCCCGCCACTGGCCCATCAAACGGCGTGCCCGTCAGCATCAGGGCGCTGCTCGCGGCAACCATCGCCACCATATCGGGGCGGAAGCTTGGGTCCATGCTGAGCACTGTAGCCACCACCTGCACTTCCTGGCGGTAGCCTTTGGGAAAGAGTGGGCGGATCGGCCGGTCGATCAGGCGGCCAATCAGCACTGCTTCGTCGCTCGGGCGGCCCTCACGCTTAATAAAACGGCTGCCGCTAATCTTGCCCGACGCATAGAACTTCTCTTCGTAGTCGATGCTTAAGGGGAAGTAATCCAGCGTCACCGGGCGGCTGCCCACCTGGGCCGTCCCCAGCACCACCGTATCGCCGTACCGCACTAGCACACTGGCCGTCGAGCGAAAACCAACTCGGTTGACCTCCAGAGTGAGAGGGCGACCGCACAGCTCGGTCGTCACAGCAAAGACATCTTTGCCGCTTGGGTTAATAATACTCATACAGAGCTCCTTTCTTGCGGCAAGTAACAGGGGTGAATGCTCGCACCCATCATCTCCATGCAAGCCCTCAACGCTATCACTGCCGCGTTAATATACTCCCTTTAGTATACCGCATTTTGGGATATACTGGTAGTGCTTCGTGCCTTCGCAGCCTGGGAGTTTATACCTCACCTTGGCTATCACGGCCAATCACCAGGCGCATCGCATTATCACCTTCATAGGTGGTCTGCGAGCCCTTGATAGAGAGAATCTTTTTACTACCCTTGATCGCTGCACTGCCTATAAATCGTACGTACGTTGCGCTCAGCCATTCGACACCACGTGGCGTAACCGTAATTTCTTCGCCTTGATCCCCTATGACAGCAAACGAGACGCCATTCTCCACCTTCTGTGGTTGGTCATAGATCATATACTCACTGCGTTGAGAGAGTTGTTTCTCCAAAACAGCTTTATCTTAACAAGTTATTCCAGATTCGTCAATCAACCCCTCATCACAACTATACATATCACAGCCTCATCGCCTCTATCCTTCACCCCTCTCCCCCACTACTCTATCCGAGCAATGAGTAGTGAGAAGAGGATATGTGAGAATTGGTGGCATATGCGGCACACTTGTCGCTTAGATCATTGTGTTATCATACCGGCTGCGGTTCTTCGCTTGGCGGCGCTTGCGGCCAACAAACCACCACCAGGCACCACCGCCACCCGCTGCAGCGAGAACTACTGCCACAGCGACAAGGATGATAACCGTCCAGTTGGGCCCTGCCTCTTGCTTGCGCACAGTGGGCTGCTGGTGCTTTTTGCTTGACTGCGGCTTTTTCTTATCCTTCTTTTCGTCCTTTTTCTTGTCTTTGTCGTCTTTTTTCTTCTCCTCAGGCTTGGGAGCGGGCTTTGGCGCTGGTGCAGGTGCTGGCGCGGGCTGAGCTGTTACTTTCAGGCCAAAGGTATCGGCGCAATCAGCCGTGAGCGGCGTCGCTGCACCCACTGGCACATTACCGCGTTGGATACTCCCCAAGCCAGCCAAGCCACCCAACAAGGTAGATGAATCATTATACGGGTTGATATTTGGATCTGCCTCCTCGGCTGGTGTAGTCGGGCCACGATCGGAGGTCGTATACACCCAGCCAGCATTGCGCTCGCGGGCCTTGGCTACCACCTGGGCCTGTTGCTCGTTACTGCCCACACCGTGGATGACGTGCCACATTTTGTAGGCATTAGCTGGGTTTTTTTCGAAGTTGGTGGCAGTTGGGTGGTTTAGGTCGTAGTAGCTGTCGCTCAGGTAGCGCGCCGCCGAGGTCTCGGCATTCAAGAATACATCACCATAGGGCATGACAGACTCACCAAGGAAGCGTGTACCCGCATTATGGATAACGATAGAGCCAGGGTGCTTGACCTTGACGTAGTTGTAGAGGTTGGCCAGATAGCAGGTCTTTTGGCCACTACTGTGGTTGTCGGCTTCGTCGAAGAAGATCCCCTTCACATTGGGGTAGAGCGCATACCAGCGGTCGATCTCTGCTGCCACCTCAGCAATATTGCGCGTCTGGCGGCCATGCTTGACGTAGCCAATGTATTTGACCCCAAGCGAATCGAGTCGCGCCAGAGCCTTTACATAATCACTACTAACCGTTGTACCTGGCCCACTCGAGGGATTAACCACTACAAAGGGCGTCTTGCTCGAGACATTAGCCATATCATTCCAATACTGATTGTTGCCACCCTGCATAGGATAGCTATAGGCTGGCATCATGATGGACTGCTGCGGCGCCATAGCACTCACTTGCGGTACAAGCAGCTGCCCTAGCACTGCCACAGCGGCCACAAACATCAGCACTGCACGCCGTGCTTGCTGCATACTCCACCGCATCGCCACACCCGTGGACGCCCGTGCTGCATCTGTCACATCCTGCATAGTCACTCTCTATGATAGCATCTTTGTGCACAAATGGGTATTATGTTGTGTATGTCACAATGTTTTTGCGTAGACTTCCCTGTTGTTGTGCGTTAATTGCAAACTCTGCGGCATCAGTCTATTATCTCCATTACTTCATCTAAATTGAGTATGGTGTGAAGAATCTAGGATTACGATTGCACAATACGGCGAAAGTGGTCGTGTACAGCGCGTTGGCTCGGTTCAGGCACATTGGCCATATATTCAGCACCAAAGACCGTCGCAGCTGTGTCTCGGTCAAAGCAAAAGCCCGTCAGCCTGAGTGGAGCATACCCATCGCCAAACCGCCCCCATACTGTACCCGGTGGAAATTCAACACCACAGTATCGCACTGCATTGACGGCAAGGAACGTATGCGCTCCATGTGTTTTGCTGATAAAACGCTTGTCAGCGATAGCCGTCTCGCCTATCGCTGGTTGAGCGCTCATCATATATGCCTGAGCAAAGTACGCCTCAACATCTTTGCAGCCGCCCTCACGGAGGCGCACCGCTTCGGTCGGCATAGGCAGATCGCTTGTGCGGTCGGTGCCACGAGTGGCAATTTGATTCAGTAAGGCAATCAAGATATCCGCTGCTGGCTCACCAGTTGGCTGAAGCTCTGCGCGATGTTCGTCATCCGCCACAAGGTGACCTGTTTGGTCAGCTGCCATCTTGATAATCTCGCGCGACATCCAGGCATAGGCATTGCCATAACGGCTATCCCGCTCGGTAACGAGCTCCCACTCAGCAGTGTCCGCAAGCCGCACATTGCCAGCATCACAGGCATCTAACAACGCTCGCGCTGATGCGGTGTGGAGATATAAATGCTCGTCTGTATCATTTTGCTCTTCGTAGCGGGCAAGCAGTGCCGTCCCATAGCATTGTAATGTGCTATTACTACCATCTTGTTGAACTCTACGCATCAAGACGCGGTCAATGTAGATACTTGAGTCGAATGTGCCGATGAAGATCATGGGATCACCAGCATGCAGATGCTCAATACCACTTGTAATCTGGTGCGCCATCTCTTGCACGCGCCGCATAGCTGGCGACTGCTGGTATGCATTTGCTATAGCCTGGCAAAATTCATCATTAGTCAGCCCATCATTCCGTCTTCGGCATAATGTGACGATTCGCTGCTCGAGAATATTCCGCGTCTCATCTATTGGCTCATCCACTGCAACAAGTGCGCCATCAAGTAGCGGCACTACCTCCTCCGGTATCATATCCACTGGGCTACCATCCACTAGATACTCCGCAGCCTTATTCCCTGCTGCCATCGTTTCCAAATCTTGTGCAAACCGCTTTGTCTCGCGCGCTGCTTTATCAACAACAAACTGCCGACGTTCTTGTTCAAGCCGATCAGCCGTACATAGCGGCTCTCTCGCTCTTTCGTGTGAGAAAGACACTGGCGAAGTTGTTTCAGCTGATGGTTGTTTTTCTTGGCTCATTGTTGCATGATAGCGTATAGTGGCTAGTTTTGTAAAGCACTGCACTGCTACAGCAACACCACTCGCTCGCGCGCCCACTCTAGTGCGGCAAGGCTGCGCTGGCGAGCTGCTATATGCTCAGGCGAAGGTTGGTCGCTCCCCCACCACTGATTCCAGGCCCAGTCAATAGGGTTGAGACACTCAAGATGGTCGGTATGGTGCAGCATGCCATTGATAAAGACATCGTTGCGCTGAGTATAGATATGAGCATAGCCACACCGCTGGAGGGCGCGTAGGCTCGCAACGTTACCCTGCACCACAGCGGATTTGATGCAGTGTAGCCCTAGATTTTCAAAGGCGTACCACGTACGAGCATGGTGGCTCGCACTAGCAACACCCTTGCCCCAGTAATGTTTATCCACAATAATAATGCCACTTGTGGCAGTGTGGACGTGCTTTCTCGTAATATTCACCAGCGATGTACCGCCAATTAGCTGCCGCGTTTCACCATCCTTAGCCCAGATACCCCAGACGATACTTTCTTTATCTGCGATTGTTTTGTCATACCACGCTTGCTCGGTCTCGAGCGTCTGCGCCCGATGCTCAGCAAAATACTGCGTGACTGTCCCGCGCGCAAACCCCTCCACAAACGGCCTCAGCTCATCCCGCGCAAACGGCGCAAGCTCCAGCTCGAGCCCCTGCTTTGTCGTGACTGTCATCATTGGGCCAAATGCCATGGTGTGCTCCTTTCGTGGTGTTTTTTCTAGTATAACATTGGTGGGAGAATGATACACAAGACCCTCATCGAGTAGCCTACGGACGAGAGACTGCCGTTACTATGCGCCCTATTCCACGGCGAACAGCTTTAGGTAGTGTATCTGGTGCGGCATTCTTCTTCGAGCGCTCAACAAGTCTCTTGACGACGTCTATGTCCTCCGCCTGAGCATACTCGCCAAGGTCACTGCTCGGCTTGGTATGTGTCTGCTGTGTATACCGCACAGCTGAATTGTTTGTATCAATCACATACTGCGCCCCGCCAAGATCTACCTGATGAACAAATCTTTCACCACCATAGCCACGAATACTGATGCCATTCATAATACATTGAATGGTCGCACCTTTTTCTTTTCGTTGCACCTGCCCATTCTGTGTTGTCATATACTCATACAGTTCTACAAGCACATGTGTCGAGCCATCAAAGGTCTCGAGGGGCTGGAGTGTACCCTCGTGCTGCTCGCGATATTGCGCCTGCACTGCATCCGCCGCCTTGAGCAGCTCACGCATCCGTGGCGAATCTGTAGCGTCAGCTATGTCTGCCACATCGTCAAGCGTTAAGTCGCTATACGTCACGTATCGTTGTAGGTCTGGGTCTTCACGTAGCAACGGTGCACCCTCAAGCTGTTGGCTAACAAATGAGTCAAAGTCGGCTACTGCCTTCTCATACTCAGTCCGACCCAGCATAGCTTCGAGAGTAGAAATGCTATGGCTGCTTGCCCCATGCCCTGCTTCGTACATACTACAACTCCTTCTTTATTTATGGTGTGGTATAGTATATTACGATACATTTTAGGCCGATATTTGTCAATCGTGGCACCATGAATCTTAAAAACCTCCCCAATAAGTGGGGAGGCCTCTATCTCGTAGCGAGCGCTTATTTGCGCAGGCCGAGGGTTTCGAGCGTTGCTTTGTAGGCATCAAAGTTCGTCCGCTCAAGGTAGCGGAGCAGCCGCTTACGCCGGCCGACCATTTGCTTGAGGCCACGACGAGCCATATTGTCGTGCTTGTTGGACTTAAGGTGTTCGGTCACCTCTTTGATACGAGCCGTCAAGATAGACACCTGCGCCTGTGGGCTACCGACGTCATTCTTGCTGACCTGAGTCAAAGCAATCGCTTTCGCTTTGTTATCCTTAGTAATCATACTGGTGTATTGTAGCAGGAGGGCGGCGCGGTGTCAATGTAAGAGAACTTAGTTTGAAGCTCCATCAGCTCTCGCATCTATTCCCTTACTAACAGATACTTGCTACTGAAGGAGTGCCCGATGAGCCTGGGTGATGATGGTGCTATTATTCTCCTGGCCAAGCAGTGCTGCTTGCTGCTTAATGTCATCTTTGGTCACCAGCAGCCGCATCAGGTTGTAATACTGGAAGGTTGCCTGTGCAATGGCGCGGTGGTTCTGGCCCATCGCGATGAGCTCGCGCCGCTTGCCCACCTTGTTGCCCGTCCGTGCGGGGTACCGAGCATCAAGTGCGGTATAAAATTGCCGAAGCGTCTCCACCAGCTCGGGCGCGACACAATGCGCGCGGCGGCGTGCTGGCTTGCCCCGATGGGCAACCGTATAATAATCAGTATCGCTCTCTGGGTCATAGAATGGCTCGGTGAGTAAGAGGCGCATATTGCCAATGTCACTATCGATAAATTCGCTAATATCGAGTGCAGCAAAGAAGGTCTCTGCGTCGGGGAATGGCGACTGGTAGTCAACCCCTTGGGTATTCTTTGCTGTTGGCCACACGAGATCAGGCGCAGCATCTGCATGTGCAACAGGTAGATCGATGAGCGGCTCGCCTTTGTCGATGAGTGCTTGGAGGTGCTGAGTCTCAGGCCTCAGCAAACACTGCTCGAGCTGCGTTGCATAGCGCTCCATATCCATAAAGCTTGGAGTATTCTCGTAGGGGTAGCGCACTCTATCACGTGGACCGTTATCTTCAGCAATCTCTGGTACCTCTTTAAGCACATCCTCAAGGCGGCGGACATCGTCGTCTGTTATTGGGGTGTCGAGTGCTCGACGGTCATCAAGTAATTTCTGTACATCCTCTACCGTCAAAGTTCCTTCTGTGTGTGGCTGGAGATTAGTCGGGCTAATGCGCTTGTGACCAATCGAATACTCTACTTCTTGTGTGCCAGTTGCGCCTCTCTCTCCGTCGCCCTTACGGATAACATATGTGCGAACAATAGTGAGTGCGTCATTAGAGCCTTTGATAGGAAGTTGGGTTTTTATATCAAGAAAGAGCTCATCGCCAGTCGGCTGATTATTACGCATACACGAGGAGCGGAAGGCAATTTGCTGCGGATATTGGAGGCGTCGCCCCTTATCGCTCTGCTCGTAGTCATCTGGTACGGCAATCATCTCATCACTACCTTGATCAATAAATATCTTCCGGACGACATCATCTGGCAGCTCCACACGATATCCTTGGTGCCACGTATCACCATATGATGGGGCTACTGGTGGCTCTTCATATGGCTCACCATAGAGATAAAGCGTATACCACCCCTCTGCTAGTAGCCTATTAAGACTCTCTGGCGAAGCCTGGAACTCCCCATTGGTATGATGCTCGGATGATGGTGGTATGTTATGGTTCATAATTCCACTATAACCATTATTGGGCAGTAGTGTCAACTTGAGACTACTAAAATCTCAGAGCTCTACTACTTCTCTCAGCAGACTCACCACCCCACCCGCACGCCATACCGCACCGTCTGCCCCGGCACTAGCGCTTCGGCATGAGCTGGGCTGTCGGCGAAGGAGTTGCCGCTGTGCGTTGGCTCAACACAGAGGTATGGGCCCAGCCTATCCGTCCAGACCGCCCAGCGAGGTAATTCTTCACTCTGCAGCGTGATGGTGCGCAGGCCCGTCACGAGCTGGCGTGTGGATCCATTAACAAAGATCGTTTCCGCGAGCGGCGTAAGGTCGGCTAATGGCTGACCATCCAGTACTGGCACACCATCATACGCAAAATATGGGTGGAAGGCTGGTGCCACGAGCAGTTCATCCTCGCCAACATTCACCAGCGTGAGCTGCATTGCAAGCTGATGCTCCGCCACTGTATACACCAAGCGAGACTCCAGCCCAGCATAAGCATCACTCCCCTGCAGCACGAGCTCCACTCGGTCGCTGGTGTGCTCCACCACCTGCCACTGGCTGGTGCGGCCAAAGCCATGCTGCGCCAGGCCACTCGCTCCGCCCGGGCCAAAGTTGGGTAGGCAAACATGGCAGCCACCGCGCGTTTTACGCTCGCCATCAGGAGCGGTGAGCTGCTGCAGTGGGTAGAATACATCCCCACGCTCATCGGCCAGGTTGGTGATATACGCACCATCTGTCGTGATAGTTACGGTGGTTGTGCCAGTGTGTAGCGTGATGTTCATCGGTTGCTCCTCGCTTCTTTATTTATTGTGTATGGCTAATCGACAATCCCAAAATCTTGCAGCCGCTGCGCCTCTGCTACTGACCAATCGGCAATTGCTGTGCGCCGCAGCGCCGCGCAGTATGCCCCCGTCCCAAGCTGCTTGCCAATATCTACCGCTAAGCTGCGAATGTATGTACCACTACTCACCCGCGTGCGAATGACGAGCCGCGGATACTGATACTCCAGCACCTCCAGCGAGTGGATCGTAATGGTGCGCTCTGGCAGCTCTACTTCCTTGCCATCACGCGCGAGCTTATAAGCTCGCTGGCCATTAATCTTGATAGCACTAAAGATTGGTGGCCGCTGGCGAATCTCGCCAATGAAATGCTGCAGCACCGTATCAATCTGCTGACGTGATGGCGGTGTGATAGGATCCTTAGTATCTTCCGGCAGATAGGGCGTAATCTCCCCTTCTGGGTCACCCGTGGTGCTGGTTTGACCCAGGATAATCGTCGCTTCGTATGTCTTGTCGAGCTTAGTGTAGCGCATGGCATTGCGGCACTCCGTGCCCGTCACCAATAGCAAAAGGCCCGTTGCAAAGGGGTCGAGTGTACCACAGTGCCCCACCTTCACCTTCTTGCCAGCCTGCTGGCTCAGCACCCGCCGCACCCGCGCCACCACCCCAAAGCTCGTCATACCAGCTGTCTTGTCGATATGGAGAATGCGGTTATATGATGAATCGGATGTTTGGTGCGTCATGTGGTTAGTATAGCATGATGGAACAAAAAACCAGCCGCGAGGGGCTGGTTCTCTGGGTGTTTTTATATTGCTAGAGTGATAACCCTACTTCTCCGGTACGTGGAACTGTGATGGGTTGGCTTGGTCTTTCTTAGCCTTAGCCTCAGACTGGAGCGCAGCATCGAGCTGAGCCATAGGGTTATCGGCATCGGGGCCAGGCAGCGGTGGCACACCTGGTGGCAATGGTGGCAAACTAGAGAAATCTGGCATTGGTGGCAGCGGTGGCAGAGCCGGCCCTTCGGCATCATCAGCTGGCGCGGCACGGTGCTTGGCGTCGAGGTCGGCCAGGGTTTCTTTGCCCGTTGGTGGCGGAAGGATATCGTCGTTGTGAGCCATCGGCACACGTGGCATGTCATTCACATTGGGGACAGTTGGCTCATGGTCAAGTGCTGCCGTGGCGGCATTGAGCGGCGCTTGGCTACCTGGTGTGTCGTCGCTGTCGAGGTAGCGCCCACCCTTGTGCGAGAGGATGGTCTTATTGCGGCCATTCTCGCTCTCGCGGCGCTTGTCATCGGCTGCTTGCTTGGTAGTAGCATTAAGCGTGCCACCTAGGCTTGGCTCACTCAGCGGCGTCTCAATGGGTTGACGCCATGGCTCGGCACTGCTATTGCGCCCTGACGAGCGGCGCGGGGCCGGCGCAGGCTCGGGCTGTGGATTATTCTTGGCCAGTTGCTGGGCTAGCTCAGCTTCGTCGGCGTCGGTCTGGCTTAACTTTTTTTTTCCAGCCTCAGCGTTGTGCGAGATGACGAGTGACTTATCTTTGTTATTTGCCTGAGCAGGCTTCTTGCTGGCAGGCTTAGCAGGCATTGGGCCTGCAGCGAGCTGCTTGGCCTCGGCGAGCTTGGCTGCAATCAGCTGCTGGTCACCGCCAGCACTCATCAATTGTGCGGCGAGGGTCATAACGCGCGAGGTAGTCTTTTCGTTACTAAAGCGCTCGGTGGCCGCTACAATACCGGTCAAAAAAGCCGTGGCAATATGCTTGTCCAAGAGCGGCTGCTCATCATCCGTACTATCAAAGCCCTGAGCGAGGCTTGCCGCGAGCTCACTGTAGCTGCTGGCTTGAGGATCCGTCCAGACGATATTGCCCAGCGTACCTGGCGCATCAATGTGTAGCGCTGCCACTGGCGACTCGCGCAGGATGCGGCCATGCCCTTTGAGAGCTGGGTCAAGGTCATCCTCGCTGCGCACACCGATCGTCACAACGAACTGCACATTGTAGTCACCTTGGCTAAATTCCAAATCACTCTGGCTAATCGTCGCGCGGTACGGCGTGATGAAAATCTTAACGAGGTCGCCATCGAGCTTGTAGCGCAAATGGTCGGCCTTTTCCTTATCAAGGGCAATGATGAAATCTCGCAGACTATCCACCGTGCTCTCAAAGGTACGCTCTGGCTCCAAAAAGCCCACTGCCGTTGGCACATCCCCACTAAAGACGGCTGTGGCGTGCTTGTCGAGCTTGTTGAGCAAAAGCGTCAACCCCAGTGCCGCACTCAGCTCATCTACCGTAGGGTGGGCGTTGACCGCCACCAAAATATTATTACTCTCACCTAGTTTGTCGATGATTTGTTGCCGCACCTTTATCTCGTCCATAACTCCTACTTTTGCCTTACCCAAAACTCCATCTATCCTACCATAAGTAATTTCGTTTCGTCAATGGCAAGTCACAATTAACAGAGGTAGCCATGCGAAGTATAGCACCTTTCTTTGTGCAAGAATCCCCAAAATGTGTGATCCTTATATCTCACACTATTTCATAACAGTTACCCTAGCCTACATGTAAAAACACCTCTCCCTCGAGGTGTTTTGGTATATGCTCGTGCCTATTTTGCCTTATGCAAGTTTGACGCCAGCAGCCTTGGCGGCTTTGGCGAGCGATGCCTTGCGGCGGCTTGCGGTATTTTTCTTGAGCAAACCCTTCTTGACGGCTTTGTCAAGCTCGCTCTGGGCCTGACTCAGGGCGGCAGCGCTTGGCTCAGCAACGAAGGCCTTGGTGCTAGCCTTGATGGCGCGCTTGGTAGCAATGTTGCGCTGGCGGCGAGTAGCCGTTTGCTTCATGCGTTTGACAGCTGATTTGATGATGGGCATTAATTTCCTCTATCGCTTGTTATTATGGGTTAGTACTACAATCAAGCGCTCATTATAAGGCATGGCGCAGGATTTGTAAAGAGCCGGGCCACCACGGGCTACTGGCGTTCGCTCTTTTGTGGCCGCAGCAGCACATACCACAAGTAGAGTGAACCAGCGATAGTGAGCACAAGCCCAGACGTCCACGGTACAGGCCCATCAAGGAATGTGTTGTACGGCACACCAGTGTGGAGAATGTGGTGGAAGAATGTATACTTCACTATGTCGGCAACAGGATAAGCAAAGATGGCGACGATGGCAATCCCCTGCTTTCCTTTGCTTCGGATGTCTCGGGAGCGAAGCGCTGTATAGGCAAGGTAGATGGCTTGGATAGCAAGATTAATACCGAAGATAAACAAGATATTCGGCACCGTCATATCAGGTGCCAATCCGGTTGGCCGGCCACCACTTGATGTAACAACCGTATGTGCACGCCACCCAATAAAGATATTGAGAAACGCCTGACAAGCCAGTGCGAGGCTCGCAATGAGCAGGCATGCGCGCACACCATACTGCCGCCCTGGCGAATGCTGCTGTGTGTGCACCGTCTGAGTAGTAACTGTTGTCTGTACTGTAGCCATATACACCTCCTTGGCATTGCAGTGGTGTTTGTATAGTGATATTATACCACGTTCTTATACGCTAAACGCTTTATCTGTCCAACGCTCACGCATCTACCTGGGCCATCCCACACTACCGCCCCGCTACTGCAAATAAGAAGCTCTCTACTGCATCCCACGGTGGTATGCCCGTTGTCTTCATGTCGGCATCAAGCTGAGCAGCCCGCTGGGTGAGGGTGCGAATGTCAGCTGGCGCGACCTGCCTGGTGAGCGGCTTGGTTTTTTTGACGACGTAGGGGTGAAGTGAGAGCTCGCGCGCAATCTCTGCCTCCCCTGCCTCGCCATAGCATGCAATCGCCGCTAGCTGAGCCCACTGCGCCCAGATGAGTGCTGCAGTTTGGTATGGATCATGACTCAGGCGCAGCTCATCTAAGGCAGCTCGCAAAGCTGGACCTCGGCGCTCTACTGCGAGGGTTACAACATCAAAGACTGAGAACTCACGGGCTGGTGGCAACACGGTGGCAATTGCATCATCAGTAACAGTTTCAAGCTGAGCCAACGCGTCGATGGCGTGTGCCAACTGCAGCTGGTCGATCGACCCACCATACCCCTTTTCATCCGGCACCAGAGCTCGCTCTACCATGCTGCGCACATGCGCTGGGCTTAGCGACACGCCGCGTCTATTAGCTAGCTGGCGCAGCCACCGCTCGGCGGCAGGGCGCTGCCGGTCGGTCAGTGGGTCAGCAGCGATAATAGTCGCGGCTTTGCTCAGTGCTTTATACGTTTTGGTGCGCTTATCGAGCCCTGGCTCTACCAGCACAAGCGTCGTCTCGTCAGGAATATCCTGTGCCCACTGGCCAAGCTGCTCCCAGAGGTCTGGACGCTCAGACAGGCGTCGCAACACAATGAGCCGCTGCGCCGCAAAGAGCGACACGCCGCGCACCAACTCAGCCAAACCCGCGGCATCAAGCTGCTGAGTATCGATGTGCTCTGCTGGTACTGATGCATGCTGAACAATCTTCGCCAATTCTTGCTCTGCTACGTAGCTATTCTTCCCCACGATGAGATAAAGCATCGGCTACTCCCCCACTTTCACCTGGCACACTGGGCAAATATGCGTCCCGCGGCCTGCCACGCGAATCTTCATAATCTCTACGTCGGGGTGGCGCGGGCAGGGCTGCCCCTCACGCCGAAACACCTGCGCAAAGGCCAGGTAGCTCCCCTTCTTACCCTCAGCGTCGACGTAATTGCGGTCGGTGCTGCCACCCTTATCAATACTGAGCTGCAGCACCTGCCGAATATGGACAAAGAGCGCGGCAAGCTGCTCATCATCCACCATACGCACCCGCGTGGCGGGGTGGAGCTGCGTCATCCATAGCGATTCATCGGCATAGATATTGCCCACGCCAGCGATGGTCGTTTGGTCGAGGATGGCCGCCTTCATGGTCGTGCCATTCCGCCGGCGGATACGCGTGATGAACTGCGCCGCCGTAGTATGCGGGTCGAGTGGCTCGGGCCCAACTTTTTGCATAAAAGACAGCTGCGCCACCTCTGGTGTAGGATAGAGCTTCATCCAGCCAAATTTGCGCAGATCATTAAAGTATAAATGCGCGCCATCCGCAAAGGTCAGCGCTACCCGCGTTAAGCGGTCGGGCAATTCGTGAAGAAAGCTATCGTTTGGGTGGCCGCCGCCCCAGCGCTCCTCACCAACAAAGAGCAGCTGGCCCGTCATCTTGAGGTGCACCACCAGCGTGTAGTTGGTGTTCAGGCGAATCAGCAGCACCTTAGCGCGGCGCTCTACCGCCGTGATGGTTGCACCATGGAGGAAGTGCGCCACCGCTGTGGGGTCGTTAGGAAAGCTCTTGGGTGAGTCGTACACCGTGCTTGCCACAACCTGCCTCCCCACCACCAAGCGAGCTAAGCTTGTACGAATCGTCTCAACTTCGGGGAGCTCAGGCATGGATTATCACTCCCCCACCAGCTCCTCAAGCTCGGCCATTGTGCGGCGATTGGCTGTGTGGAGGATGGCGCGCATGCCAGCGGCTTCAGCCCCAGAGCAGTTATCCAGCCGGTCATCAATCATCACACACTGGCCAGGCGGCACACCAAGCCGATCTGCCGCTAGCTCGAAGGCTTCGCGGCTTGGCTTGGCAACGTGCTCAGCATATGAGAGCACCACCGCATCGAAGAGCTCGCGCAGCTCACTGGGAGCAAACAGCCGCTCGATCGTATCGCTCCCCACATTACTCAGCAGCCCCACCTTGATGGCTGGGTGGTGCTGGCGCAGCGTGTGGATCATGGCGATCAGCTCGCTATTGCGCACATGCACCTGCTCAAGCAACGCCGCTATCTGGGCTGGCGTCTGCTCCGAGAGCCGTGCCACCTCTGTAATAAATTCCTGCCGCGAGATATAGCCATAGTCCGACTGCTTGTTAATATCCTCTAGCTCGGCCCGGCGATCCGGTGGGCTACTCGCCATCAGCACCTCAATGCTCCCACCATAGAGCACACCAAAACAATCAAAAATTACTGCACGAATCATACGCTCGATTATACCATTGGCAGTGGGGTGTGGCTAGCATGAGCATCAGACAATCCGCGCAGAGTCATCGCACAATCGATACCTCAAAGCCATATTTATCCGCGTATAAGCTCCTCCCCCGCTTCTTCATTGGGTGGAGTGTGTGGAATTTTTTGGATCTTACGCAAGAGAACCGTGCTCTGGAGAGAACTAACTGTCACGGTATTTCATAAGAGGGTGCGCAGAACCACAGAGGTTATGTAAGCTTCGGGAGCGAGCCACGCAGCGTCTTTAATCTTTATTGCGCCTTATCAAACATCGGTGCAAAGCCAGGGATCTGGTTGGCAAAGAGTGCATGGATCTTGGGTACATCGGCCTTCATCGAGCCAGGCGAGCCTTGGCAACTCGATGTCCAGATGCGCGTCTTCGTCACGCCGCTCTCCATCGTCTCGAAGGTGTAGAGCCGCCCAGCAGTGGCACACACCCCACGCACGTCGTCGTCGTCCACACTGCGCGTATCTTGGATTTGCGCCTTGCTGAGGGCATACACGAGCTGCTCGTAGGCCTGCTGGTTGTTCTCAAACTCCTTGCGGTCGAGCTGCTTGTCTAAGTAGCCTTGGTACACTGTATACGTCCGCTTATTGGGCGAAATCTCAATCTGGTACGAGCGGAAGGTCTCGTCTGCCACAATCGGCCCACGCACCGTCCAGCGGACACTGTTGGTCGCGTTGTGCGCCACCACTTGGTCGTAGAAGCTCTCGGCTGATTGCTGCGTGTTGGTGTTGTTCGTCTCCTGGCGAGTCGCCACCATACGGATGACCGACGCAACTGCTGCCACCACCAACGAAATCACCAAGATAGTGACAATAATCGGAAAAACTTTTGGCCGCTCGCCTTTATACATGGAAATACAGTACCACAAACCCCAGAAAAACTCAACACTTCTGACAGTAATCTAAGCTATAAAACACTTGCTAAGCTACTCTACCGCAAAAATACAACCCATCATTCACACCTCGGGTGCTTGGTTTGCTCAAGAGCCATACAACCAGCAATAGCCTATCCCCACGGCTTCCTCGGATACTCAGCACCGCGCTACAAGCTAGTACCAGCTAACACGCTGTCCACTACCAAGGAGTGTGCTGGTCGTCTTCGTATTCTTTTGGAGTGGCGTATTTGGTGTATGTGCGGGCTTCTTGGCAAAGGAACGATGAGATGATGTCTCAACAAATACATTTGAGTGGTTTTGCGCGAGCATGTCGCCCTTATTCTTGTCATCCTTGTTCGGCGTATGAGGTTGAGCATTGTGCGTGGCGGGCTGTTCCTCGGTTTGCTGCTTTGCTTCGTCCTTGTTGCGGATGAGCTCCTGCATGGCTGGTGAGCGGTTAATCAACTCCCCAATCATCGCAAGATCATCAATTGTGGCATCACTGGCTGCTGCGTCATGGGCAGTAAAAATACCATCGTTATAGTCACTTACCCGCTGCGCAATCAATGGATCAGCCTGCTTTATGTCATCAAAGGTCATCTCACCATTCTTCACACTATCGAGCAGCTCTTCGCCCAGTGCAGCACACACTAGCTCGTACGACTCGCGGTGGTTCAGTAATTTGCCATGATCACGCGCGTGTTGCTCGTTCATTGTGTCGGTGCCTGTTTTTTGCTCTTCCACCGCTGCATCAATCGCTGCAACAGTCGTCAGTTTATTAACACGTGCTTCTGTCTTGTCATCAACGTCAAAGCCAACGTTCTCAACTGCTGCAGTTGTAGCTGTTTTTTGTTTTTCAAACTGATGCCTTGTTGGCTGATCGTTGATCGTCTTGACAAGATTACCCACTTCTTCTCGAGCACCAAGCGTCGAGCCACCGTTGGCTTGGCGCAATGTTTCTGCTGTGTCACCATCAAGTTTTTTCGTCACACTCACAGTGTTGATGGCAGGGTTGTTTGAGAAGAAGTGCGTGCCTTTGTTGTCTTCCTCTTCATCCGTTTGTGGCTCCTGCTCTGGTAGGGGTGTATCGCGCTCAATATCATCAGCCACTTCAGGATCAGTCTTGTTGTTTAAGTCATCATACACACCAGCAACGATTGCTTCATCTTTGTTATGCGGTGCGTAGAGCGCATCAACCTGCCTTGCGAGGTCATTCATCCGTGGGTCGGGATTGCTATTCTCTCGCGTAGCAGTATCTGTTGTGTCGAAGGTACTGCTGGGCGCACTGTTGCCACCAAGACCAGCGTAGAGACTCTCTGCCGCGGCTTTATTATTCTCAAACTGCGCAGAATCTGCCGCTTGAGTGACACCAAGCCGCTCACGAATCTCCCTTTGTGTGATTGGGTCAAGCTCGTAATAATTATCAGGTAATTTGTTTGTTGTCTGGGGGTACATCTGGTTTTTCTCCGCTTGTAGGGCTGTTGTTATTCGTTTGTTACACAATAGAACCTCCAGCAAGAAAAGTCAAGCCAGCTTCGCCCAAATCACACAAGCTATCAGTCGCCTCACACTTCCTCTCCCGCTTCCCCTTCGTCAACCTGCAGGCGAACGCTTCTCTTGCCAGATCACCTGCTCTGCTGCTTCTCTTAATTCACTATATATCTACCAAAACATTGCCATCTTCTTCCTTCAAACCAGGCGAATTTCGAAATTCGCCTGGTTTACCCTGTTTTTTC
>CALISR010000012.1 GCA_938041435.1 uncultured Candidatus Saccharibacteria bacterium
AGTGGCTGTCTTGCGTGGTGAAGACGCTCTCGTGCATCGTGTCGCGCACGCCGGCGTCGATGATCATCTTGCGGTTGATGCGTGCAATGTCGTGCTGGATGCTCGCCTGCGTTGCCTTCATGTCGGTGAAGTCCTCCTCTAGCTTGGCGCCCTGCTCCTCCACAGTGTGCTGCAGGTCAGCCTGCATCTTGGCGATGGTCTTCTGTGCATTGACGATGTGGCCTTGCTTCTCGTTCATCTCGCCGTATTTGGTGCGCAGGTCGTCCTGCCCTGCCTTCAATTCATCATATTTCGTGACCAGATCATCCTGGCCAGCCTTCAGATCGTCGTATTTGGTAACCAGATCGTCGTACTTAGTGCGCAGGTCATCCTGCCCTGCCTGCAGCTTGTCGAGCCGCCCATCGATTCCTTCAAGCCGCGTGTCGATCTCGTTGAATTTCTCGGTTACGGTTGCTGTGAGTGCTGCAATTTGCTGTGAGAGTTCTTCATTCGTCATACTTATATTTAAACACAAAGCGGGCAGCCAAACAATGTCGGGACGCTTATTTGTGTCGCATTCAAAACCGGCGATAAACTGCGCAAATGTATCTCTACCAGGTGCTTTTTTATTGCAAAAATGCAACTAAGTGAATAGCCTGAATTGACATGGCTAGATAGCTTACTGTGTATTGTCTACCAGTTAGTAGCAAACACCCTTTAAAATTAGTTCTATTAATAATGTACAATAAGGGTATACATATTAAATATGCGACATGCAACGAAAGCAACAACGCTCATGGAATACAGATATAAAATTGCCTACAATGTGTGCTTACTTGCAGCGCTACTGTTGATCTATAATTCCATCAATACTGCATTTGGTGATGGTATTTCTGGTAAGACACCAGACGTTGCAGTTCATATCGTCATATTCTTTGCAGTAATGGCACTTATACTGGCGGCTATATACTGCCACTATAAAGATATGGGTCAAAAGCAATGAGGTAGTATGTTGTGGAAGAAAAACTGTGGTTTGGCTGGAGACACCAGATACCACCCATTGGTAACGGTCGGTGTCTGCTAGGATGGCCATAAGTCGGCTCGTTTTTTGCTATTGCAAATACTACTAAACTATGACAATATAAAGATATGGTATTATCTAGGGGTAGCGAAATTACAAAGACGACACAGATATTGCGATATCTACTGTCCTTTGATGATAATGGCAAAATGAATCGAACGAAGCTTATCAAGCTTCTTTGGGCAGCTGACCGCTACCATGTTCGTCATTATGGGCGATTGGTTTCTGAAGGAAACTACGTTGCTATGAGGTTTGGCCCGGTGGCTTCTCTTGCGCTTGATGTAGCCCAGGTTAAAAATGATTTTGCATTCGATAAAGATGATATAGAGTATATTGGATATTATCTCTCTGCTGATGAGAAGGATACGATGGCAACAGCTGCAAAAATAGCAGACGATCATCTATCAGAGACAGACAAAGAGGCACTTCAATGGGCATGGGATACCTTTGGTAAGAAAGATGCTTTTGATATGGCTAACAACATTAGCCATCGCTATCCTGAGTGGTCACAGTATGAAGATTTCTTTATATCTAGCGGTGGACGGGGCCGAAAAGAGATTGACCCCGAAAGGTTCTTTGATAATCCACAAAATGATGAGTTCTTTGTGCAAGACGCTAGTCAGCTTGCAGCAGCTCACGAACGCTATATTGATAATAACAAGATATATACCATTCTTGGTCTATAAATGATTCAAATTCCCTCCGATATTCAGGTAAATTCATTCTATAGATCACTACGACAAGGCTTTTTATTTAGAATGAAGGGTGATGAGCCATTTCTTAGTGATAAGTATCATGTTTTTATAGTAC
>CALISR010000013.1 GCA_938041435.1 uncultured Candidatus Saccharibacteria bacterium
ATAGCGGATTTGGCTGCGGTTTGTTTCGGGTAGTTACGGCGGGGAGTTTTGTAGGCGAGGGCATGAGATGAAGCTGAAAGATTTCAAAGCTGCCTATCGAGTGACGGTCAAGGGTCTGGTTTGCGATAGAGCGGGGCGACTTTTATTCGTGCGCGAGCGGGGCGAGACTTGGGATTTGCCGGGTGGCGGACTGGAACACGGCGAAGGTCTGCACGAGGCTTTACGGCGCGAGTTTCGCGAAGAACTAGACGCAGAAATCGAAATCCTCGCGGGCAAACCGCTAATCATCCCGACTTGGCACGATAAATTCGACGACCCGGTACTGATTCTCGCCTACGAAGTAAAACTCCTCACAAATCCGCAAGCCACCGAAGAGGCTGAAGAATTCGCCTATTTTCATCCTAATGAGATTGCGACCGAAAAGCTCGATTCGACGCTGAACGCTCACGCCGGACTTCTTTCATGAAGCCTTTCACAGGTTTTAGCGCTAACCGCTCGGTGCCGTAATTGTCGCGAAAAGTCTGATACAACGCCCGTATATCTTCGTTCGTAGCCTCGTCCAGATTTATCATATTTGGCAAATCGGCAATATACGTAGCAGGGTCGTGCAGCTCTTGACTGCACTCATCTATGAAAACTTCATGGAGAAACTATATCGTACACATTACCACGGCTTCAACTAGTTGAGAGACTTTGACTCCACCGAATGAGACCCCATAATTCATAGCGTCCTCAATGCTGTAAGGATGGACGTCAATAACTATATCGCCCGAAGATGCTCTACGGCGCGGACCCTCGATATAGAACCTGCCGTCATTACCCAAATAGGCGGCACACTCGCATTTTATGTTGCCGATATACATCGTTTTTGAAAATTTTCCCAATTGAAACAGCGCAACTTCCTTGGTGATTTCACCTTCGCTATCTTTCTGCTGATATGTTTGCAGCGACTCTGGATCCATTGCATACATCTGGTCTATGATTAGCGGCTTTATGCTGTCCAGCAACTCTTGCTCGCGCTGTGTTGGTGTCATAATTCTCTCAGCCCGTTTGACGTCTTCATCAAGAAGATGCATTTTCTGGTCGAGGTTCCAAAGACTGTCTCCGAGTTCGCGAAGTATGCCAGGACGCCTAGTCTCGACGCCGTCAATAACAGAGGGATCTACTGATGATAAGCTATTGGCAAGAATTCCGATCTCTCCAAGTCTAATTCGCCACCCCTCCTTTCCCCATTCCACCATCTCGGTGGTCTTCTTGATCTCGGTGGCGATATGATCAAGGAGTGCAATTTGATTATCGACTTTATCTCCGAGGTCGGTCGTCCTCGAATCTGCAACAGAAGTTGCATTAGCTTCATCATGTCTATCTACCATAGGTCCTATAATAGCATGAGTTAAGAAAATAAGCAAACTACCTTCTAACCTCACTCCTCAACCGCAATACCCAAAGACGCGGCGTATTCCAGTGGCGTTAGCCACTGGAATCGTTTTCTTGGTCGGTTGTTAAGCATGGATTCTACTTTTAATATATCCCGGTTAGTTAGTTTTTTGAAGTCTGTGCCTTTGGAGAAGAAGTCGCGGATGAGTCCGTTGGTGTTTTCGTTTCTGCCTCGTTCCCAGGAATGGTAGGGATTGGCGAAGTAAATCTTTGTATTGAGTTCCTGTTCGGTTTGTCTCCAACCGGCAAATTCTACGCCGTTGTCGTAGGTTATGGTCTTTGGTAAGGCTCCGGTGTGCCTGCTGAGCCTTTCTAGGTCGAGTATGGTCTGTTTTTTGTATCTTATGTACATCATAGCCGCGCACTAGGCTAATTGAGACTAACCCCGTCTTTCGCTCCACGTGAGTGAGCAATCTGTCTCGGCTATCCTTGCCGAAGATGGTATCGCCCTCTAGGTCGCCTAAGCGCCCGAGTTCGTCCACTACGCCGGGTCTAGTTGCAATATTGCGTTTGCCGGCAGGTATACGGCTGCATCTGTATTTCTTGCCGCGCCGCCGCAGGTGTTTATGGAGGTTGTATTTCTTGGCGTATTTGTAGATTGCTTTAGGCGAGACATAAAGCAAGCTAGCAGATTTGTCTCTTTTGTTAATCTCTATCTGCAGCCTGCCGGCAATCTGCTCGGGAGACCAGCGCAGCCTGAGGCGCGATTTAACGAACTCTCTGGTTTGCTGGTATCTAGAAAGCTCGAGCAGCAGAGACTGCTTCTTGCATCTAGCCAGCGTCTTCTGCTGGGCGGATTTAGCCAAGTAGTTTATTCTCTCGAATTGGCACAGGCGTTTCCTATACCGAGCCTTCTTCTCGCGAATCACTGGCACTTTGGCGGTACCACGAAAGCGTCTCGAGTCTAGCCTTAGCTCCTTAGGTTTATTAACTCTAGTCTTTTTGGCAAAATTCTGGTTTCGCCTGAGCTCCCGGGAGATGGTTGAGGGACTGCGGTTTAGCATGCGAGCTATCTCGCGCACCCCGGCTGAGCTTCTAAGCAAGGTTTCAATAACAATTCGCTCTTCGCTTGAAAGTTGTGTATACTTTCTTTGAGGCATTTTGGAATACCTTTCTGCTAAAATTAGGTTGTTTTCGTAGATCCAATTTTAACAAAGGACGAACCAAGATGCCTCTTTTTGCATGGGGAGTGTTGCGGTTGAGGGGTTGGAGTGGGTAAGGGCTTGCTTTTTTATCAAAAGCACTGCATAATAATGCATACAAACGAAAAAACGAACGCAAAAACCAGCGGAGTATCCCAAGAATATCATGCCATCATACGAAGTATCACCTCCATCACCCTGCGAAGTAACGCCAGATGAAGACCAATTAATCGATGCTTTGTGGTATCGTGCAAGCGAGCGGGCTGCAGAGCTGCTGAGTACGCAGGATTTGCAACGCGCCGACCTCCGGTGGCCGACGCCGCTTGCGACATTGCCGACTGCACTGCCGCTGCGAAGTCGAATGCACTATGATGATACGATTGACCCAATAGCACATATGCCAATTGCCTAGATGAGCTATGAGGAGCTAGCGAGCTACTGCGCGCTAGACAAGGTTGGGGCAGTGATGGCGCGTGGTGCTGCTTTGCTGCCCGAGCTCTTGCCTCAGGCTCAGCATGATGTAGTGCGGCAGCGCCTCTTCGAGACAATGGCGCAGTCGAGCTCGCCTGAGCAGTGGCAGCAGGCTGATCGGTGCAACCGCCAGCAGTGCGAGACTGGCCGGCCACTGATCGAGCAGGGCGATATGATCCACGCCATGCAGCCAGCCCATGTGGCCGAGGCGCTGGTGCTTGGCCTGCGCTGCAGCGAGGTCACTCACCGGCAGGGGCTCGACCCGGTTTTTCCGCTGACGGTGAGCTTCTTTGCCGCTCGTCACACGGTGCAGCCTGGGAATGATATACCACTACCCCGCAATGATCCCTACGGCCTCGTCAATCTCATTGTGGCCCGGCCAGAGCCTGGCCAGGTGTATCTATCACGCGAGCATACTCAGCAGTATCAGAGCTTTGTGAGTATGGCGACAACAGGGGCCAAGAGTATTGTGATTCGCGATCGGAGCACAGACTGGACGGAGGAAGAAGTTGCCGATGCAATCAAGCACGTGCGGCATATCATTCCTCAGAGTGGCCGCTATATCCCGCTCTACCAGCAATCGACGGGTCAGCTCCTCTTGACGCCTGAGCAGTTTGATGCTGCCCGGGGGTAGGTGTATTCTATAAAGAAGAGAACCAATATGCAGCAAGGAGGTTGCTTATGACAACGCAGATGACATATTCTCGCGACGGGGGAGTACTATGCTGACTTCCTTTGCCTGTAGCGATAAAATAATCGGCTGGCTCGATTGCCAGTGGCAGCCAGGGAGTCCGCTGTGGGCACTCGCCGGGCTGGTGGGGTTGATGATAATTAGTGCGATTATTGCGGTGGCAGTGGTAGTGCATGTCCGCCGCCGGAGCAGCGCGCAGCAATAATCCTACAGCAGTACCTATGAGCAGTTTATGCTGGCTAACTATGTCTTTAAATGCTTCTACAGGTGTCTTCCAACAAAAGCTCAACCTCTACCTCAGCGCTAACTCCACCTTTCCATACTGCGTCTGATGGCATGTGAAATTGATCGTGATGATTGATTTCAGCCCAACGCAAGATATTGATATAGACACCAATCATTATAGTTTATCTATCGGGGCATAAGAGCTGGTGAGGGTTTTGAGATTGAGGCACTTCCATCCTTGCACTCTCCCCATCATCTGTGGTACAATTAGCAAGATATTAACTTTGCGAGTGAAACGGGAGTTTTGCGTTCTGGTTGTTCGCCTATGGAGAATGGCCGGCAGCACGAGACAAACATTTTGCTGGCTACTAATCGAAAGGTAAGCAATGAGTCTGAGTCGAATCGGAAAACTGCCGGTGGCGATTCCATCGGGTGTGACAATCACGGTTGACTCTGGTGATGTGGTCGTCAAGGGCCCCAAAGGTGAGCTCTCGCAGTTCATTACGCCAGCGGTCGAGGTGAAGGTCGAGGACGGGCAGGTGACGGTTCATCCCAAGGATGAGTCCAAGGCTGCTCGGGCCCAGCATGGGCTGATGCGCGCCCTCATCAACAACATGGTGATTGGCGTGACCCAGGGGTACGAGAAGCGCCTCGAGGTCAAAGGTGTGGGCTTTCGGGTTTCGTCGAGCAATAACGAGCTGACGATGAGCCTGGGCTTTAGCCACGAAGTCCACTACAAAGCCCCAGAGGGGGTTAATGTAACGAACGAGCGAATGGTGATCGTCGTGACGGGTATCGACAAACAAAAGGTTGGCCAAGCTGCCGCCGAGATCCGCGCTCTCAAGAAGCCAGAGCCATACAAGGGCAAGGGCATTATGTATGTTGGTGAGCAAATTTTGCGCAAAGCAGGGAAGGCAGGTAAGAAATAATGGCACACGCATTAGCAAAAAAACTCCTGAATCGTGACCTGCGCAAGCGCCGCGTTCGAGCTCGCGTGCACGGCACGGCTCAGCGCCCACGCTTGAGCGTGACGATTAGCAACTTGCACGTGAGCGCACAGCTCATCGATGATGACGCCCACACAACATTGGCTGCTGCCACTACTGTTGGTACTAAAGCAACTGGCACCATGACAGAGAAGGCCGCCAAGGTAGGCACAGATATCGCCAAGAAGGCCAAGAAAGCAAAGATAAGTGCAGTCGTCTTCGACCGCAATGGTCGCCAGTATGCTGGCCGCCTGAGCGCACTCGCAGATGCTGCCCGCAAGGAAGGATTGGAGTTTTAGTATGGCAGATCGACCTGCAAATACTACACCTCGCCCAAATGACCGGCGCAACCAGCGTGGTCGGGGCCGGGGTGGTCGCCGCGATGACCGGCGCAACCAGCGTGATGACACGCCAAAGGAATTTGAAGAAGTTGTTGTCAATATCGACCGCGTGGCACGCGTCGTTAAGGGTGGTCGCCGCTTCCGCTTTAAGGCGCTGGTGGTAGTGGGCAACCGCAAGAATAAGGTTGGTGTTGGTGTGGCGAAGGGTGCCGATGTGCAGACTGCCATTGCCAAGGCAACCTCGGTCGCCAAGAAACACCTTGTCGTCATTCCAGTGGTAAATGAGACCATCCCACACGAGATGGAAGTCAAGCTCAGTGGTGCACGTGTGCTTATTAAGCCAGCTGCGCCTGGTACGGGTATCATTGCCGGTGGTGTAGTGCGCGCCGTCATTGGTGTGACGGGCATCCGCAACCTGCTCTCGAAGAGCCTGGGCAGCACCAACAAGGTAAACATCGCCTATGCTACGGTGGAAGCTCTGCGCAGTATGGTGCCACGCGAGCAGTGGGTTGGTGCCAAGAAGCAACCCGCAAAGGAGGGCAAGTAGATGAAATACAACGAACTCCACATCGCAGCCAATAAAGATCGCAAGCGCGTTGGCCGTGGCATTGCCGCTGGCGGTGGTAAGACAGCTGGCCGTGGTACCAAGGGGCAGAACGCCCGTACCGGTAAGAAGCTGCGCCCGATGTTCCAAGGTGGGCAGAATGGTATTGCTACAGCAGTGCCAAAGGCACGTGGCTTCAAGAGTCTGCGTACTCCTGCTCAGGTGGTGTATAGCGACCATCTCAACAGCCTGTCGGGCACTGTTGATAACTTTGCGCTGTACGAAGCTGGGCTGATTGAGACGCCATTTCACAGTGTGAAGGTAATCACCCGTGGTGAACTGACTGCCAAGCTCGTGCTCCAGACGCAAGGTGCGTCGAAGAGTGTAGTAGCTGCGCTTGAGGCAGCTGGTGGCTCATTCGAAAAGACCGCCACGCCGCGCCAAACCTCGCGCAAACAAGCCGAGGCAGAGGACGCCGCGTAAGAAGCATTTTGCTGACACAACGACAAAGCACCTCTCGTCTAAGAGGTGCTTTGTTACTGAGGAGACGCCTCGTATAGACGCGCGCTCAAAAATTTATCTATACGCTATAGGATTTGCCAAAAAAATAAACTACACGCTCTCGGTGTAGCTAATCGTAGCCAGGCAAGAAACATCGTGACGCATGTGCCAGTATTGTACTGGATTAGCGCAACACCAATGATTATACTTGCCCATCCTTGTCTCCTTGTGTTATGTGGTTTTTTGTTATAGCTATAATAGAGCTATTACAAAGTTGTATTAAACGAGCGGTAGCCTAGTGCCATTTATTAGCAAGGGTAAAATGGCCACAAGCCCT
This sequence comes from uncultured Candidatus Saccharibacteria bacterium, assembly GCA_938041435.1. Taxonomy (GTDB): domain Bacteria; phylum Patescibacteriota; class Saccharimonadia; order Saccharimonadales; family Saccharimonadaceae; genus Saccharimonas. The sequence continues at coordinate 6,676 of CALISR010000013.1, forward strand.
TGCCACATAAAAGGTACTTCATATCTTACCACCAAGGCACCTTGGGTAGATCCCACCAGCCCCAGTCGTACTGAATTGGTTTTCCTGTTGGCATAGCGTATTTCCTCCTTTCTAATCCTAGTGTAGCAATAATTTGCTTGCACTGCAAATTTCGTACAATAAACAGAGGTCGCAAAAAGAACCAGCACTATGCTGGCTCTTTTGTTTGAGATGCTAGATTTTTAGGCTTGCGGTGGCTGCTGTGGTAGATAGTACGGCGCAGGCTGAGGTGCAACCGGCCCAAGATACTGGCTAGAGCCAAAGCCGAGCATTGGGTATGCAATAACTGGGAAGAATAGCATCAGCACGCCAAAGCCAGTTGATTTGCCAAAGGACTTCGCCAGCTCGAGCGTCGACACAACAGCGACATACAGGTTGACGAAAGGTACAAACAACAGCAACACCCACCACTCAGGCCGACCGATGATCTGCATGAGCACAACGGTATTGTAGATAGGGATAAGGGCAGCCCAGCCTGGCTTGCCAGCTTTGGTGAATATTCGCCACATCGAGGCAAGCACGACGGCCATCACAGCAAAGCTTAGGATGAGCATGATGATAACCATCACCCATACTAGCGGGTCAAGGGGGCTGCTAGCCGCCGTCGTGTATGAGGGGGTTGAATAATAACTCGAAGAATAATCGTAGTCCATACTACTCCATAATGATCTAAAGTTAATGAATGTAGTATATTATAGCAGACAGGGTGAGGTATGGCAAATTACGAGGTAAAGAGGTTATTATAGAGGTGGCTATATCTCCTATGAATTTATCTATTGAGAATAGATAATACGAAAACACAAAGTAGTAAATAAGCGTATAGAAACAGGACATACTAAAAAGCTAAATGCCAATATAATAGTAACTCCTTTGTGACTAA
>CALISR010000014.1 GCA_938041435.1 uncultured Candidatus Saccharibacteria bacterium
TATTCTTGTTAATGGCACATCGCAGGTGCAAAAACGTCTTCGATATTATCATTCTAATCCTCAGCGTAGAGCGGATCAGGCAACTATTATATTTGAAGCTGGCAAATACCCATTTTTTCCAAAAAAGACGTTAATAGATTGCAATTCAGTCACAACCTGTTGTATTAATTCAACGCACTTTGCAAACGGTAACCTGCAACCTATGAGTGAACGGCTAAGTGATGAAGATCTGCAGCGTATCATTGAAGGAGTTATGAATAGTAGAACAATTCCACCATATATAAAAAATAAGATCCAACCACAAGAATAGAACAGAGTGAAGCCTTATTAGTATACGAAGAGCACAGGTTTTTATTTATCACCGCCGTGCTCTAGCAATCACCTCCTGATATCGCTCGACATAATTTTGCGCCATAATATTGGCAGAGAATTTTTGCTCAATGCTGGCCCGGCACGCGGCTGGGTCAATCTCGTCTACCCGGTTGGCGTAGGCAAAGAACTCGTCTTGGTTGCTCGCAAGAAAGCCATTGACGCCATGAGTGATGATCTCGGGCATGGCACCGCGCTTCATCGCCACAACGGGCGTGCCGCAGGCCAGCGCCTCGATGACTGCCATACCAAAGGGCTCATCCCACTCGATAGGGAAGAGCAATGCCTTAGCGTTGGCCACGAAGTCGAGTTTTTTCTTGCCACTGAGGTTGCCTGCATAGGTGATGCGCCGATGCTTGAGGACGGCCGGGAGGATGTGGTCGCTATAGTAGCGGAATTCTTCGTTGCGTCGGTAGTTGGTTAGTGGGTTGGAGAGCTCGAGTAACAATTTGCGGTTGCTGCCGATCCCTGCGACTGTGCCCGCCATGCGGAGGCGCTTCTTGTACTGGGCAGCGTAGGCCACGGCGGTAGCTTGGCCTTTATCTTGGGTGAAGCGGGCGAGGGTGATGTAGTAATTTTGCTTGCGCGAGACGAAGGGGAAGGCACTGCAATCAATGGCATTGTGCACGGCTGGTAGCAAATGGGGGCGAATCTCGCGCGGGGCTTTGCGCGCCATTGCCTCTGAGATACACGTCATGTAGAGGCGGCCAGGATTCATATATTTGAGCTGTGGGCGATTATCCATCTGCCCTGCCTCAATAGTCTGCGGTGTAGAAAATGGTGGCCCATGGAAGGTATGTAACACTGGTGGCAATCCTGGTATGCGGCTCACTGGCGAGAAAAAGGCTGGCCCAATGTAGGGGTTGTGGTCGTGAATAATATCAAAATGGCCATCGGCTTCGATGGCGTGGAGGGCAAAATTGAGATGAGTCTGGAGGGCTTGGAGTGGTGCGTCGTAGTAGGGGTCATCGATGGTATCGAAGAGCTCGCGCTTGTAGTATGAGTGAGTTGGCGTGCCGTTGCGCATCCGCCGTGCGCCATTGGCGAAAAGCTCTACCTCAACATCATCGCGCTGCTGCAGTGCACGCACCAGGCTTTCGACAACGAGCTCGATGCCGCCATAGCCTTTAATAGGTAGAGCGAGCCATGGTGGGGCAACAACTGCCACTCGTAGTGGCCGTGGGGGGGGTACTGCGGGGCGATCACTTGACGAACATTGTGTATCATTTTGTAACATCATATAGCTAGTATAGCATAATCAAGCAAAATGTGGAGTAGTAGGGTATAATACAGATATGGAGTCATTTCATCTCTTCAAGCCGTGTGGTGATCATCTCGTGGCACACCTCTACGAGCATTTAGTGATGCAAACGCTGCATCGGCAGCTGTTTGAGGCAGGGTTGTTTCAGACGATTGACTACCAGGCTTATGGAATCGTCTATTCTGACGCTGGGGTGATGGGGATCGATGCGACGCTCTACACCATGCAGGCCGAGCGCTTTGTAGCCCAGCTGCGCCAGCCAGTGGCGGAGTATGATGATGCGATGATCGACTGTGCGCTGCGGCAGATCATTGCCGAGAAGGGTTATCCGCTCACCTATCATGACCGGCTCGCTCTCCACGAGGCGCTGCACCAGCTTGATACCGAGCCATGGTATGATGCTCAGGATATCGACGTATTGCAGTGTTTGGGCGAGACAGCGCCACGTGGCATCATTACTCAGCGCGAGGAGTGGGAAGCGGACGTCATGGAGTATACCATTGATATATCGATCGATCTCGAGCCAGGCGACCCGCGAGCGGCCGTCTTCATTGAGCTCACGCATGCAATCCAGGCCAATACTGCTGCGCTGCTGCAGCGAACGTATGGGTATTATAACCACGGATATGATAGAGAGTGCACGGCTGGGCACTATACCGAGCGGCAATATTTGCTCGTAACTGGCCGCGAGGATCATTCGGCCCAGGTCTACAACTTGTATGAGCTTATGATCCGGATGATTCGAGCCCAGGGTGGGTGGCAGCGCTTCTTAGAGCGCTTGCAGACGGTTGATTATCGAGAACAGTCTGCGCCCTCCATCGTTAACATGATCGACGACCTACGGATGGTCGTTGGGGCGCGTGGCTGGCGTCGAATTGCCACGGTAGAAACGTTGGATGATTTGCTCGATCGTCTGACAATAACAGTGGTCGCACAGTGATGAGGTATGACGCGGCGAGGCTCTACACTATGCACCGCGATTATGTACATTGCCCTAGGCAAACCAGCCGCCAGTATGATACTATAAACAGTAAGGAAGGTCTGATATAATTCGGGCCGTTATTTTATGTTATGACAGATCCACAGTATATTCGTAATATTGCAATTATTGCCCACGTCGACCACGGCAAAACAACGCTGCTTGATGGTTTGCTGAAGCAGAGCAATACATTCCGCAGCAACCAAGCCGAAATGGCTCAGACTCTCATCATGGATAGTGGCGAGCAGGAGCGTGAACGTGGCATTACCATCACTGCTAAGCAAACAACAGTCTACTACCAGCCTGCTGATGCCGAGCCAGCAGTTGACTACAAGATCAACATCATCGACACACCTGGCCATGCCGATTTTAGTGGCGAGGTGGAGCGCACGCTTAACATGGCTGATGGTGTACTCCTCGTGGTCGATGCGCAGGAAGGCCCGATGCCACAGACAAAGTTTGTCCTGAGCAAAGCGCTTGAGCTTGGTCTAACACCGGTCGTGATTATCAACAAGATCGACAAGCCTGCGCGGCGCATTGCCGAGGTGGAGGACGAGCTGGCCGATCTCTTCCTCGAGCTTGCCACCGACGAGGCGCAGCTCAAATACCCGGTGTACTACGCCATAGCGCGCGAAGGCAAAGCCTGGGCGGTACTGCCAAGTGATGCTAGCCAGCCAGCCAACCTGGCACCGATCTTCCAAGCGATCATCTCGCATATCCCAGCGCCGCAGGTGGCAGATGGGCCTTTCCAAATGCTCGTGACGGCCCTCCAGTACGATACCTTCCTTGGCAAATATGCGATTGGCCGAATCCATCGCGGGGTAGCTCAGCGTGGCCAAGCGCTGACTCTTATCAAGACAGATGGTACGACTACCAATGCTAAGATCGATAAGCTCTTCATCAGCCGCGGCCTCGCTAAAGAAGAAGTGAGCGAGGCAGGCGCGGGTGACATTGTCTACATCGTTGGTGCAGCCGAAGCGCACATTGGTGAGACGCTCGCGAGCCGCGACCAGCCGGAGGCACTACCTGTCATGGCAGTCGAGGCTCCCACCATTAGCATGTATCTTGGGCCGAACACCAGTCCGATGAAGGGCCGCGAGGGTGAATTTACTACCAGCCGGCAGATTGGCGATCGTCTCCAGCGCGAACTCGAGACTAATGTGGCGCTGCGAGTGGCCGAGTCTGGTATTGGCTTTGTAGTATCGGGGCGAGGCGAGCTTCACCTCAGTGTATTGATCGAGACAATGCGCCGCGAAGGCTACGAATTTGAGGTTGGACGGCCAGAAGTTGTGACAATCACCAAAGATGGCAGCGAGCAAGAGCCAGTTGAAGAACTGCTGGTTGAGGTTGGCCCTGAGTTTGTCGGTGTTGTCAGCCAAGAGCTTGGTAAGCGCAAAGCGGAGCTCCGCAAACAAGAGCAAACCACCAGCGGCGCAGCGCGGATGACCTATACTATTACGACCCGAGCATTGATTGGCTTGCGTAACCGCCTTCTGACAGATACAAAGGGAACAGTGATTATGTATAGCCTGCCGCACGGCTACCAACCAGTTAGTGGTGCATTGCCGCGGACGCGCAACGGTGTTTTGATAGCCTTTGAGCCAGGCACGACCACACCATATGCCTTGCAAGCGGCCGAAGCGCGCGGTGAGCTCTTCGTCGGAGCGGGGACAGAGGTGTACGCCGGGATGATCGTTGGCCTTAATAACCGCCCGGATGATCTTGAGATCAATGTCTGCAAGGCTAAGCACCTTACCAATATGCGCAGCAAATCAAGCGACGGCACCGTCCAACTGACGCCTCACACCCAGCTGAGCCTTGAGCAATCGATTGACTTTATCGAAGATGACGAACTCCTTGAGGTTACGCCGCACGCTCTTCGCCTCCGTAAGAAATATCTCGACGCCAACGAGCGCAAACGCGCCGCCAAACAGCAACCATAACATCATAGGGAGAAACCGCCTATCATGCACAACGTCCGCCGCGCTTTTGCTGCGAAAATCATTGCTCTTACCAAAGATACCAAAGAGAATGCTAAAGCCGCTGCGGTGCAGACGGTAGAGCTCGTGCGCCCGACGCCAAGCTCACCTGATGAGACGCTCAGCGAGCTCTTTGATGAGGTGCAGACGCAGCAGATTTATGGTGACGGCAAGGCGTTTGTCGATATGACACCTACCAAGCCAGCCCGGACCATTATGGCACGGTATCGTCGGCAGCGTCGCCAGCCCGGCTTCGACCTCGCGACCTTCGTTGGGCAGCATTTTTCTACCACAGTATACCCGGCCTCAAGTTACCAGCCGACCGACACCACTACTGCGCGCCAACATGTGAGTCAGCTTTGGCGGCAGCTCGAGCGGCGCAATCGCAAGAATCGGGGTTCGCTCCTTGCGCTACCATATCCATATATGACGCCAGGTGGACGCTTTGATGAGTTGTTTTATTGGGATACGTATTTCATTATGCTTGGCCTAGCGGCGGATGGGCGCTGGCGCTCTATCGAGCACATGATACGCAACTACACCTATATGCTCCGTAAATTTGGGATGATTCCCACGGCCAATCGGACATACTTCTTGAGTCGGTCGCAGCCACCTATGTTTGCAGCGATGGTACAGCTGCTGGCACGTCACCGAGGCAAGCGGGTCTATGCAGAGTTTTTGCCAAGCCTTCTTGTTGAGTATCGCTTTTGGATGAAGGGTCGTCGCCAGATTGCGAAAGCCAAGGCCGTTGAGTACCCAGCGTACCTCCGCGTCGCTGTTATGCCCGATGGCACGCCGCTCAATCGTTACTATGACAACCGCACCACACCGCGCCCTGAGTCGCATCGCGAAGATGTCCATACGGCGCATCACGCAGCCTCAGCGCATACGGCGCGGACATTCCTTGATCTGCGGGCAGCAGCCGAGAGCGGGTGGGACTTTAGCAGCCGATGGTTTGCCGACCCCTGTCAGATTCAGACCATCGAGACGACAAAGTATGTGCCGGTCGACCTTAATTGCTTCCTCTACCAGCTCGAAATGACGATCGCCGAGGCTTACCGACTTATCAAACAACGTCGCCTGGCGCGGCGTTTCGAGGCAGCGGCCGAGCGCCGAGCTCGGGCAATTCGCCGCTACTGCTGGCAACCTACCACGCAATTCTTTGAGGATTATGCCATTACCACTGGTCAGACCACGGGGCGACTCACGCTTGCCGCGGTGACGCCACTATATGTGGGAATTGCAACCGATGAGCAAGCTGCAGCGGTAGCGCAACGGCTCGAGAAAGACTTTTTGCAGCCAGGTGGACTTCTTTCAACCCTCATCACTAATGGCCAGCAGTGGGATGCCCCCAACGGCTGGGCACCACTGCAGTGGTTTGCTATTGTAGGGCTGCGCAATTACGGCTATGATACACTGGCAGCAACCATTCGCGATCGCTGGCTCGCCACCAACGAAGCCGTCTTTGCCAACAAGCGCAAAATGGTCGAGAAGTATGATGTTGTCACCGCCAGTGCGGGCGGCGGCGGGGAGTACCCCTTGCAAGATGGCTTTGGCTGGACGAATGGAGTGTACGCAGCACTCAAGGATGAGCAGCTTGGTGTAGCGCAGCAGTAGCTGATACCTCTGGGAATATATGACACAACAAATATTGAAAGTCAGTTTGTTGCTAGACTGCCCAGACTTTTTGCTTGGCAAAATGAGCCAGCGACAGCGACCTTTTGCAGCAACCCAGACAGTGTGCATAAGAGAGGAGAATGCCAGATGATCGTGATGTCGTGGTTAACATTCAGCGATTACTTCTGATTCTTAGCTAGTAGCTGCGACAAGAGGTGTAATGCAGGAGACTAATGCGTCGGGAGCGGATAAAGATTATCTTGTAGTTTCTTATGTATTATCCTTTGACACCTGCTGGGCTACCTCATCTGGCAAAAATCCCTTCTTATGCTGGAAGTTTGCCTGCCACTGATAGCCTTTGCCATAGCCGAGCTCCTTCATGAGTTTGGTGGGAGCATTGCGCAGGTGGAGTGGCACTGGTGTATCGGCATAGCGCTTGGCAAGAGCCTCTGCCTCGTGCATAAGGTCGGTGATCTCGCGCGATTTGGCTGAGCGAGCAAGCGCTGTGGCACAGTGGTAGAGATTGTAGCGGGCCTCAGGCAAGCCAACCCGCTCCACCGCTTGAAAGGTCGCGACCGCTAGAGATAACGCACCATTACCTGCCAGTCCGATGTCCTCACTAGCGAATACCACCATGCGCCGAGCAATGAACTTTGGGTCTTCGCCGGCGTCGATCATTCGGCTTAGATAATAAAGAGTGGCGCGCACATCGCTGCCCCGCATCGACTTGATGAAGGCCGAGATAACATCATAGTGCATCTCGCCTTGCTTGTCGTAGCCCGGGAGCTTCTTTTGGGCAGCAGCTGTAACGGTATCGGGCGTCACTGTCTCAGCGAGACTCAGGGCAAGCTCAAGGTTACCGAGTGCCACTCGGGCATCGCCGCCTGATAGCTCGGCAAGATAATCGAGCGCCTCTGGCGTGACGTGCTCTGTCTTGCCTAGGGTAGTGATGGCGCGCTGGAGAATAGCGCGAATTTCGTCTTTGCTTAGTGGCTGCAAGACGAGTACGCGCATCCGGCTCAGTAGTGGTGTAATAACCTCAAAGCTTGGATTCTCAGTCGTCGCACCAATCAACGTAATCAGCCCCGACTCAACATGAGGCAAAAAGGCGTCTTGCTGCGCCTTATTAAAGCGGTGTATTTCATCGACAAAGAGTATCGTACGCAGGCCAAGATTCCAATTTTGCCGGGCGTGCTGGATAACCCGCTCGACGTCCTTCTTGCCACTGGTAACGGCACTGAGCTCGATAAACTCGGCCTCCACTTCGTGAGCAATAATCCGCGCCAGCGTCGTCTTGCCTGTGCCCGGTGGCCCCCAAAAGATGAGGCTCACGGGTTGTTTCTTTGCAACAATCTGGCGCAAAATCTCGGCATCGCCCAGCAAGTGTGTCTGGCCTATCACAGCATCAAGCGACTGTGGACGCAGTCGCTCGGCCAGCGGTTGGCGTGATGACGATGACGAATCTGGCTCAGGCATAGCTACGTCTAGTATACCGGAAATGGACTGGCGCGTCGAAGGGCTGTCGGTTTCGGTAATTATATCTGATTTCCTAGCTACCTATTGCAAGATAACAAGACAGCCCCATCTCGCTATTTTGCCACAATGTGGTATGATAAAAGCAATAAGCTAGTCCAAAGGAGGAATATGGAATATATCATTATCGGCATCATCGTGGCGACGATTGTCTTCATGCTGAGCGGGATTCGGGTGGTGAACCAATACCAGCGCGGTGTGGTGCTAACGCTTGGGCGCTTCTCGGGCCAGCGCGCACCAGGCCTACGCGTGGTAGTGCCAATCTTTCAGACGATTATGATGGTCGATGTCCGCTCGACGCCGATCGATGTGCCAAAGCAAGAGGTTATTACGAAAGATAACGTGACAGTTGGTGTGGACGCTGTGGTGTACTTTCGTGTCATTAATGCACCAAAGGCCGTCCTCGAGACGACGAACTACATCTACGCTACCAGCCAGTTTGCTCAGGCAGCGCTGCGTGATGTGACAGGTAACATTGACATGGACGACTTGCTTGCCAAGCGAGAAGAGCTCAGCCAGCAGATCAAAGAGATTGTCGATGCTGAAACTGACAAGTGGGGGATTGACGTTGAGAACGTGAAGATTCAGAACATCGAGTTGCCAGGCGATATGAAGCGCGCTATGGCTAAGCAAGCCGAAGCCGAGCGTGAGCGCCGAGCCAACATCATTAACGCCGATGGTGAAAAAGCCGCCGCAGAGACCCTTGCAGAAGCCGCTCAGATTCTTGCTAACACCCCAGGGGCAATCAACCTGCGTACGCTCACGACACTTGAGCGCATTAGTGCCGAGCCAAGCCAGAAGACGATGATCCTCTTCCCAGCAGAATTGACAGAGGTACTGCGAGGTATTAAGCGGTCATGATCGACTTTCGTCAGAATCGAGCGCGTTGCATTGATGCGCTTGCGGGTGGGCTGGCAGTATTGACTGCGTATGACGAAGTGCAGGGCAGTGGCGATGAACCAGCGCCGTTTCAGCAGGAGTCGAACTTTTGGTGGCTCAGTGGGATTGAGCGACCAGGTTGGAAGTTGATTATCGATGGACGACGGAACCGCACAACACTCGTACGGCCTCATCTCGATGCGGTGCAGCAGACCTTCGTTGGTGAACTCAGCAGTGAGGAAGCCAAGCGGATCAGTGGTGCCGATGCAGTGATTGACGCTCACGATTTTGAGGCAGAGCTGCGCCAGCTTGCCAAGCGCCATACGGTTGTATACGAAGTAAACGACCGCACCGACTACGGTTTTATGCTCAATCCCGCCTCGCGCGACCTGAGCAAAGTGCTACAGCGGATCTTTCCCTCAGTACAATCGTGTCTCCGTCAGCTGCGTGAACTGCGGGCTATCAAGCAGCCGGAGGAGATTGCTGCGCTGCGCCAGGCAATTGCGCTGACGATCGAGGCGTTTGAGGTAGCCAAGCAGCGCTTGCCAGACTGCCAGCATGAGTATGAGTGCGAGGCGGAATTTGACTATCTATTTCGGCGCCGCAATGCCCGCCATGCGTATAGCCCAATTGTCGCTGGTGGTGCTAACGCCTGCACTTTGCACTATAGCCATAATGCCGGGCCGCTCGCTGCTGAAAATATGGTGCTGATCGATGTCGGGGCGCGGGTCAATGGATACTGTGCGGATATCACTCGCACCTATGGTATCAAACCGACGCAGCGCCAGCAGGATGTCCACGCTGCGGTGGTGCAAGCGCAGCAACACATCATAGAGCTGCTCGAGCCAAATCTCCCCGTGGCTGACTATATCCAGCAGAGCGACGATATTATGCGCAATGCCTTACAGCAGCTTGGCCTTCTACGCGATCGCCACGACCAAGCCACTTTCCGGCGTTACTATCCGCATGCTACCAGCCACGGGCTTGGCGTCGATACACACGATAGCCTGGGTGCGCCGCGGGTGCTGCGCGCTGGCATGGTGCTTACCGTCGAGCCAGGGATTTACATTCCAGAGGAGGGCATTGGTGTCCGGATTGAAGATGACATCCTCATTACGCCGAGCGGCCACGATAATCTCAGCGCCAGCTTATCGACAAAATGGTAAAAAACCGCTATACTAGAGCAAATGAAACGACAATTTTTTGCCTTTATTATCCGCTGGGTGCTAAATTCACTTGGGCTGTGGATTGCCGTACGTATCTTTGGTACAGGCTATATCGGTGTTCAACCCGATATGAGCATTGCCGTGTTTTTGCTGGCTGGGCTCATCTTCTCGGTTGTCAATGCAGTCTTTAAGCCGATTGCCATCATCCTATCACTTCCCGCCATTCTCGTCACGCTCGGTCTCTTTACCGTCGTTGTCAACGGCTTTATGGTCTATATTTCACTGATACTGGCACCAGGTCTCAAGATGACGTTTCTTCACTCCATCTTGACAGGCCTGATCATGAGTCTGGTAAACTATATAGTAAGCAGCGCGCTCGAGCTAAATTATGGGCGCACGCAGGAGGAACAACATGAATCTTGATAGTATTCTACAAACAATAATGATTGGCTCGGCCATCTTAATGGTCCTGGCTATTTTGCTTCAGCAGCGCGGGGCGACGCTTGGTGCAGGCTTTGGTGCCTCGGGCGAGCTCTATACCACGCGGCGCGGCCTAGACAAGAACCTCTTTGAGGCAACGATCTTTTTGGCTGTTACCTTTGTTGGGTCTATTTTGGCGGCACTCTTGTTGCCGTCTGCGGGGTAGGGCATGGCGAATCGGCAGGAGAAGCACCTCCAGCGCCGTGAAACCTCGTCGGCAGTCGTGCCTCAGGAGGATGAATCGCTGCGAGCAGCCAAAGCAGCGAAATCGGTACCATCTCGCCGCAAGAAACCACGCCGTGACTTCAAGCAGCTCGAAGATAGCGCGACGCGCCACGTTGGCAAGTTTTTAGGGAGTCGCTTCGAGAGTTTGCGTCGAGCCCGGCGGCGGGTTGTGCTGTGGCTCGTCCTCATTGCAGTGATTTTGCTTGGTATTATTGCTCAGATCTTTATCCGCCGCGACGCGACAACGGCAACTGGTGGGACTGGCGGGACGTATATCGAGGGGGCACTTGGCCCGATTGAGACGCTTAATCCACTCTTTGCGACCAGCAGTGCCGAGCTTTCGGCCAGCCAGCTTATGTTCTCCTCACTTTATCATTACGACGCCAAAGGCTCGCTTCATACAGACGTCGCCACGAGCCTTGCCTATAACGAAGCGAGCAAAACCTACACCGCCCAATTGCGTGATGACGTCCGCTGGCACGATGGGCACAAGCTCACCGCTAAGGATGTTGTCTTCACGATCAACCTTATCAAGAACCCGGCGGTGCGCTCGCCCTTGCGCGTCAACTGGGTCGACGTCCAGGCCAAGGCGGTCAACGATACCACTGTCCAGTTCGTGCTGCCTGCCACGTATGCTGCCTTCCCACATGCATTGACCTTCCCAATTTTGCCCGAGCATATGCTAGGCTCAGCAACGCCAAGCTCAATGCGCCAGGCACCATTTAATCATTCGCCAGTTGGTAGTGGGCCGTTTAAGTTCCAGATTTTGCAATCGACCAACAATGCTCGCCGGCCAAAGACGGTGCATGTTGTCGCTTTTGATGGCTATTATGGTGGTCGGCCCAAGCTCGATCGCTTCGAACTCCAGGCTTATAGCACACAGCAAGATATCGTCTCGGCTTTGCAAGCTGGTGAACTGAGTGGCGCAACCGACCTCTCCGTTGTGATGCGCAAAGATATTCCACGCAACCAATACACGACAACCACTGTACCAACCGACCGCGGGGTGTATTTGCTCATGAACAATACCAACCCCATCCTGAAGGATCGCGCGGTGCGCAAAGCCCTCCAATTAGGCACCAACACCGCTGCGATTCGCACCTCGCTGGGTGAGGGGGTGCAGCGCCTCGATGGGCCGTTTATTCCGAGCCAACTTGGGGGCATTAATACACCATCTGCAGACAAGCCCGACCGAGCAAAGGCTGCTGCAATGCTGGATGAAGCAGGCTGGAAGCTCGCCGATGGCGGCAAAGTCCGCAGCAAAGATGGCCAAAAGCTGGAGATTATGATCACTACCACGAAGGGCGCGGAGTACGAAGCGGTTCTCGCTAAGGTAATGGAGCAGTGGCAGCAGCTTGGCGTAGCGGTGACGCAGCAAGTGATCGACCGCTCGGCGACGTCATCCACCTTTGTCCAAGGGACATTGCAGGGGCGAAGCTACGATGTTTTGCTCTATGAGTTAGCGATTGGTGCCGACCCTGATGTCTATGCCTATTGGCACTCCTCTCAGACTGGCTACCAGGGCTATAACTTCGTCAATTACACGAGTCGCACCGCAGATGCCGCATTGGCCAGCGCCCGTACGCGCCTCGAGCCAAAGCTGCGTGCTGCCAAGTACAAAGCGTTTGCCGAGCAGTGGTACAGCGACGTGCCTGCGATTGGTCTCTATCGGTCGGCTAGTGTGTATGCGACAGGCCCTGGTGTCCAGGCCATCCAGCAGGGCGATACCCTTGTCTCCGGTGCAGATCGCTACGCAGACGTCCTCCGTTGGACAGTGACAACGCGAGATGTTTACAAAACCCCCTAACATGCGGTATAATCAACAGTGTCGCGAGATATGCGGACGTGGCGGAATTGGTAGACGCGTCAGCTTGAGGGGCTGGTGAGCATTGCGCTCGTGGAAGTTCAAGTCTTCTCGTCCGCACCAGATATGATACCTCGCGACACATCAACACCACCAAGATAGGTGGTGTTTTGCTTTTGTAAAATACAGGAGGGAGAGAACACGCTTGAAATACCTATATAACAACCAAAACGGCTTGATCATAAAATGCAACAATTAATCAGCGAACTGCTTGTGTTTTGCAAAAGGGTGGTGCATAATAAAGACAAGCTGGTACGCAAAAAGGGGTACCGTTGCGTCCAAACACAAACATCGTGCTAAAACAAACATTGTGCCCCAGGGTGGGCGCGTAGCAGCTACCGGTAAATCACCTCTAGTCAAAGAGGTGATTTTTTGCTATAGTCTATAGCAGATGGGGCATTAGCTCATTTGGCTAGAGCGCTTCGCTGGCAGCGAAGAGGTGACCAGTTCGAATCTGGTATGCTCCACCATGGATCTTTAGCTCAGTTGGCTAGAGCGCACGATTCACATTCGTGAGGTCGCAGGTTCGAATCCTGCAAGATCCACCATTTTGGAATTATTCATTTTTAGTGCCAATACCGTATTGTTTTTGAGCAGTATCTTGTCTGCCAATAGAATGTAGTTTGCTAAGGGAGGACTCTTAATGAAAGTTGCAATAATCGGTACTGGTGTCGGTATACGAACGCATCTTGCGGGGCTAAGTCTCCTTCCTAAGGTGGAAGTTGTTGGCGTCGTTGGCTCGACAAAGGAACGCGCCGCACAGCATCTGCAGGCTCATGGATATAACAAAGACCTTGCTGCGTCGTTTGATGACGTAATGGCAAAGTCACCTGATATCGTTTGTCTGACAACACCAGTTTGCTGTCGGGATGAGTACTGGGAGCGGCTTGCTCACGAACAGTGTTTTATATTGGCAGAAAAGCCAGTCTGTGGCGACGACTTGTCGCTTCCATATTTTGATGCCGTCAAGGATCGTTGCATGGTTGATTTCCAGCTTCGTGGCCTTGAGCAATTTCAGATCGTTGCCAAGATGATCAACGAGGGTACGCTTGGTGATATTTGCTCAATTGATCTCTTTGAACGCACCGCAGCTTTGCGGGCAGATTCGCTACCGTCATGGATGACAACACCAGATCTTGGTGGTGGGCAGCGTATGGCAATGGGAAGCCACCTTCTTGACCTCGCCGTGTTCTTGCTCGGCGGCAACTATTCGAGCGTACAAGAGTTTCAATGCAGCGCAGAAACAAGGCGTGGATCGTGGCGTGGAGCAATGCCAAAGGGGCAGCGGCCATCTGACGAGTGTTTTGATTGTTCATTCGTGATGAATCAGGCACGAGTGGCGATACGCACGACATCGATCAGTAGGGCAACGCGCTCTCTCGAATTTCGCGTTGAAGGGACAGAAGGTGCGGCAGAATTCTGCTATCGTAACGGATCTGGTACTCTGCGACTATTCCACGAGAATGGTAGTGAGGTGTTGTACACCGACCAGGATGCATCTGCAGTACACACGCAGCCTTCTCATCCACTGGATAACTCGGTCTTTCGCGTTGCATACAACAGATATTTTGCGTCAGTGTGCGATTGGGTTGAAGGCAAGAACTCGAGCATTCCGGCCTCATTGAGCGATGGGCTTGCAAATGCGAGATTATTGCAAAAGAAATAAGATACCGATACCTTTAGCTACTGTGAAGCGAATAGCACGCCCTTTTTTAGCAATTCTCTGAGCCATTCACTTGTTGCTATTTCAAGAGATTTTACTTCAACATGATGATTCCATCGATGTCGGCTGACTTGAGTGACTCTATGGATACCAGGATAATCCTCAGGGTGATCCAAGGTGATATTGATATAAAGCGTGCCATCAGTGGTTTTCTCATACGCCCACATCCAGAGAAATTTTCGATTAACCGTATAGCTTACTTGCGCGCGAAATTCTTTTCGAATACTACCCAGCGCCATGACATAACTATCTATCGCACGATAATAAGCATTAGTCTTCGGCTTATCTGAGAACACACTGATCATTTTATTGCTTGGCATGATAGCTCTCGATATAACTTACAATAAAGAAATGAAATAATAACACCTGGTGGAGATAGAGGGATTCAAACCCTCGACCTCAGCAATGCGAATGCTGCGCTCTATCAACTGAGCTATATCCCCACGACTCCCTCTATTCAAGCATAAACGAGCGGGAGAATCAACCAGTAGCATTCCCGCCTGTTTCTGATAAAATAAAGATATGTTCAAAAAGTTTATCCAAAAGCGGCTCGAGACGTATGTGAGCCGGTATTTTCAAGCCCATCCAGAGGTCAAGTTAATTGTTGTGGTGGGGAGCGTGGGCAAGACGAGCACTAAGCGAGCGGTGGCTACCTTGTTATCGCAGCGCTACCGTGTACGCATGCTCGATAACAACCATAATACCAATCTCTCGGCACCGTGTGGTATTCTTGGCGTGACCTACCCTAGCAAGGTACACAGCATTGGTGCCTGGCTCAAGGTGTTTGCAGCAGCCCGGCGGCGGATTGCTCAGCCAACTGATGTCGATGTGATTGTCCAGGAGCTTGGCACTGATCGGCCAGGGGAGATTGCCGACTTTGGCCGCTACCTCCGGCCCGACCTCGCCTTGGTGACGGCAGTAACGCCAGAGCATATGGAGTTCTTTGGCTCAATTGAAGCAGTCGCGCAAGAGGAGCTCTCCGTGACGCAGTATGCGCGCCGAGTGCTGATTAACCGTGATGATATTGAGGGGCGCTTTGCTGACCTGATTGCTACTCCACACTTTAGTACATATGGCACAACTGGCCTCGCTGAGTATCGCTTCGAACAGCAGAACTTTGATGCTGAGGTAGGCTATCGTGGGGGGATTATTGCTCCACCAAACATTGCTCAGCCATTTGCGGCAGCCATTAACGTGGTGGGCGAGCACAGCCTACGGCCAATCGTTGGTGCCGTTGCGGCGGCCTTGCTTTATGGCTGCACACCAGATGAAGTAGTGAAGGGCCTTGCACTGATCAAGCCTGTCCCCGGGCGGATGAACCCGCTGCTGGGCCTTGGCGATACAACAATTATCGACGATACATACAACTCCAGCCCGGCTGCCGCGCTGGCTGCTTTGCAGACGCTCTATAGCTTTGCACAGGCACCGCAGCGGATCGCCATCCTTGGTGACATGAATGAGCTCGGTGCCTCGAGCCAGGCCGAGCACGAGAAGCTGGGCATGGCCTGCGACTCACATTTGCTTGATTGGGTGGTGACGGTCGGCGGCGAGACAGAGAAATATCTTGCGCCCGCTGCCCGCCGGCGTGGTTGCCAGGTGAAAGTATGCCGCAATGCGATTGAGGCAGGGCAGTTTGTCCGTTCGGTGGCGCGACCTGGTGCAGTGATTCTTGCTAAGGGGTCACAAGGTGGGATATTCCTTGAAGAGGCGGTTAAGATCCTCTGTGTCCTGAGCGAAGATACCGAGCTGGTGCGTCAATCGCTCGCTTGGCAAGCCATCAAAGCGCCGTATTTTTCGGAGTACGAGACCTTCTTTGATGGGGCAAGCCAGTAGCGTTAATACGCGATTTATGGTATATTCTTACGTGTGAGACTAGTGTATTAAGCGGAGAACTATCTATGTCAACAGAAAAAAAGCCAAAGGCAACCAAGCGCAGCACAACGCGCAAGACGTCGCCAAAAAATGAGCCAGAACAAACTCCGGCCAAGGCTAATGAGCCAGTAACCCCAGCTGCAGAGCCAGCTCCAGTAGCCGAACCGGCTACTCAGCCGATGCCAGAGCAGCCAGCTGCTCCGGCCATGCAGCCAGCTCAGCCTCAGCCTCAATATCAACCACACATGGCTCCAGGAGCTTTGAGCACTCAGCCAGCCAAGAAATCCCATCTTGGGCTTATTCTTGGCCTTGTTGGTGGTAGTATAGCTTTGCTAGCACTTATTGCTGGTGTGCTATTGTACTTCTTCTGGTATCAGAACCCACACAAGGTAGTGACAGATGGCGTGGCGAATCTAGTAACTGCACGGCAAGCGTCGTATAGTATGGGCGGTGATGTTACACCAAGCAGCACTAGCACTTCAGGCCCATCGAAGGTTACCTACAGAGTGAATCTGCAATATGCCAACCAAGTTGCTGGTGGTAACGGTGAGGTAACGATGGACCTCCCGCAGGTTGGCCAGATTACTGTCAAGGCCGAGATCTATGCGGATCGCGAAGCAACCTACTTCCGCGTCAATGGCATCAAGAAAGTATATGAAAAATATATTGATACCATGATCGACCAGTCGATGAAGCGCTATAATACCTCGAGCATGACCGATGAGGAGAAAGATACTGCGCGGAGTAAGATGCGCGAGCAGTATACCAAGCAAGCACTGCCTATCATCGAAAAAATCGATGGCAAATGGGTCAAGATGACGCAAGATGAGATGCTTAAGATGAGCTCAAACCGCACAACGACCAAGCAGTGCACAGAAGCAGTTGATAGCCTGTATGATGCCAAAGCCCGAAACGAAGTCGCTGCGGTACTGCGTAAGCACGGTGACGTCTTTACGGTAGAGAAGATGAATAAGCCAGCGCTCGATAACGGCGCAGTGGGCTACAAGGTCACAGTAGCGAGCCCGTCGAGCCACGAAGCACGCTTGCTTAGCCGTGATCTTGGCAACACCCGTATTGGGGAACTGCTTCGCCGCTGCAGCAACTCGACGTCGACTCGTGTGACGACACGCCAAAATGGCCGGACCATCAAGACCGAGCGGCACTCTGCTATCTCGGGGCCAGACTTGAGCCAGACGGATCTTGAACTCTGGGTGTCGCCATTCTCGCACGATGTGAAGCGCATTGTCATGAAGCCAACTAGCCAGTCGTCTCAGCAGCCAGTGACGATCAACGTCAACGACACAAAGGTTGACTTGCGCAAGCCAAGCGAGAGCATCCCGTATAGTGAGCTCATGCGAGGCAGTAGCACCAGTAAAGATAACGACAGCGATACATCATCAACAAGCACCGGCGAAGCGTAGACAAAACGCCGCACATAAATCCAACCCCGCTTTCGAGAAAAGAAGCGGGGTTGTCTTTGCCCTCGCCCACTATGGTAGAATATGAAAGACATGAAACGATACAATCCTGCAGAAATCGAGCCAAAATGGCAACAGCACTGGGCAGAAGACCAGCGCTACCGGGCGGATGACGCCTCTCCTAAACCAAAGTATTATGTGACTGGCATGTTTCCGTACCCTAGCGGAGCAGGGATGCATGCAGGGCACTTCATGGAGCATTCCATTGTCGATGCAGTGGCGCGCTTCCGGCGCAGCCTTGGTTACGAGGTACTCTACCCGATGGGCTGGGATAGCTTTGGCCTCCCTGCAGAGAATTACGCCATCAAGACAGGCAAAACGCCACAAGAGACGACCGCGACCAATATTGCTAACTTTACTACTCAGCTTCGCCGCGTTGGTGCGAGTATCGATTGGAGCCGGGAGATCAACACGAGCGACCCAGAGTATTATCGCTGGACGCAGTGGATCTTTACGCAGCTCTTTGAGCGGGGCCTGGCATACCAAAAGGACTCACTCCAGTGGTGGTGTCCGAAAGACAAGACCGTGCTAGCAAATGAGCAGGTGATCAATGGCCAGTGCTGGCGCTGTGAAGAAGTGGTGGTGAAGAAGCCAATGAAGCAATGGTTCTTCAAGATTACTGAGTATGCCGACCAGCTCCTGGCCGACATCCCCGCGCTCGACTGGCCAGATAAGATTAAGCAAGCTCAGACCAACTGGATTGGCCGCAGCGAGGGAGCAGAGATCCGCTTCGCCCTTGATAAGCCCGCGGCAGCTACGGAGAGTGACGCCGCCGATATTACCGTCTTTTCGACGCGTCCCGATACGCTCTTTGGTGCGACTTTCTTGGTGCTGGCGCCCGAACATCCTCTGGCACAGCATCTCGCACGTGGTGACGCCCAAGAGGCAGTCTTGGCCTATATTGCCGAGGCAGTCAAAAAATCGGAGATTGAGCGCACTAATGACACGAAGGACAAGACAGGAGTCTTTACTGGAAGTTATGCCATAAATCCAGCGACGGGCGAGCGAATACCCATCTGGGTGGCCGATTATGTCCTTGGTGGCTATGGCACTGGTGCAGTGATGGCTGTCCCGGCTCATGATGAGCGCGATGCCGCCTTTGCCGAGAAGTACGAGCTGCCCATCGTCACCGTCATTGAACGGCCCGACGATGACCCAGACACTGACCAGTGCTACCATGGCGAAGGCGTGCTCGTTAATTCTGGTGCATTTGATGGTATGCGCAGCGAGGATGCCCGTGAGCAGATCGTGGCCTGGCTCGAGCAGGAAGGTCGTGGCCACGCCAAGGTGACGTACAAGATGCGTGACTGGCTGATTAGTCGCCAACGCTATTGGGGTGCACCCATCCCGATCATCCACTGCCCCGAGCATGGTGCTGTGCCAGTGCCAGCAGCAGATCTACCCGTTGTCTTGCCAGCGGTGCAAAACTTCCAGCCGCGTGGTGATGGCAAGTCTGTCCTTGCTGCCCAAGAAGAGTGGGTAGCGACGACCTGCCCGACCTGTGGTGGTCCTGCCCAGCGCGAAACCGACACGATGGATGGCTATGCCTGCAGTAGCTGGTATCTCCTGCGCTACACTGATCCGCACAATGCTATGCAGGCCTGGGACCCAGCGCTGGCCAACTACTGGGCGCCGCTTGATATGTATGTTGGTGGTGACCATGCGACGGCTCACTTGCTTTATGTGCGTTTCTGGATGCACGTCTTCCGCGATCTTGGCCTCACAAGTTTTGCCGAGCCAGTGCGGAAGCTCGTCTACCATGGCCTCATTCAAGCCGAGGATGGCCGCAAGATGAGCAAAAGCCTTGGCAATGTTGTCGACCCGCTGGAGGTGATCGATGCGGGGTATGGGGCGGATGCGCTACGTACCTTTGAGCTCTTCCTCGGGCCGATCGACGAGAATTCAAGCTGGAGTAGCCGAGGAATTGCTGGCGTCTATCGCTTCTTGAATCGCCTCTGGACATTAGTGCAAGAGTTTGATGATTGGCAGCAGCAGGGTGCAGCGCCTGGGCAGGTCGACGTCGCACAGCTCGAGTCGATTATCCACGTCACAACGAAAAAGGTCACAAGCGATATCTACCGCCTGAGCTTCAACACGGCCATTGCTGGGCTCATGGAGTGCGTCAACGACCTCTACAAGCTCAAGACAACTGGCTTTACTGAGCAATGGCAACCAGCGCTCAAGACGCTGATCCAGCTAGTGCAGCCCTTCGCGCCGCACATGGCCGCTGAGCTATGGCAGCAGCTTGGCTATGGCGACCAGCTCGATTTTGCAGCCTGGCCAGAGTGGAACGAAGCAAAGATTGTCCGCGATACGATAACCATCGTTGTGCAAGTCAATGGCAAAGTCCGCGCTAAGCTCACCACCGCGCCAGACGCTAGCGAAGCCGATATCACCGCCCAGGCTCTAGCAGACGACCGCGTCGCAAAATACCTCACTGGGCCACCCAAGAAGGTTATCTACGTCAAGCGTAAGCTCGTCAGCGTCGTTGTCTAGAAATAGCCACCTTCACTAATCGTGCCGTAAAAAACAGGGCGTCTCATGGCGCGCCCTGTTTTGGGTTGTGTGCCTACGGTCTCGTCATATTTAGTGGATGTTGATAAGCCTACGAAATAGGCAATGTAATTGCTTTAATAGGCTGGATGGCGAGAAGATGATTGATCTAATGAATAGGAACACATAGAGTTACGATCTTCAGATGAAGGTCATCGTCAAACTGCAAGTGTATCCAGTTGCCACTCTCATGATTATAGCGAACCCAAGCTGAGCGCACCCACGTTGCGTTTTGATCTGCTTCATTAGCGGGAGTTCCAAGATGGCGAATAATCTCATCACGCGTTGCCGTATTGGAGAAGTCCGCAAACAGTGGATTGGTGTATGGCTTGTATTCTGAGACAGATGACCTTCCCTTTTGGGGGTATAGGGTAACTGCTTCGAGCGTATTGTCGTTCCAACGAAATTCTATCCCAGCATCGTGCAGTAACCAGAATGATTCGCTTGAGTCGTAGCCAGTAAACTCCTTGTCAATCTCCCGAATTACAGGAGCGCAACCCAACTCATCGATGATGTGTTGCACTTCAGCCTTAACTGATTCGTCGCTTCTTCCGACCAATTTGATATATCGGTTAATATCTCCATCTATTTTTATTGCCATAGGTGCTCCTTGCTGAGACTAATAGTATGTACCATATCATACAATATATGACATATATCTGTCATATCAAAGCCAAAACCTAGACGTCATAGTGAGCGTATTCTTGATGGGGTAATAAGGTGCAACGGCTCGCTTGGCAATTGGCCACAAATATATTTTTCTATACAAAACAGCGCAAACACTAGAGAATTTTGCGCTTTTAGCGTATAATAGCTACAAGTTTTACGTCAGCCTAAAGAGAAGGAGATTTTTACTATGGCTCAACCAAAAAAACAGAGTAGCCCACGCAAAACCGGCCTGCGCCGCAGTCATCTGCGCCTCAAGCTTGCTCGCATGGTCAATAAAACCTCACCAGTCAAGGTCAAGACGACCAAGCGCGAGACTGGCGCTGCCAAAGCGGCTCGCTAGCTTTTCGTCGATAGCAAAGAATTTTAACAAAAGAAAGAACCAACCAAATGGCTTCGAACCGTCATCTTGGGCGTATAGTTGCACTCCAAACATTGTACGAATATGAATTCCGCCAGCAGGCGAACGATCCGCAGGCCGTGCCACAAGAGATTCTGGCGCGCAATCTTGAGCGTTATGAGTCGATCATTGGTGATCGAGCCTTTGTCGATACACTCGTTGCTGGGGTGATCGAGACGCAGGCCGCGCTTGACGCTCACTTACAACCAATTGCGCCAGAGTGGCCGCTTGATCAGATTGCTCGTGTCGACCGCAATATCTTGCGACTTGGCCTCTACGAGTTGCTGCACTGCCGCGCAACTGTTCCACCCAAGGTAGCGATTAACGAAGCAGTGGAGCTTGCTAAAGCGTTTGGTTCGGATAATTCAAGCAAGTTTATCAACGGTGTACTCGGCACCGCCTATCGCAACTTGCCTGGGGAGACACCAGACGATGCCAACACCGTCACACTTTGACCGACACTTCAATCGGTTTAAAAAATATTTTGGCCGTCGCAAGCCGTCTATTCAGGAAATTGTTCGTGAACCGACGGCTGGCGGCATTGTATTCCGCTACAATAGCGACAACAAACTCGAAATCCTCCTAATTCAGGACGCTAAGGATCGCTGGACGATCCCCAAAGGGCATATTGAGAAAGGGGAAACTGCAGTGCAGACAGCTCGCCGGGAGATCGGCGAAGAGGCTGGGCTGCACGACCTTGATATGCTGGGCTGGCTGGGTAAAATTCACTTTCGCTACCGCCGAATGGAAAAGCTTGTCCTGATGACGACACAGATCTACCTTGCCCGCGTCCGCACCAGCGGCAATGAGATTCAAAAAGAAGAATGGATGAATGGTATTAAGTGGTTTCCCTTTAGTAAGGCACTTGACCTCATCGAGTACGAAGATATTGCCAAGCTTATGCTCAAAGCCAAGAAACGCATCCGAGAGGAGCGTCTATAACGACAGAAACGAAAGGAGTTACTATGTCTGGCATGCCAACTGGCCCGTATCAAGCGTGGGCACAGCAAGCGCTCGGGTTTGAATATCGCGATATTCAGCTCTTAATCACTGCACTCACCCACCGCAGTTATGTCAATGAACACAAAAAATCCGTTACTGAGCACAACGAGCGCCTCGAGTTCTTGGGCGATGCTGTGCTGGAACTTGCGGTAACCGACTATCTCTACCAACACTATGCCGAGCCAGAGGGTATCCTGACGAGCTGGCGCGCAGCGCTGGTCAATACTGAGAGTAATGCCGACTCGGGTGAAGCTCTCGGCTATGGCTCACTCATCCGGATGAGCCGAGGTGAGAAGCATGGGAGCAAGCGAGCGCACCGGCAGATTCTAGCTAATGCGTATGAAGCCGTGATTGGCTCAATCTATTTGGAGCGAGGCTACGGGGCGGCAGCTGAGTTTATTGCCAAGCATACCATTAGCAAACTTGATGCCATCCTAGCCGATGGCTCGTGGCGCGACCCCAAGAGTCATTTACAAGAGGTGAGCCAACGGATCGACAGTGCTACGCCGGTGTACCGTGTCTTGGCAGAGGATGGCCCCGACCACGACAAAACCTTTACACTTGGCGTATTCGTTAATGATCGGCTGATGGGCCGCGGCACTGGCCCTAGCAAGCAAACTGCTCAGCAAAAGGCCGCTCGCGCTGCTCTAGCAGCCTACCAGCAGCAAGAGACTCAAACAGAGAAGACAGAAGAGTCAGCCAAGAGCTCAGACAAGTTTTGACCTGCAGATAAGCAACAAATTGACATCGCTAGCCAAACAGTGTAGACTTGTACAGAACGAACTAACGCAAATATAAGTCAAGAAAAGGAAGTTTTATTTATGCTCGCAATTCGTTTGCAACGTCTTGGCCGCAAAGCCTACCCAGTGTACCGGCTCGCCGTACAAGAGGCTCAGCGCCACCCATCAAGCGGCCGTGTAGTGGCCTATGTCGGCAACTACAACCCGCACACCAAAGAAGCTCACATCAACACCGAGCTTGCCCAAAAGTATCTTGATAATGGTGCCCAGCCGACACCACGTGTAGTCAAGCTATTGGCTGCTGCTGGTGTATCGCTGCCAAAGTGGGTCAAGCAACCTGCTGGCGACAAGCACAAGGCAGTCCGCAACCCAGAGAAGCTCCGCAAGCATCAACCTCAGGAAGAAGCAGAAGCCTAAAGCAACTCTCTTGTGACACGCACACCAACTGCTCCGCGTATTGTGGAGCAGTTTTGTACTTAATTAGTATTGTTATAATCTGAATTGCAAAAATATCGATTTGCTTGGTCTCTACCTACCGCTGCTTTTCTCAAGAATATTGCAAAGGCTGATATCACCCTCCCAACCAGAGCCAGAAATCAGTTATCTCAATCAATATATTACTCTATCTGAATGTAGCCCTAAGAAGAGGTGGCGTAAGAAGAGAAGGCTCTGATCTATCAGATATTAAAGAGCAGTCTTATATTAACTCGTTCACTAGGAGAGGATTTGCAGAGATCTCAGATGACTCAACGCATAGCCGTACGCGCTGTATGTTGGTAGAATCCAGCCGGTATGCTACAATGAAAGCACAATCACAATAAATCTGAATGACAGCATAAGGAGGGAAAGAAGAAAGCTATGGCGACAATTGATCAACAGTTTGTCGAATATGTCGTAAAGTCGCTGGTGGAACATCCAGACGACGTGGTGGTCGATCGGGTGATCGACGAGAAGGGTGTGCTACTGACACTCACCGTCAATCCGGATGATCTCGGCCGTGTGATTGGCCGGCGGGGCAGTACGGCGCAGAGTTTGCGCACCTTGCTGCGCGCGCTTGGCACGAAGAACAGTGCTCGCTACAACCTCAAGGTGGTGAATAATGATGAGCCACATACCACAGCATCCCAATCTGTGGATAACTTAACCACTGATACGGTGGATAACGATGATGAGAGCGAATCGGATTTTGCAAAAAAGTCTCGCCAAGAGCTTGCAGAACTCGACGACCTTGATATATAATACAACCAGTTCAGAAACGAACTGCGAGAAAAAATAAAAGCTCTTTGCGAGCAAACCAACAAGGTTTGAGAGCCTTATTTGTGCAAGAAAACTGCTGTGGAGGCAGTTTTTTTGTTGGATGAATGTATAGCGTAGCAGAGACTAAAGTGGTAGCTGTATGAGCTTATATAACAACGAGTTTTATATGTTATCCGGATGACGTAGTGAGTGAGCGAGTGACGCCAAAAAGGTTCTCATATACTACCGCAACCGGCTCAAAATATTCGTTAAGCCAGCAATGCCAGCAATAAGCAAAAGTAAGATGCCGATGATCACAATCAGTAAACCATAATGGGGTTGGTACCTTGGTGGATTGTAGTCGTGAGTATGGCGCGGATCGTGGTGGGTGGCTTCGGTATCAATCGAGATATTGGCAATCGCTGGCTCCACAAGGTGTCGAGCTACCGTTGCTTCACCGTCGAACTGCTCGAGTGTAATATTCTCGTTGAGCGGCGTGATGGTCGTACGCCGGCTCGATAGTTCGAAACGCTGCGCGGTAGTGTTATCTGTCTCTGATCCAAAATCCATAACATAACCAGTATAACAAATAAAAAACATAAGCGTAAAGACCTGAATCTCTCGCAGTATCTGTTAGACGCTGCTACGGTAATTTGCTACACTAGGAGAGATGAAAAAATTCCAAGTGATTAGCCTGTTTCCGGAGATGTTTTCTGGTGTGTTTGAAGCTTCAATGCTGTGGAAGGCGCAGCAGCGAGGCTTAGTGGAGCTGACGACGGTTGATCTGCGCCAATTTGGGCTCGGTCCTCGCCGAACGGTCGACGATACACCGTATGGCGGTGGCGATGGTATGCTATTGCGTGTTGAGCCACTCTGGAGGGCGGTGCGGCACGCCAAAGAGCGCGACCCGACTGCCAAAGTGCTCATCATGACGCCGCGGGGCCAACGGTGGAATCAGGCGCTTGCGCAGCAGTATAGCCAAACCGACCATGGTTATATCTTCATCTGTGGGCGCTACGAGGGGTACGACGAGCGAATTATGCAGGTGGTTGACCAAGCGCTCCGGGTGGGTGACTATGTCCTGACTGGTGGTGAGTTGCCCGCGATGACGATTATCGACTCGATTGTGCGACTGATCCCTGGCGTCCTTGGTGGTGAGATGAGCGCAGCGATTGAGAGCTTTAGTGATGGTCAGACGCTGGAGTTTCCGCAATACACGCGTCCAGAGGTATGGCAGGGGGTGGCAGTACCCGAGGTATTGCTCAGTGGCCACCACGGCAACATTGCGGCTTGGCGTGCAGAGCATTCGCTCCCAGTAGATGACTAGCCGTTGTCTATACAAAAGAAACGCCCGAGTATTATAAACACTCGGGCGTTCTGTTGTGGTGGATATATCGGAGAGCGACTGATACAAGTATGTATATAAATGTTTATGTTTGTAACGTTCGCTTCCTCTATAGTAGCGAACATACGGCATAAGTGCAAGGAAATGCGTGTAAAACAGGGTAATATCTGATATGATAAGGTTATGAAGCAGCGTATGATTCATTTTTGGCTTGGGTTATTTCAGGCGATTTTTCCAGAGCATTTACGGCGCGATCCTGCGTATTGGCGACGTCTTGTGCTTGGTATCGTCGTGACGTTTTTGATCATCACGCAGCTCTTTACTTTTGAGAAGTTTGTCGATATCACGAGCGGGTGGCATGTGGCTGGCGGGGGCATAATGGCTGCTCTCTTGGCTGGCTTATTGCCGCTGCTTGAGCTCGGTAGTTTGCCATTTTTGCTCTCGATGGATATGTCGCGAGGGTCACGCCGTGTTTCGCAGGCATGTTTGCTTGTCGTGAGCGCAGTGTGGTTTGGTATGGCACTGTGGTGCTTTTTAGCTGTGCCAATGAGTGAATCGGGCCTCTTTGGGGCGACCATACCACTACTCAATGGCTGGTGGACGGTAGCATTTACGGGCCTGGTTGGCCTAGCGGCAGTGCTTGTGGTGCGCGAAGCAAACGAAGCAAATAATGTAAAATAATAACCATATAAGTTTAGTTGGCCATTGTCGCCAACTTCTACTCTACCCGAATGTGATAGAGTATTCGAGCAGCAAGGTCGCGCGCTTTTCTCACGTGCTGTGAGCATATAAAGCAAAGACGTTTCTGGTTTATTTGACTCACTTTTATATAAAAACAACCCTCCAAAAGGTGGGTTGATGCATGTGCTATATGGCTGGGCCGGAGGGATTCGAACCCCCGAATGCCAGGACCAAAACCTGGTGCCTTACCACTTGGCGACGGCCCATCATCGCATAGCGCCTCTGTATTGTACCATGCTTACGAAGGTGGATCAATAGCGTGTAGTGTATGGTCTACAGAGGTCTATGCTCTGTAGTTGATCGGCTCAGTAATTAGTGACGCCGGTACGTAGCTGCTGAATAAAAATAACAACAAATTGCTCCGACCACAGTCACATGCTTCATATAACAGAGGTCGTGCCAGTGTACTCGTTGTGAATATCACGCTTGACCCACAGTATATAGAGTAGTATAGTGCATAGTAAGCGCTATATATGGTGTCTATGACACTAGTAACCGATGCTTGCACAATCATAAAAAACAAGGATAAACACTCATGCCGTGGCGCACGTGCTGCTACGGCAAGTAAGGGGAGGGATATGTATCACACAATTACCAAACGCGATGGGCGCATCGTGGCATTTGACGACACAAAAATTATGGCAGCAATCGAACGAGCTGGCCTGGAGACGGGTGAGTTTGCTGAGGAAGAGGCCTATCAGTTAGCTCAGGCGGCGATTGCCCAGGCGCAGCAGACTATAGCGGATGATACACTCACCGTGGAGCAGATGCAGGATGCGGTAGAGGATACCTTGCTGCGGTCGCCATATAAAAAGACCGCCAAGGCGTACATTATTTATCGCGATCAGCATCAAAAGCTGCGCGAGATTGCTGCGAGTGCACATGTCGACCTGATTGACCAATATTTGCTCAAGCTTGACTGGCGGGTTAATGAAAACTCCAACATGGGCTACAGCCTCCAGGGCCTTAACAACTACATCTCAAGTGAGGTGAGCAAAACCTACTGGCTAAATAAAATCTACAGCCCAGAGATTGGTCGCCTTCATCGGTCGGGCGACCTCCATATTCACGATCTCAACCTTGTGAGTGTGTATTGTGTGGGCTGGGACTTGATGGATCTGCTCCGGCAGGGTTTTACTGGTGTGCCAAACAAGATTTCGTGCAAGCCAGCGCGGCATTTTCGCACGGCGCTGGGTCAGGTCGTGAATTACTTCTATACACTGCAGGGCGA
Organism: uncultured Candidatus Saccharibacteria bacterium; assembly: GCA_938041435.1. Taxonomy (GTDB): domain Bacteria; phylum Patescibacteriota; class Saccharimonadia; order Saccharimonadales; family Saccharimonadaceae; genus Saccharimonas. The sequence continues at coordinate 27,340 of CALISR010000014.1, forward strand.
AGCGGCTGGTGCTCAGGCCTTTAGCAATTTTGACACCTTGCTTGCACCATTTATTCGGGCAGATGGGCTAACGTACGATGAGGTGAAGCAGGTGCTGCAAGAATTCATCTTTAATGTTAATGTGCCGACGCGTGTTGGCTTCCAAACGCCGTTTACGAATATCACGCTTGACCTCGAATGCCCTAAACATATGGCGGGCACACCAGTGATCATTGGCGGAGAGATGCAAGAGAGTAACTACGGTGATTACCAGGATGAAATGAATACCTTCAATCGGGCACTGCTTGAGGTGATGACGGAGGGTGATGCCAACGGACGGGTCTTTACTTTTCCGATTCCGACGTATAATATCACAGCTGATTTCGACTGGGATAATCCTGTGATTGACAACCTGTGGGAAGCCAGCGCAAAATACGGTATTCCATACTTTAGTAACTTTGTCAATAGTGATATGAGCCCAGAGGACGCGCGCAGTATGTGTTGCCGCCTGAGGATTGATAATCGTCAACTGGAGTATCGTGGTGGTGGTCTGTTTGGGAGCAACCCAATGACGGGGTCAGTTGGTGTGGTGACGATTAACCTGCCTCGCTTGGCACTGAAGTCGAGTGACGAAGCAGCGTTTCGGGCTGGTCTCGTCCACCTTATGGAGCAAGCGCGTGATAGTCTCGAGGTTAAGCGCAAAACACTCGAGCGTCTGACCGATGCCAACCTCTACCCATATACTAAGTTTTATCTGCGCGATATCAAGCAGCGCTTTGGTGAATACTGGAAGAATCATTTCTCGACAATTGGCCTCATTGGCATGAATGAGGCGGCGCTTAATCTCCTTGGTGCGGATATTGGTCAGGCTGCAGGGCGGGAATTTGCCGAGCGGACGCTCGATCTAATGCGCGAGACGCTCGTGAAATTCCAAGAAGAAACTGGCAATAACTACAATCTTGAGGCAACGCCAGCCGAAGGCACGACCTACCGCCTGGCGCAGATCGACCAGCGCGACTACCCAGAAACGGCGCATTTTGCCAATGGCACGGGTGCCGCGGTACCAGCGCCGTTCTACACCAACAGTACTCACTTGCCGGTCAATTACACCGACGACCTCTTCGAGTTACTTGATCTCCAAGACGAATTACAGACCAAATATACTGGTGGCACTGTTATCCACTTCTTCCTCGGTGAGCGAATGGATGACCCCACAACACTCAAAGGGCTCGTGCGAACAATCTGTCACAATTACCGTTTGCCATACTTTACGATCAGTCCGAGCTTTAGTGTCTGTAAGAATCATGGCTATTTGCGCGGGGAACATGAGGCGTGCCCACAGTGCCAGGAGCCGTGTGAGATATATTCGCGGGTGGTGGGCTATTTGCGGCCGGTGCAGCAGTGGAATAAGGGCAAGCAAGCAGAGTTTGCGTTGCGTTACCACTACGACAAAGCAGCCGATACAATCGATGCTTAAATAACAGGAAGAAGGGAGGATGGTGATGGTTCAGATCGGTGGTATCCAAAAGTTCAGTACAGTCGACTACCCAGGTCACACCTGTGCGGCAGTCTTCTTGATTGGTTGCAATATGCGCTGCGGTTACTGCCATAATCCAGAGCTCGTCTTGCCTGAGCAGTACATTGGCTGTATCCCTGAGGCGGAGATTCTTGAGTTTCTTGCGCGGCGGGTTGGCTTGCTTGATGGCGTCGCGATCAGTGGTGGAGAACCGACGATGAGTGAGGATTTGCCTGACTTCATTCGAGCCATCAAGCAGCTTGGCTTTCTCGTCAAGCTCGATACCAATGGGACCCACCCAGCGATGCTGCGCCAGATGCTGGATGAGCAACTGCTCGACTTTGTAGCAATGGATATTAAGGGGCCGCTGGAGAAGTATGTGGAGATTGCCGCGCGGCCAATTGACACTGATGCCATTATGGAAAGCATTGACCTCATCCGAAGCCGGGTCGATCATGAATTTCGCACGACGATTGTGCGGGGGCAGCTTGAGCCGGCAGACTTCGATGCGGTCGGGCAGATGGTGCAAGGCGCACAGCGTTTTGCCCTGCAGCATTTTATTGCAAGCGATACGCTGGTGAGTAGTCGCTTTTGTGATGAAGCGAGCTTTACCGACGAGGAGATGACCCAGGCTCAGCACATTATGCAACGCTATGTAGCAGAATGCGTGGTGCACTGATGCAGTACTATACAGGGATAATCCAGCAAGTGATTCAACACACACACGATGTAGCAACGCTGGTGTTTGATGCCAAAGGTGACGCACCATTTCGCTATACCGCTGGACAATACATTACCGTTATCAAGCCAGAGTCGCGCACGCCTGAGGGTAAGGCATATAGCCTATCAAGTTGGCCCGGCGAAACACATCTGAGCATTACCGTGAAGGATATTGGCGGTGAGTATTCCCACTACCTATGCAGCCGGCAGGTGGGCGACCAACTAACTTTTTCGGCGGCGTATGGGTACTTTAATCCACTGACAGATCGCCCACTCGTGGGGATTGCCGCTGGAGTCGGTATTAGCCCGGTGTGGAGTATTATCAAGAGCGAATGCGCGCGTGATCCACATCGGAATATTCAGCTCATGTATAGCAATCGGACCGTCGACGATATTGTCTTTGCGGCCGACCTTGCTGCATATGAGGTGCGCTACCCGCAGCTGTCGCTTCACCACTTCGTGACACGCCAAGCAACAGTCCCGCCTAAGATACACCAGGGGCGAATTGACCTCGATGTGTGTATCAACCCAGCGGCACACTACCTAGTGTGTGGTTCAGTTGCGTTTACGCGAGCGATGTGGCAAGGGCTCACTGTGAGGGGTATTGCGGGTAAATGTATTGCCACAGAGGTGTTTTTCGAATGAGTGAGCGGCTTGCCAAAGCACCAACCAAGCGCTCGCCGGAGGAAATTGCGGCCTGGCAAGAAAATGCGCGGCGGATTGCGCAGGAGCGGATTGGCCAAGCGGCCTGTAATGCATGCCCACTTGCCCGCATCTGCAGTGTTAAGAATCCCGAAGCCTGCAACCCTAACCAAATTGCCCAGCAAGCTGGCGGAGAATACACTGGTGGCGACAGCGCAGAGGTGTCATACAAAAAAGTCCTCGACGACGACCGTATCAATGTTGTGATTGCCAATGTCAAGAAGAAGGAGCAAACCAAGCCAAAAGCACAGCGACCTCCTGAAGTACAAAGACCCCCAGCCAATACGATCAACATGCCGCCAGCTAACGTTATCAAAACTCCACCAGCACGTCCGAAGATGGAACAATCGACCAAGCCAACAGTCATCCAGCAGATCATCAATGCGGTTGGAAAGTTGCTTGATGTCCCGAAAGCAAATCAGCAGCCTGCTCGACAGATGCAAAAATAATCTCTGTACTATAGACGTTGAGCCATTTTACTGTGTTGATCGCTAGCCTTTGCACCAAATCAACTACGCAGAAACTTCTGAACAGTGCTATAATAGGGGTATGAATACCGTTGTTCGCCTCGCTGCTGATGGGCTCATGATCCCGATTGTCGTTATGGCTCTTTTTGCACTGTTTTTCCGCGCCCCCCAGGCTCAGCGCTATCAGCGCTATACACGGGTATTTATGGCTGGTCTGACATCCTATTGGTGTGCGAAGGTTATTGGTGCACTGTGGCAGCCCGAGACACTCCGGCCATTTGAAAAGCTTGGTACAGACCCAGGTGCGCTCTATCTCAATAATCCCGGCTTTCCGTCCGATCACGCACTCTTTGCGATGTTTCTTACTCTGGCAGTGTGGTATGTGACGCGCCAGCGGCTGTTCACCGTAGCGCTGTTTGTTATGACGGTGTTGGTGTGTCTTGGCCGCGTGGCGGCACTGGTGCATACACCACTCGATGTCGCTGGTGGAGTGGCCGTTGCGCTGCTGGGTGCTGTATGGTACGTGCCGCATCGCAAAAAATTCTGGCGCAGACTAGCAAAATCGGCAAAAACATAATATAATAGCTCCCAGTAAGGAATTGGAGCTAGATATATGGACGAACAGATATACGCACGCACCGCCGACCCAGATGAGGTGGCCGAAGCGGCGCGCCAAGCTAAAAAAGCAAAAACTGCCAAAACGGCGACCATCACCAAGACGGTGCTTGACGATGGGCTCGACCACAGCCGAGCAATCGACAACCCCTTTGCTCAGGGTGGTGTGCTCGATACATCCGAAGACACCGAGCATTTTGTGAACTTATCGTGGCCCGATATGGGGCAGATTATGATAGGCGCGGCGATTACTGGCGTGGTGACGAGTGCAGTGCTGCTGCTCGTTGCCAACCTCGGGGTGTTTGGTGCCGTGTGCGGCCTTGGTAGTGCTAATCCAGCAAGCTGTGGCACACCTACGTTCTATACGGTCTTGAGCGCAATGGTTGTGGCAGTGATCGTCGGGCTTATATTTTTGGTGCAGCGCCGGGTGTATCGGCCCGCTCTCGTTATGCTTGCGACGGCAGTGGGCCTCTGGCCGGTGCTCACGTGGTTGGCCGCATCGTCGTGGTATGTGGTCGTGCCAGTTATCACGATTTTGATGACACTGAGCATTGGCGTGTTTTCGTGGATCTCGCGCCTGCGTAACTTAGCAGTCACACTTGGTGCGATGGTGGCGATCATTGTATTGATATATCTTGCGACACTGTAGATAGCTCTGAGCCTCACATTATTTTGCTTGGTAGTTACTTACTGTACTTAAATGAGCAACCTCTGTTTTCTATGTTTCATTCTCTACTTCTTCTTTCACTCAGTTTTCTTGCCTGAATTTCAATTTCTATCAATTCTCATATCTCTCTTTGACCAATACACGATGAAGGTCATTTCCTTCTGGTGTCAGAGCCGAAAATTCATTATCAACAATTTTTACACTTCACCTGAAAGAAGCAATGAGAGGGGGTTTTGATATCATATAGCATACTCACATTGCTTTGTCATATGTCAATTAACACTTCTCATGAGTAATCTCTACATATTGAAACTAAAGATATATTTGTGAGACCAAGAGTCACATGTCATTCGATGAAGTGGCACGTGTGGCCGTTTCTTAAGCCTCCTCAGAATAGTGCTATACTAGAGACATGGAACTTTCTCTTGTGCTTGGAATTATTCTTATCGTTGTCCTCATTGGCTGTGGGGTAGTGCTGAGTCTGCTACTGGCAAAGCTCAATGAGCTCAAAGATCAGCATTCGGTAGCACTCCTTAAGAGCGACGTGACAGAGCTATCGCGCACGATAGCCGCTATGCAGCAGTCGGTTGGGGATAAACTCGAGCGCTCGGGTGCTGCTATGCAAACGTCAGTCCAGAAGCAGCTCTCTGAGAGTGCCAAGCTAGTGGCCGATGTGACGCAGCGCCTCACGAAGCTGGATGAGACTAATCGACGCGTCGTCGATGTCGCAGATGAGCTCAAGACACTGCAAAACGTCCTGCAAAACCCCAAGCAGCGCGGTGTCTTTGGTGAATATTATCTGCAGAGTGTGCTTGAGAATGTGTTGCCACCAGCCCAGTATCAGATGCAATATCGCTTTGCTGATGGCGAAGCGGTCGATGCGGTGATCTTTCTTGATAAAGGGCGGGTGCTGCCGATCGATAGCAAGTTTAGTCTTGAGAACTACAACCGGATGATCAACGCCACGAGCAAAGACGAGCGCCAGCAGCTGCTCAGCCGCGTTAAGCTCGACCTTAAGCACCGCATCGACGAGACAAGCAAATACATTCGCCCCAGCGAAGATACGATGGACTTTGCCTTTATGTTTATCCCCAGCGAGTCGCTGTATTATGATCTGCTTATCAACAATGTAGGGCAGGGCGGCTCGAGCCGCGATCTGATTGAGTATGCCTTTCGCGATCGACGGGTGATTATCGTCAGCCCAACCAGTTTCTTGGCATATTTGCAGACGGTGCTGCAGGGGCTACGCAGCCTCCAGATCGAAGAGCAAGCCAAGGATATTCAGCTGCGGGTTGGCCAGCTTGCGACGCATATCAAGAAGTTTGATGAATTGCTGGGCAAAATGGGCAAGAGCCTCGCCACAACAGTTGGCCACTACAACACAACCTATCGTGAGCTCGGCAAGATGGACAAAGACGTCGTGCGTATCGCTGGCGGCGAACGCCAAAGCGAGCCACGGTTGCTCGAACGACCTCAGCGTGGGGATGAGTAGGTAGTATCGCTGTTCTGAATCTTCGTGTGTAATTTGTCAAACAGAGGTAGTGATAATCGTAGCAAAAACCACAACGTATTTTGAAATACAATAATTACACTATGCATTGCTTCTTTGAGCGAAAAACGACCCCTGGAAAATCGGTGTGTATAATCAAAATAGACTATCTCGCTTGCAAAAAATATGGATAAAGTTATTGTCTTGTGTTTGGCAAAGCAGACAAGCTGTGATTAAATAAGAACAGCTAACGAACATAAGGAGGGGGTATGTTGGCAACACGAGCAGCACAACAAGCAAAAGCCAGCTTAGCGCTTGGGCTCACCATGGCATGCGCTGTGATGGGTACGAGCTTCGCTATGGCGCAGCCGGCATCGGCAGCAGATCATCTGCCGCGTGATGTGCAGGCGCATTATAAAAAAGTGTGGGGTGATGAGTTTGATGGTGATATGCTCGATACGACCAAATGGGCTGTACCAACGGGTTGCTTTGACCTTGCGTCGGGCATGGAAGGGCGCTTCCGGACAGATATGGTGCGCCAGTACGATGGCAAACTCCATCTCCTCGCGCAGTATGATAAAAACGGCAGGCCATGCCAGGCTGGTCATGCCGCCTTCTCGACGGGGATGGTAAACTCGCACTACCTCAGCGACTGGAAGGACAAAAGCGTCGCTCATGCCTGGGGACCAGGTGCCTATTACGAGGCTTCTATCAAGCTGCCAGAGGGTAACAAGAACAGTGGCGCTCGAGCAACTTGGGCATCATTTTGGCTCACAAGCACAGAGTTCAATTGGCCAGCCAGTGGTGAACTCGATGTCTTCGAGTCGCGTGGCTACGATCCAAGCTGGCTGCAAGCCAATATTCATACGCAGCCACGCCAGGGGAATAAAGAGCGTTCGCATCAGCACCAGCACGTTCTCGATCGGAATATTGTTGGTAATACACAAACTGCCTTCCATACCTACGGCGTCTTGAATAAGAAGGATGGGACGATCGAATTCTACTATGATGGGCACATGGTACACCGCGTGACACCAGATGATGCAAACTGGCCCTTTGCCAAGGCAGCTAATAAACTCTTTATTCGCTTGAATCACCAGGTTGGCGGCCTCAATGAGCCATACAAGAAGGCTAGCCCCGAGGATTATAAAGTCGCGAAAGATATGCAGGTCGACTATGTGCGGGTCTACCAAGAAAAGACTGCTGCTGATAAGCCACAGGATGCGGTGGTGAGCGTGCCCGATTGGCGTCTCCGCAACAAGCTCAACCAAGCTATCGCCCAAGTGACCCACACAAAGCGCGGTGATGCACAGCCCATGCTTGCCTCAGATCTCGAGAAGCTAACCACGCTCGACCTCAGCGCGCGTGATGGCGCAGAGTCGTGGGAGAAGATAAAGAACCTCGAGGGCATTCAATATGCAAAGAATCTTACCTTTGTTTCTCTCAAAAACACCGAAGTGAAGGATCTCACACTACTCAACGGCCTGAAGAAGCTGAAGAGTGTCGAGCTGAGTTGGCCGTTGACGATTGGGCGATAAAACAACGTAGATCAGTTAGTTAAGGAGATCACCGAGTTTAATCTAATCGGTGATCTTCTATGTGTTTAGTGATTTTACCGTTTACCAAATATATCTTTACGACGAGATATATTCTTTAGCTTAGAGTATGCTGATGAGTTGAGGATATCTGGGATATTATCTATATATCTTTTTGCATCATCAACAACCTGGTTTGGCGTATACGCGAGCTCTCCCTGTTTACTCATATAAAGTGTATCATAAACACTTACTTTACTGCTAAACACATTTGCAACATCTTCTTTATTCATGTTATTAGTAGCAATGTTATTGACCGTGTCGATAGCAAAATCTGCTGCTGCGCGCTGTTTATTTATTCGTATTTGTTCAACGTCGTTACGGAACATCTGCCTATTGTATCTAACTATATCATCAAGGAGCCTAGCACGATCGTAGAAATCCTCAACCGTATCCCATTCATCTCGATCCAAATACTTAGCAAAAAGTTGCCTATTCTCTTTCCAACTATCTGAGGGCATAACAGAAACGTCTGAGTCTAACACTCTATCGGTTAGCCTTTTCCGTATACTTTTAATTGTACGTGATGCAGTTTGTACCTCAATAACTATAATTGAAGCGGCATCACGCATACGGTCTCGCTGGTTTATTTTATACTGAACAAACACGAAGCCGCCAACTAATAAGGTAGTTAGTGATTGAAACAAACTCGAATTTAAAAAATTCCAAAGAAAGTCATTCATTATTTTATTTATTACCAAACCTACTCAGTTTTTCAATTGTTGATTCGTCAAGTTTGCTAATAAGATCTATCATACTACTCATGGTTTCTACCTCATCTCTTGAAGGGAGCTTTGTTTTATTTTCGGCTAGTTTTTGTTCTAACTCTGTTATTCGATCTTTCGCTTTTTTGTAATCAGCTAATAGCTCCTCATACAAAGCGTCTTTTTTCTCTACTTGAGAGGTATTTTTATAATCCTGTAGTTTTTTAAAATCTTCGTCAAATTGACTCATAAAACCTCCATTATAGTATAAAAATCAGGCTTAAAACTGCCGCAAAAAATCCAACTTACCGCTCTCGAAATGCCGTACGTCCTCGATGCCGTATTTCATCATCACGAGGCGGTCGATGCCGCAGCCAAAGGCAAAGCCGGTATAGGTATCGGGGTCGATGTTGGCTGCTCGTAGCACATTGGGGTGGATTAAGCCACAGCCAATCAGCTCCACCCAGCCTTCGCCACTACACACCTTGCAGCTTGGGTCTTTGCCTTCGCAGAAGGGGCAGCTCAGGGCAAACTCAAAGCTTGGCTCGGTGAAAGGAAAGTAGAAGGGGTTGACCCGCACATCGAGCTGCTTGCCGTAGTAGCTTTGCAAAAATTCCTGCAAGGTGGCAATCAAATTACCGACGTTGACTCCCCTCGCGACATACACGCCCTCCACTTGGTAGAAGGTGTGCTCGTGCCGGGCGTCGAGGTCTTCATTACGGAAGACACGATCAGGCACGATGGCAGCAATGGCCTCGCCTGCGTCCAGCTTGTGGCGATAGGTGGTCAGCACGCGGTTTTGCATGGTGCTGGTATGCGCCGGCGCAATCAGGCGGTCGCCCTGCGCGTCTGTCTCGACCGTCATAAAGGTGTCGTAATCATCGCGGGCGGGGTGGCCTTTGGGGAAGTTGAGGCTCTCGAACATATGGAACTGATCATCGATCTCGCGCGACTCTTCTACCGCAAACCCCATGCGGTAGAAGATATCAGCAATCCGCTCGATCTCTTGCATGAGGGGGTGGATTGAACCGAGATTGGTTGGCAGTAATGGTGGAATAGCAGTGTTGATATCCATCGGTGCAGTGACGTCAATCGGTGTGCGCTCAACAGTCTCAAGTTCCTCAAGACGGCGCTCGATGGCGGCTTGCACAGCTTGCTTGAGCTCATTAACACGCTTGCCAAATGGCCCACGCTCCGCTGGGGGGAGCGATGTGATATGTCCATACAGTGCGCGCAATTCCTCGTGGCGCAGTACTTCGCGTGGGGTGGTCGATTGGCTCACGGCCAGGAGTAGCTTTTGCTGGATAGCGTCAAGGTTTGTCATACTGTCACTCCGTTATTGTTGTCCATTGATGGTTAGCGCAACAAAAAAGCCAAAGGTAAGCAGTGCAAGAAAACCAACAACCAGCCACACCCCAGCTAGTGTCGTTGTTTGCTTGGTACCTTTGAGATATTCGGATTGCTCGACGCCGGTATCACCGCTTGCTGGTGCGGTGCCATCACCAGTGTGACTGCTGGCAGCTGCTTTAGCGCGGAGATCGGCCGCGATACGCTCTTGCAGCTCACTGCGCGTTTGGTCTTGTTTCATATATTGTCCCATGTCTTTAGTATAGCATTATTTGGCACAATCGACATCTGATATCGCCGATGAACAGGGTGATGTGATATACTAAAGGCGTAGTATCAACTAGTGAAGGAGGGACGTATGGCTACCAAAAAAGCCGTTTCGACCAAAAAATCGGCCGCGAAAGATTCGGCCTCCCAGCCTCAGGCTGCACCAACCGTAAAGGCTGCATCGACCACATCAGCCACCAAGACTGTTGTCCATAAGCGACGCGAGCCAGCTTTGCCGAGTAATTTACTCAACATTATTTTTGCTGAGCTGCTTGGGACATTTATGCTCACCATTGCCGCAATTGGTGCGGCAACTCAATTCGCACCACTCTACCTTGGCCTCACACTGCTTGTGATTGCTGTGGCGGTGGGTGCAGTATCAGGCGCACATATTAACCCAGCAGTCACCTTTGGCCTCTGGACAATGCGCAAGCTCAAGACAGCGCTGGTGCCATTCTACTGGATTGCTCAGCTGCTTGGTGGCGCGCTGGCTGTCGTTGTGCTCAACGGCTTGAGTGGGAGTGCCTTCAAGCTCAGCTTCGAGCATTTTACTACCTTTAGCTGGGCGGTCTTTGGTGTTGAGCTCGTCGGTGCAGCAGTGTTAATGTTTGGCATTGCGGCTGCCGTGTCGCGCGTGGCCGAGCTTAAGCAAACAGGCCAGGCAGTGGGGATTGGCCTATCTTTGGCCGCTGCCGCTATCGTGGCTGGTGGCTTGCTAACTCAGGTGCAGGCTTCGGTGGACACATCGTCAGTTCAAGATATCAAACACTTGCCACACGAACTGCGTGCAAAGAGTGCAACACTCAACCCAGCAGTGGCTATCGCTGCAACAGAGGCACCAGACAGTAGCTTTACTGGCGCACAAGCAAGCCGTGGCGAGACTGGCTATAGCCGTCTGAGCCTTGAGGTGATTGCTGGTACCCTGATCGGTGCTGCGCTTGGTGGTAACCTCTATCTACTGGTGGCAGGCCGCAAAGCAGAATCGTAAGCAGCAGGCATCAGATTGAAACCAAGACCACTCTCTTTAGTAGAGTGGTCTTGCTATATTGGCAACTATTCGCCATACTATAGCGTATGAAAGATTCTCCCTCACCCCAAGCCGGAATTATAAAAGTAATTGCCACGCTTATTGGCGGCATCGTTGCAGTCGGCGCGATTGCCATTGCAGCTGCCTTCTTGTGGCCCGCCCAGAAGGCAGAACTACGCACAGCAGATATCAAGCGACTAGATTATGACGGCTCGATGGCGGCTATTAATCAGCAAATTGCCCACGATACAGCAGAGGCTGGCCTGCGCAGCGAATGCCGCTCGTTTGCCAAGACGCACGGCAAGAAAACAGCTAAAGCTATCTTACTTATCCACGGCATTAGCGGCTGCGCCAGTGATATGGCAGATATTGCCAATGTATTCTACGAGCAGGGCTACAACGTTTACGCGCCGCGCGTGCCACAGCATGGCTATGCCGACAAGAAGCGCCATGGTCAGATCTCCTTCAGTGATATGGTCAACTATATGACCACGAGTGCTCGCCAGGTCAGTGGCCTTGGTGAGGAAGTTGGGGTAGCGGGCCACTCTGGCGGTGGCAATATGGCAACGTGGCTTGCACAGTATGGTAATGGGCTCTTCTCGCGGGTGCTTCTCATTGCGCCATTTTATGAACCATCAGCTAGCCAGGCTCCCAAGTGGCAGATCCCGCTCATGCGCAACCTCTACGGTAATAATATCCTACCAGATCGCTACAGTGGTAATGATGAGGTGAATGGCCTGTCATATCGTGCCCTAGCAAAGTATGTAACGCTCAAAGAAAACTACAAAGCCAATCTTGCTGCACCAGGTCTCAAGCATGTTGGTGTGGTCGTGAGTGAAGGGGACCATGATATCGACCCAGACCTCGCGCACGACATCCCGCAAAAAATGGCAACCAACAACAATGCTTCCTTCCAATACAAAAAATTCCCTGCCAGTATGAATATTGGCCACGACATGACACGGCGTGCCTCACCAGGAGTGAGCGCTCATAGCGAGGAGGTTTTCCAGACCTATCTCGCTGCGTACGAAGGGAAATGACGATGGAGGCGCTAGTAGCCTTTGCTGGTTTTGGTTTGTTTATCATTCATGAGCTGGAGGAGATTGCTCGGTTTGTGCCGTGGATTCGGCGCTATGAGCATGACCCGGCATTTGCTGGGCAGATGATTATAGCGAATCGCACCGCGTACCCATCAACAGAGACAGTCGCCATCATCATTCTCGAAGAGTCAGCTGGTGCACTGGCTCTGCTTGGAGGTGCAATTGCCCTGCACTCACTTGCGCTGGTATGTGCAGTTATTCTTGCAAATATGCTGCATTTGGTTGGGCATCTCGTTGATGCAGCAAAGTATCGAAGCTGGACGCCTGGTAGCGTCACGGCGCTTATGACACTCCTTGGTAATGGTGTCTGCATAGCCTATAGCTTTGTTGCTGCGCCACAGGTGATTGGCATGTCGCTAATACTGACACCTGTCGTCGGCTTGCTACTGATTGGTAATCTATCGTTTATGCTGAGCCGGTCGCAGGCGATTGAGCGGTGGCGCACGAAGCATCTATAGCAATAACAAGCGCAGCCGATACGTTAAATTATAAAAAACCAGCAGAACACACTGCTGGTTTTTGCATATCAAGACTATTCCGTCATATAAAAGAACATACTATTGACATTATATCGAGCTACGGTATACAATAAGACTATACGATATATCGCACTACGATACATATGACTTCGATGTACCAATCGAGAAAGGATGATTAATGGATAAAATAACGAAACGACGGGATGACGTAAAAATTCTGCTGGCATACTTTGCTGGCTACATGGTAGGTATGACAGTATTGTCGTATGCGCTAGAGCGATTTGCCGCTATATCATCGACGAGCGTGCTTGGGCTCATTATCAATGCTGTAGCAAGTGTGCTTCTGCTTGGCTATATTGTAATGAAGAAACGAGCTGAACTTGCTGCTGCATGGCGCACTGCACGGCAGGCACCGGGCAAGAATAGCTGGTTTGTCATCAAGTATTTTCTGTTTGCATATCTTGCAACGATGCCGGTAGCACTCCTGCTTGCCGCGCTGCAGGTGACCAACCAAAACCAAACGGCGCTTGTTGGCCTCTTTGGTGGAGCGCTGTGGTATGCGGTATTTATGGCGGTGGTATTTGGGCCGATCGTTGAGGAAGTTGTCTTTCGTGGAGTTATCTTTGCTCGCTTATTGCAAAAATCTCGTGTTCTTGCTTATGCAGCATCAATGGTACTCTTTGCACTTGTACACGTAGCACCATACATGCTTACAGGAGGAATCAAGAATGGCCTAGCAATTATTAGCTATTTGCCGCTGGCGTTCTTCTTGTGCCGAGCCTATGAGCAAAAGAAGAGTCTCTACGCTTCAATGGGTGTACACCTCCTGCAGAATAGCCTCGCGACGATACTTCTTGTGCTCGCAACTCATGGCTAGGCAAGGTATAATATACACAAAGGAAGCGTGCATGATCCAAGCAAGACTACGACGAATTTACTCGCCTATGACCGAGACAGGGTTCTACATCCTATTTTGTTTGCAGGCAGAGATGCATGGCTATACGATTGGCCAGCGTGTTAAGCATATGACAGACGGCCAGGTGCAGATTAGCCCTGGCACAATGTATGGCACGCTCGCCAAGATGGAGAAGGACGGTATAATTCGCTTCGTACGAGAAGAGGATAAGCGCAAAATCTACCACATAACACCACTTGGCCAAGAGATATTGGCCTGTGAGCTGCAGCGGATCGAGCGGCTGTACAACAATAGCAAAGGAAGGAAATAACTGAATGTCACGAATCATGTGTCGCTACTACATGTTGCCCGAGTATGGGGAGGAGGAGGCATTTCTTGCTGAGCAGCATCGGCAGGGATATGCCCTTAAACGCTTTATTGTCCCGTTCTTTTATATATTTGAGCCGTGCCCAGCGGCGCAGTATACGTACAAAATCGACTTTCAGGATCTCACCTGGCACAGAGAAAATGCACAGTATCAGCAGCTCTATGCCGACTATGGCTGGGAGTATGTTGCATCGGCCAATGGCTTCCATGTGTTTCGCAAGCCGAGCAGTGAAGCTGAGGAAGATGATATCTTTAGCGATAACGAGTCTCGCCTAGCAATGGTGAAGCGCATCAGCAGGCAGCGTATGGGGCTGCTGATGATGATTGTTGTACTGCTGTTTGCTTATATTGGGTATAAGCTTGTGCAGACGCCAGCTGTCTTGCAACGGCCTGAGTTCTACGGGTTGGTACTTGTCGCGCTCTTTGATGGGTATCTTTGTGTGCGGTGCTGGCGTGGCTTGCGCCGGCTGAAGCGTGCGCTGATTGCTGAGCAGCGGTAGAGTCGTAGAGTCTGCAATATTAAACTTCTCTGTTCTTTCTAAAGTTTTCTCCTCACACTCCCTTTGGTTATGCTAAGAGAGTATCTATTTTTTACACATAATACGCCAAGTGGATGACCGATCGATAGTCTATTGCAACAGAAATAACCGAGAGAAGGTAGCTAAGAAATTTGAAGCTCACATTCTCAAAAATAAAAACACTGCAGCTGGTGAGCTGCAGTGTTTTTGTGAGTGGCTAGAGCCGGCTAGATTTCGGCAGTTTGGCGACCCTCGTAGAGGTTGAGGTACTGTGTGTAGACTGCCTGGTGGTAGGTAGCCATACCACCATCAGTTGACCCAACCATATTGTGACCGATGTTGAGCCGCTTTGGCAGGTTATAGTGCTGGAACGATGCATTGTTTGCCTGAGCCATGCGCTGTGGAATACTCACTGCTAGGCCGTTATCGACAGCGTCATCATTCTCACTCGTCACTGTCGCAACACGCTTGAGGCCCGGTGCAGCGAGGTCTTTCTTGAAGTTCTCTTTGACGATGAGATACTTGCCGAGTGCGCGGTATGACAGGCCACTTGGGCTAAACTTATCTGGCAAGATGTTATAGCCATACAGCGTGCGCAAGACGGGTAGCTGCCACTTAGGGGCTTGGCTAGCTGCTGGCTCGTAGAATGGGGCAAGTAGCAGCACATTCGTAAAGAAGCCATTACCATACTGTGCAAGCCACGTCGCCATATCACCACCACCAGAGTGACCAACAATACCAAGCTCATCACCGAGACCACTCACTTGCTGTGCACTCGTCTTCATGAAGTCGGCAATGTCTTTGGTAGAGATCTCGCCATGGCGTTTGTTGTCGGTGTAGCCATGCTTGGGTACGCGTGGGACGTAGACGTTGTAGCCTTGGTTATAGAATTCATCTGCCAACTTTTGGTAGACGTTGCTGCAGCCGCTGATGCCATGGATCATAAGGACGGCCTTTGCAGCGCGCTTGCCATGAGTCTTCGTGTAAGTGCGGCACTCTGGGCGAATGCTGCTGTCGCTCTCTTCTTGCTTGATTTGCTGGTCGATGCTGCTCATTGCCTCGTTGTAGTTCTTGCGGCTTATAGTAGCTGAGCGCAAATCGCTACTGGCGGCCGCTTGGCTCGGTGCCAGGAACGTCGTTGCTGCCACAAGCCCTGTCACACTCAACAGGCCAGCAACAACCCAACTCTTTAGGCTGATATAGTCTAGTTTTGTCATGTCAGTCCTCCTTTAGTACTCTCCAGTATGCCGGATTGTTGCGTCAATTGCAAACACTGGTTATATATCTTGAAGCGAGCTTATACTGTTATAGTTAGAGACTAACAGAGGTCATATTGATGTAAAAACCACAATAAAACCGCATTACTATACAAATGCGGTTTTTTGTATATCACTGGTAGCGAGTATTAGTCGTGATTAAACTCAAGCCGCTTCAGCCGCTCATACTCATCGAATTGGTAGCTGACGCGGATACTTGTGCCAGTATCATCGGTGACGCGGGCGTGGTGGACGCCATTGTCATCGTCGTTCATCTCGATACTCCAGCCTGGCATCAGCTCCACAAAGCCTTCCAGCGACCATGCAATGTCATCCACCTGTTGCAAATAGCGTGGCAGGCGTGAGTAGAAGTAGTCGAGCGTAATGGGCGGTATGGGCTCAGAGATATTCTCAAGCAAAAGCACTACACGGCGACCACCACGAATTGGTGAGCTGTAGTAGTAATAATCTGTGCCAAAGATAGTGACAGCAGCAAAGCCGATATCGTGCGCGACACTGGCGATCACAAGCTGCTGGTCTATATCGGATGGGAAGGTATATTCAACTTCTGGGCTAACGAGATCATTCTCTTTGTGCTCCAGACCATATTCGCGTACCTTGTGGGCGAGCTCGACGGCTTTGCCAAACTGTGCAAGCTCGTCCGCGTAGCCCCACATGAGGGTTGGTGGCTCGACGGCGATGGATGCAAGCAGGTGTGCCTTGGCTGTTACCTTGCCTGTATCTGATACCATGGCGAAGTGTTGCTTGTTGAGATCAACCTCGTAGCGAGAAGAGTCGTATGACCCAACCTTGTCCTGAAACATCGTGTCCATTAATTCTTGGCGGAGCGCGCTATAAATACAGTTACGCTGGCCCATTCGTCGAATACCGGTATGCATATAAACCTCCAGATTATGTTCTTGTATGCTTTTGTAATTGTAGCATAAGCAGGTGAATAATGTAGCATATTCTGGATAGTATAACTATTTTATGTCAATATAACAGAGGTAACACACTGCACTATAAAGCAACCTTGACAGCACCATAGAAGATAGATACTATATACGTATAACTATACATATAAGGAGGAGTATGATGGCCAATAAAACAATATATTTTTCGCACAGCGACGAACGCTATATTGAAGGGACTTTGCCTGGCCTTAGTATGAGTCTATCTGCGGCACTGATGGCGGGTTATCGTTTGTTAGTTGAGCGGCAGCAAGCAACACACGATGGTTTTCATGAAGTACAGCTGCGCGTTGGCAAGGATGGCGTGTATCAGCATAAGATTTTTATGGGTCGTAAAATATACAGGACAATAGCAAAGGACAAAGCAGCTCTTCGCGAACAGCGAGTGTATCTTACGCAAAAGGGCCGTTATGTATACTATGAGCGCAATCACGCCGACTGGAACTATTGGCCTACGGGCACGCAGCGTAGCACGCAAACCAACGATAATCCAGCGACGGTCAAACAATGGGGGCGAATGGAGGTTGTCGATACGATCGATGAGCTCGCGGCGTATATCCCAGAGCGCGCTGTGCAAAATTTGCAACAGAGCCTGGAGCAGCCAGTGGAGCATTTGGATATTTGAGATCTGAGACAAGGGGAGAAGCTTCGTATCTTTTGTATGCAGTAGGGTAGTGTTGATATACGACGAAAGAGAATATGGTTTGTAGCGCAAGTTTGTTACATGAGTAACGCAATCCAGAAGGAATCCTTGTGACACGATATTGGCTCGGCGTGGCCTCGAAAGATCACGTCCAAATAGGAGTAGAGGGTGGCTTTTGTCAGCTCTGCTATGGCAAGAAAGTACCGCTGACCCGCATGTAGCGTGGTGATTATATCTTATATTATTCGCCCAAGCAGGCTTTTCAATCCGCCGAGCCCTGTCAGGCCATCACCGCATGTGGTGTGGTAGCAGGTGATGACGTATATCAGCACGAGATGTTCCCAGGGTTCATCCCATACCGACGAGATATTGCCTGGCACGTGCCAGTGCGTGAGGTATCAATTGCGGTGCTGCGCACACTGCCTGGCTGGCACGATATCACGCCTAAGCTGCGCTTTGGCCATGTGGAACTGCCTGAGGAGCTGTTTCGGGCGATGTATGAATATATGATGACTACTGCGTAGTATCATATACTCCATCTCCGAGAAGAGTAGCACAGCTTTACCTCGAGATGGTATACTATAACCCAGTATGAAAGTCAGCCTTAATGTTATAAAACAACTTATTAACTTTGAATTGCCGCCAGTGGATGAGCTGATGCAGCTCATCAATCGGCAGCTCGGTAAGGTAGACCGAGTAGAGAACCTGGCCGAGCGTTACCGCGGTGCGTGCGTGGTGCGGGTGGTGGAGTGTGCGAAGCACCCCAATGCCGACCGCCTGAGCGTGACCAAAATTGATGACGGCATGGCCGTGCCCGATGTGCCGCGCGATGAAAACGGCCTGGTGCAGGTGGTGTGCGGTGCGCCCAATGTGCAGGCTGGTATGTGGGCCGTGTGGCTGCCGCCTGCAAGCACGGTGCCGGCCAGTATCCTTGAGGGCGAGCCCTTTACGCTTGACGCCCGCAAGCTCCGTGGGGTGCTGAGCCAGGGCATGCTGGCCGCGGCTGATGAGCTGGCAATTGGCACCGACCACGAGGGGATCGTGGCGCTAACGCCGCGCGACCTGCCAGCGGGTAAGACGCTGCAACCAGGGGCTGACTTTGCCGCGCTGTTTGGCCTGGATGACTATGTGCTTGATATCGAGAACAAGATGTTTACCCACCGGCCAGATTGCTTTGGCCAGCTAGGCGTAGCGCGCGAGATTGCCGGCATCCTCCAGCAACCATTTACCAGCCCTACGTGGTATAACCTGGAGCAGGTATTTGGCGATGGTGATAGTGTGCCACTCGCGGTTTCGAACGATATTCCGCAGCTTGTGCCACGCTTTATGGCGGTGGCGATCCGCGGCGTGCAGGTCACGCCCAGCCCGTTTTGGCTGCAGTGCCAACTGGTGGCGATGGGGGCAAAGCCCATCAATAACATTGTGGATGCAACCAATTATGTGATGCTAATGACGGCCCAGCCAACCCATGCTTATGATTACGATACGCTCCAGGGCGGGCAGCTTGGCGTGCGTATGGCGCGGCAGGGCGAAACGCTGGTGCTACTCAGTGGTAAGACGATTGAGCTGACGCCAGATGATATAGTAATTGCCGACGGGCAAGGCCCGGTGGCCCTCGGCGGTATTATGGGCGGCAGCCGCACTGAAGTATCGGCTACAACCACGACGATTGTACTGGAGTGTGCCACCTTTGATATGTACGCAGTGCGCAAAATGGCCATGCGCCACGGTGTATTTACTGATGCACTGGCCCGCTTTAACAAAGGTCAGTCGCCCCTGCAAAACCCAGCTGTGCTGAACCGGCTGATCGGTATGGTGGGCGGTGAGCAGGCGAGCCACGTAGCGGATAGTAAGCCATTTACGAGTGAACATGGTGGGATTCTTGATGATTATTTTGCAGGGAAGTACGAGCCCGCAACCATAGACATAACGAGTCGATTTATTAATCAGCGGCTTGGTTCTCATCTTGCCGAAAATGACATCTGTACTTTACTCAATAACGTTGAAATCCACAGTCATGGCCCAGAGAATGAACTCGGCTATATCTGCCTGCAAGTGCCTTTCTGGCGGACAGACCTGGAAACCAAAGAGGATATTGTTGAGGAAATTGGTCGGCTGCACGGCTTTGATACTGTGCCGCGCCAGCTGCCCATGCGCCGTATTCAGCCAGCGCGCAAGAACCCCCGCCGTGAGCTCAAGCGCGTCGTGCGCGAGGCACTGGCCAGGGCGGGTGCCAACGAAGTGCTGAGCTACAGCTTTGTGCACGAGCGTGTGCTCAAGAGTGCAGGCCAGGACCCAGCCCAGGCCTTTCGGCTGTCGAATGCCCTCAGCCCAGACCTCCAGTACTACCGCCTGAGTGTGCTGCCGAGTTTGCTCGATAAAGTCCACGCTAATATCAAGGCAGGGCACAGCGAATTTATGTTGTTCGAAATTGGCAAGGGCCACACCAAAGCACGGACGGGCGAGGACGGCCTGCCAGCTGAACAATCACTGATCGATCTTGTGTATAGCAGCAAAAAGCCACAGGCTGGCGCCGCCTTTTACCGGGTGCGGGCAGTGCTGGACCAGCTGGCGCGTGATAGCGGTCTGACTCTCGTGTATACGCCAGTCACGGCAGCTCAAGATGATCCAGTATATGCGCCTTTTGACATCAATCGCGCAGCCCACGTTTGGGCGGAGTGTAGTGGCGCAGCTGGTGGCAAGGCAGAGCGAACGCTCATTGGTGTGGTTGGAGAGCTGCGCCCGGCGGTAGTGAAGCACTTCAAGCTCCCTGATTATACTGCAGCGGCATCACTTCACCTTGATGTGATGGAGCAGGTATGGCGTGATACGGTGGTGCACTACCAGCCAATGAGTCGCTACCCTACCACCGCCCGCGATATCTCGATCCAAACAAGTACAGCGATTACCTATGATGAACTCATGCAAGCAGTCTTAAGCGCTATGACTCGAGCTAGCGAAACATGCCCAGATATAACGATCCGCGATCTCACGCCGCTGAGTATTTACAAAGCAACCCCTGATGCATCACATCAAACCACCACATTTCGCCTAACGCTATCGAGTAGCCGAGCAACGCTGAGTGCTGAGCGTGTCCGTTCGATCATCCGGACAGTGTTTGCACCCGAGCAGCATGTGCTGTTTCAGGGTGTGGACTTTGGTGAATGAGGTTGATGCAGGCGACGCTGCGGTAGGCGATTGCGCAGGCGGAGGAAACTCCGCCGCGTGGGCCGACCAATCAGCACGCCAAATGACGCACCAGCCGCAATGGCAATAGCGATGAGGACAGCACGCACTAGCAGACCTGCCTCGCTTGAGCCGGTCGTCACGACACCCATGAGCCCATTGTAGAGCGTGACGCCTGGCACAAGTGGAACGATTCCGGCATTGACGATGGCAAGGCTGGGCATATGCCACAAGCGGGAAGCGGTTGTCGCAATAAAGCCAATTACCAAACCCGCTGCCGCACTGGCCGCAATAGCAGACATGCTCCAGCCAGTAATGGCAAGGTATATATCATAGCCAAGCATGCCAGTTGCACCAGCTAGGATGATGCCGACCGGCTGAGTGTGGTTGCCCAGAGCAAAGGTGGCCGCAATAGCAGCTGCTCCAATATACTGATACATCGTGCCGGTCAGCTGCAACTGATCGGGTGTGGCAACAAATTCAATCCCAAAGCGCCGCGCTGTATACAGGCCAATCATCACACCGATCACCACGCCCATTGTCATCATTGCCACTTTGAGTAGTCGACCTGTCGCCGTCACGTAATATTCGTCGATTGCATCCTGGAAAGCACCAACGATCATCATCCCTGCCACCAAGAGCACGATACCGCTAACGGTTATGATGGTTGGGTTGATGATACCAAGAACATCGAGATAATGGTTGGTGGCAAGCCATGTGATGATGGTTGCAACCAATGTAATAACGCTTGCCGCGATGATTTGAGTAAAGAACACAGGAAGAGCAATGCGATTTAAGCGGCCTAGCAGCCACATAATCGTCACACCCATCACAAAGGTGGCAAAAATCACAGGTAGCGACGCTGTATAGAGCAAGGCCGAGCCAGCACTGAGTCCACCACCTGCCAGATAAATTACCCAAGGTGGATAGCGTCGTGGCTTGGCAAGGATAGCATCGAGCTCGCGCTCGGCAGCATCGAGAGTGAGCGCTCCCTCGGCAATAGTAGCGGCCAGGGTCTGGAGGCATTGCATATGTTGGTAGTTGATCTCGCGTGGTGGGATGGTGCGCAGAAGCGTCAGTGGTTCGTAATCGTTACCTCGATCTTGCGATAAAATAAGCTGCGACGAAATAACGTCGATATGTACTTTGCGGGTACAGTAGGTGTCCGTAATACTGAGCGCCATATGAACGACATTTTGGGCTGGTGTCCCCATTGAAATAAGCTGGTCAGCAATGCTCATTGCTAGGCGCAGAGCACGCATATTGGGTGTGAGGGCACCATCAAGTTTCTCGACTGGTGCTGATTGCAGCGCGGTCGTACCGCCAATAGCCAGGCGGGCAAGCAGAGGTGAAAATAAGGTGTGGAGACGGTTCATCGCTTTTTAGTATACTGAGAAAAATCGTCATTGCAAGAGGCGTGTTGGCCGATGGTTGTTCGCGTGGTGTTTCTGCGCAGCGCAAGGTGATGGTGAGTAATAGTGCTGGCAAAATAACTGCAGCGCAAACGAACCAGCATTTATCGATGTGACCTCTGTTATCTAGCAGTCATACTGGCAAGTGTGCTATACTGGGCAAGATAGATTAGTCGATGAAATAAGAGGAGTTATGGCAACAACCAAGACACAACGCTGGATTATTATTGTTATTTTGGTCGCGACGGTTGTCGGGACGCTGGGGTCATTTGCGGCAATGATTCTTGCCTCGGAGAATTACAAAAATGACCAAGCCAAAGCGCAAAAGGCGCAGGAAAAATACCAGAAACTCATGAAGGACTACCAAGCTAAGACAGCTGCTCAAGCCCAAGAGCTGTCAAACAAATATTACCCGACCTTTAGCCAATATACGAGCCGAGTTGGTGAGTTTGATCGGGATAGCGTGAAGGAGCTCTCTAGCGAAGATCTGGTGGTTGGCGATGGTGAGGAGATCAAGGACAATACGGCATTTGCGGCCTACTACATTGGCTGGAACCCAAAAGGCAAGGTATTTGACCAATCTATCAAAGACGGTAAGCTTGATGCACCATTTGCCGTTGAGAGTGGGCTCAAGAGTGCGGGTGTTATTACTGGTTGGAAAGAAGGCATCAAGGGGATGCGCCTTGGTGGAGTGCGTGAGCTAACCATCCCTTCCGACAAAGCATACGGTGAGAAAGGCCAAGGCAATGACATTCCTGCCAATACACCACTGAAGTTTGTCGTGATGGCAGTGCCAAAGCCAGCTACGATCGATACTTCAGAACTATTGAAGGCATACCAAGAAGGCCAAGGAGGGGGCAACTATGGACAACACTACCAATAACAATAAACCAACCCAGACACCAGTCTACGACGTTGTCATGATTGGCGCGGGGCCAAGCGCTCTGGCTGCCGCGGTATATACGACGCGTGAGAACCTGCAGACGGTATTGTATGAAAAAGCAGTGATTGGTGGCCTCGCAGCGATTACCGATAAAATCGATAACTACCCAGGTTTTGCTGACGGCGTAGCAGGCCTCGACCTCGCCGAGCAGCTCCAGCGCCAGGCAGAGCGCTTTGGGGCGCAGATTGAGCTGGGTGAGGTGTCGAGCCTCCGCAAAGATGGCAATGATACGATTGTGACAGTTGATGGGCAGGATGTGCGTGCCCATGCGGTGTTGATTGCCACTGGTAGTGCATATAACAAGCTTGGTATCCCTGGCGAAGATGCATTGTATGGTCGCGGCGTACACTACTGTGCCACCTGCGACGGTGCGTTTTATAAAGGCAAGCGATTGGTGGTGATCGGTGGCGGCAACTCTGGCTTGCAAGAGGCGATGTTCTTGACTCGCTTTGCAGAGCATATTGACCTCCTGGTGCGGAGCACAATCAAAGCGAGTGAGATCCTCCAGACCGACCTGCAGCCCTTTATCGAGCGAGGACAAATTAGCGTTCATCTTCATACCGAATCGACCGAAATTATAGCAGAGGACGGCAAAGTGACTGGTGTTGCAGCTATCAGTAATGGCCAGCCAACTACCTTCGCCTGTGATGGGGTGTTTGTCTTTGTTGGTCTTAAGCCAAACACGGGCTTTTTGCAGGGTACGCCCGTCCAGCTCGATGAGCGGGGGTTGATTATCACCAATGAACATCTTGAGACGACAATGCCTGGTGTCTTTGCCAGTGGTGATGTACGTAGTGGCGCAACGATGCAGATTGCTACAGCGGTGGGCGAAGGCGCGACGGCTGCTTTGAGTATCCGTGAGTATATTCAGCAACACAAAGCATAGAATAGATAGTGCTAGTGTGGGGTGGCTAAGAGCCTAAATCTCAAAACTTAGCTCTTCGGTGTTACCCCCTTCTATCTAACAAAGTAAAAAATCAGTCGTAATGGCTGATTTTTTACTAGTGTGAAGACGAAGTCGATACGCCTAGAGAGGTATTTGATCATATAGAGTGCTCTTATTGAATAGAGCAGCAATATTTTGACTTCTGTATAATCTTGTCAACTGCATTGAAGGGCTACCGTCTGCTCTTTTTGGTCGCCTTTTTCTATTAAAGCCTCTAAGCGCTTACCCAATTATTGTTCCTTTGTATCAAAGTGGATAGTAGTAGTATTCGTCCACAGAAAGGAACGGAGAAATCTCGCATCACCCAAGTGAGGCATTAGTTGGATTCAGACAATATTCCTCATCTCGCACGACAGGCATACTGTGTTTTATCAGATAGCTTCATATATTATTAACTAAAGCGCTGTAGTTCAGCAAGAAACTTATCTGGATAGTTGGTAACGATGCCGTCGATGCCGCGCTCGGCAAGCTGCTGCAGGGCACCTGGGCGATTGACCGTATAGACGTAGGTAAAGAGATTCGACCGGCGTGCAATCTCTATCGCCAATGGATGTGCATACAAGCGATGAAACCCTACTGCAGTGAAGTCGAGCTTGCGCTGGTAGGCCAAAAATGCAAAGGGATTATTGCGGTGAAGTAGGGCGAGGTTGGCTTGAGGCGCAAGCTGCCGAAATTGCCGAAGCTCGCGTACGGAGAATGACGAGAGTAGTACATTATCCCAATCATCTGGCGATGTGACGTAGCGAGTGAGGAGCTGATACGTTGGCTCGGCGCTACCGTGCCCTTTGAGCTCAATATTGAGTAACACAACGCCAAAAAAACGGTCTAGCACTGCGAGGAGCGATGGAATAGGCTGCTCACTGGTGAGGGCCTGCAACTCGGTGTACGTCAGATGGCTAATTGATTCATTTCGGTGGTGGGTACGGAGCAGGCGATTATCATGTGCAATCACAGGAATACCATCGCGCGTCAATCGCACATCTAGCTCAAGCATATCTACGCCCGCCGCGACACCCGCTGCCATAGCGTCGATAGTGTTCTCTGGTGCGAGTCCAGCCGCACCGCGATGACCAATGATTAACATGCTAGCAGTATTATACCATCAAATGGGTTGGTGATGAGAATGATGTATCTGCAGAGCAAGGTTGCACTGCCAGCGCATCTTCTTTTGCCATTACCGAACAGATTTTGCTAAAATAAAACAGATAGCAACAGAAAGGAGCTAATACAAATGGCAGATTTTAATAAAGTACTGACGCCCGGCGACGTTGACGCTGGCATTGTCAATGTGGTGGTAGAGATTCCGCAAGGAAGTTATCACAAGATTGAATGGGATCGCGACCTCGCAGTGATGAAGCTCGACCGGGTTGAGCCAGCAATCTTTGCCAAGCCAACCAACTATGGCTTTATTCCGCAAACCCTAGATGAAGATGGCGATGAGCTCGACGCGCTCATCATCACTGACCAACCACTGACGACTGGTGTCGTTTTGGAAGGCAAGGTGATTGGCGTGCTAGAGTTTGTAGACGATGACGAGGTGGATGATAAGGTGATTGTCGTGCCAGCAGATGACCGCAACACGGGTGATGCAATCAACTCGCTCGAAGATCTCCCTGCTGCAACACTCAAGCAAATCGAGCACCACTTCAACCATTACAAAGACCTCAAGAAACCTGGCACTACTGTAGTGAAGGGCTTTGGTGACACCGTGCGTGCCAAGCAGATTATCCATGAATCTATTGCGCGTTGGAATGAACGCTAGATAGCATGTTCAATCAAATACAAAATACCCCACTGGGGTATTTTGTATTTATGATAGTTATTTATTCCTTGACTTCTTCGAAGCAGCCTCAGGCTTACTAATTGGCATAATTTTATCCGTCAGGCTAATCGCACCATTAACAGCTTGAACACGGATTTTGTTGAGCTGGAGGCGGAGCTTATCGCGCGCGTGGCTGGTGGTAACAAGCTGCGCCCAGCCCGGCTTGGGGTAGGAGAGCTTGCGGGTGAGGACTTCGATAACATCACCATTCTCAAGTGGTCGCTCGAATGATTCCATTTTGCCATTGATCCGGAAGCCGTAGGCGTGCTTGGCGATATCAGAGTGGATGGCATAGGCAAAATCGAGTGGCAAAGCCCCCTCGGGGAGGTTGTAGATATCGCCTTTGGGAGAAAAAACGAAGATGCGGTGGCCAAAGAGGTCAATTGATAGTTGCTCGCGAGGGATATCCTCGCCAGCGCGCAGGCGAGCAGCGATCTCTTGCAATTGCGTAATCCACTGCAGCTGAGCCGGTAGGTTTGACACACCGCGCCTGGAGTCGCCCTTAAGATACTCTTTACTGTCTTTTTGTTGCTGGTAGTGGAAGCTGGCAGCAAGGCCGCGCTCGGCATATTCATGCATATCGCGCGTGCGGATCTGGAACTCGACAATCTGCTTATTGGGCGTGATGACCGTCGTATGGAGGCTCTGGTAGCCGTTTGGCTTGGGGATGGAAATATAGTCTTTGATACGAGCGATCATCGGTTGGTAGAGCGAGTGGAGGATGCCCAGCACTAAGTAGCACTCTTCCTTGGTGTGGACAATGATGCGTAGTGCCATCAGGTCATAAATATTGTCGAGACTACCACGCTTTTGGAGTTTGCGGTGCAGGCTGTAGAGGCTTTTGACTCGCCCATTGATCTCAAACTTGAGCTTCTCGTCCTTGAGCGCTTGCTCGACCTCAAGGCGGACGACGCCAAGCTTGCGAGTGCTTTTGCCTAGGCGCTGCTTCATGACCTTCTCAAGCCGCTTGTATTCTTTGGGATCAAGGTAGCTAAAAGCAAGCTCCTCTAGCTCCATCCGTACGCGCCCCATACCGAGTTGGTCGGCCATGGGAGCGAAGACCTCGAGCGTTTCTCGGGCGATCTTTTGCTGTTTTTCGGGCGACTTGAATTGCAACGTCTGCATATTGTGTAGCCGGTCGGCCAGCTTGATGATGATGACGCGCACGTCCTGTCCCACAGCAATAAGCAGCTTAGTCAGATTGTCTTTTGTCTGAGGGAGATAGTGGTCGAGGTCACGCATACCAGCCCGGGCTTGACTCACCTTCGTCACGCCATCAACGAGGAAGGATACATCATGTCCAAAAAGCGACTCAATGTCGTCTAGTGACGTCTCGGTATCCTCAACGGTATCATGGAGAATACCTGCGATGATGGTGTCGCTGTCCATCCCCCAGTCAATCAAGATAATTGCAACGCTTAGCGGATGGGTAATGTAGGGCTCACCGCTCTTGCGCTTTTGTCCATGGTGTGCCTGGGTGGCGAAGTCGATCGCATGGTCAATTTCATACAGCTGATCTTCGCTATAGAGGCCGCGTGCTTTTGTGAGGACGTCTTGTTTGGTCACCATAAACCTAGTATATACTGCCAAGAAGAAAAGTGCTATTGCCCTTGACCATTCCACCTGCTATAGTGATGCTTAAACATGCTTATGCTAATGGAGGGAGAAATATAATGAGGCAAAGCAGGGCGGTATGGTGGATGCAGCGGAGCCAGAAGGGTTTCACGCTCATGGAGCTGATGATTGTCATTGCGATCCTGGGCTTACTCGTGACGCTGTCTATGACGGCGTATTCGGGGTATCGGCGGCGCTCAGTTGATGTCGCAACGCGCGCAGCAGCCACCAGTGCACTTGAGGCGATCAAGACACATCACGCCAATGCCAGCGCTAGTGGTGCAAGCTATAGCACTAACCTCGAGCAAGTTGGTTACCGTCCACCAAGCGACACGGCCGTGCAGGTTACGCTGAGCGCCGATGCCACCAAATTCTGCATCCAAGCCACCGACCGCCATCTCACCGACATTCGCTACTACGCTACCACTGGCATGGCACGGCCGCAGGCAGGGAGTTGCCCAGCAAATATTTGAAAAGTGGCTGTCGAATATATTTGTGCAAGATTGACCGATTATTTAGCAGAAAAACGCAGCGCACTATCTCAGCAAGAATTGGATGAGTTAGAGTCGTTAGTTGATGCAACGAGAAATTTGGAAAAGTTTGATGACGCTTTCTTGAATGATGTTAAGGAAGTGTCAAATACCTACTCTTCGCGCACGTCAGTCTAGCACTCCCTCCTTAGCTCTCGCAAACGTGAAAGAATTCCGTCGCCGTCTTTACAACATACGTCAGACGCCGTATAATGTCTTGCATGGCTGTCATAGCACCAATTATTTTGAGTACAAAAACTGATGAATACAAGGCTGCGGTAGAGCATTTTATGCCGTTTGCCAAGCGGGTTCATATTGATATTTCTGATGGCGTATTTGCGCCTCGTCAAACGGTAGGGATCGGCCAACTGTGGTGGCCTCAGTCGTGGACGGTTGACATCCACGCTATGGTGGCGCGCCCTAGCGTGTACGTTGAGAAACTGATCAAACTGCGGCCTAGTACCATTATCTTTCATGCCGAGGTTAAAGAAGATTTAATTCCTGTCTTGCAGCAGGTCAAGCAAGCTGGTATTCATGCCGGGGTGGCCCTGCAGCGTACCACAGTGCCCGAGACGGTGGCATCGTATATCGAGACGGCCGACTACGTGTCGATCGTCAGTGGTAAGCTGGGTGAGTTTGGTGGCAAGGCGCGGATGATGCAAATAGAGAAGATTCGGCTGGTGCGAGCCATCCACCCTCGGGTCGAGATTGGCTGGGATGGCGGCGTGACGGTAGATAATGTCTTCCATATTGCCCAGGGTGGGGCTGATGTGATTAGTGTTGGTGGGGTGATCAACCACGCCAAAGACCCGCAAGCAACGTACAACAAACTCCTTGCTGAGATGAATCGCCAGAGTGTGATTTAGTTAGTCTGCTATGCTACACTAAAGAGCGTGACACACATACCATTTCGGCTTCGTTCTGCTTACAAACCGACCGGTGATCAGCCACAGGCGATCGCTCAGTTACTTGGTGGCCTGGATGCTGGTCAGCGCGAGCAGACACTACTTGGTGCAACGGGTAGCGGTAAGACCTTTACGATGGCAAATATTATCGCTCAGCGTGGCGTGCCGACGCTGGTTTTGGCACACAACAAGACGCTTGCGGCGCAGCTCTTTAGTGAGTTTAAGCAGTTCTTTCCAGAAAACGAAGTACATTACTTCGTCAGTTATTTTGATTATTATCAGCCAGAAGCATATATTGCCAGCAGTGATACATATATCGAAAAGGATTCGGCCATCAATGAGGAGATTGACCGCCTCCGCCATGCGGCGACTGATGCACTACTGACACGCCGCGATGTGATTATCATTGCTAGTGTGAGCTGTATCTACGGCCTCGGTTCGCCCGCCGATTATTATGAGCTATCCGTCACGGTGCGCCAGGGTGAGCGGCGCGTTCAGGATAAATTTTTGCGTCAGCTGATGGATATCCAATACCATCGCAATGATATCGATTTTGCACGCGGTGCCTTTCGCGTCAAGGGCGATGTGGTCGATGTCTTTCCGGCAGGGCAAGAGACGGCCTATCGGGTGGAATTTTTTGGAGATGAGGTGGATCGAATTACGCACATCAACCCGCTCACTGGCGAGATCCTCGATGAGCCAGCGGAGTTTACCATCTTTCCGAGTAGCCACTATGCAACGCCTAAGGAGAAAATTAAGCAGGCGATTGACCGGATTCGACAGGAGTACGAGGAGCGTGAACAGTGGTTTGAGACGCACGGTAAGCTGCTTGAGGCGCAGCGCTTGAGCCAGCGCACCAAGTACGACCTGGAAATGCTCGAGCAGACTGGCTTCGTGAAGGGGATTGAGAACTACAGCCGCTACCTTACTAATCGCGAAGCGGGTGAGCAGCCAGCTACCTTGCTCGATTACTTTCCTGACGATTTCTTGATGCTGATCGACGAGAGTCACGTAACCGTCCCCCAAGTGCGCGCGATGTATAATGGTGACCGCGCTCGCAAAGAAGTGCTGGTGGAGCATGGCTTTCGCCTGCCAAGCGCGCTAGACAATCGTCCACTGCGCTTTGATGAATTTGATAAACATATTAACCAAGTGATTTATGTCTCTGCTACTCCTGGTGATTATGAGTTAGAGCGAAGCCTCGCTCCTGCTCAGCAGGTGATTCGCCCCACTGGTTTGCTCGACCCAGAAATCATTGTTCGCCCAACGGAAGGGCAAGTGGATGACCTCATTGCAGAAATTCGCGAGCGCACCAGCCAGCAGCAGCGCGTGCTCGTGACAACGCTCACTAAGCGGATGGCTGAGGATCTCTCTACCTACCTGACCGACCTCGGTATCAAGACAGCTTATATCCACAGTGAGATAGACACGCTCGAGCGCGGCGACATTCTGCGTGATCTGCGCATGGGCCTGTATGATGTCCTGGTAGGGATCAATCTCTTGCGTGAGGGGATCGATTTGCCAGAGGTCAGCTTGGTGGCGATTATGGATGCCGACAAAGAAGGCTTCCTCCGTAGCGAGCGCAGCCTTATCCAGACAATTGGCCGAGCAGCTCGCCACGTTGAGGGTAGGGTAATTATGTATGGCGATAGTATCACCGATAGTATGCGCCGAGCGATTGACGAAACCAAACGCCGACGCGAAATTCAGCAGGCATACAATCGCGAACATGGCATTACACCGCGTGGTATTAATAAAGCGATCGACGAAGGCCTGCGCTCTATCATCCCACAAAAAGAAGATGACGCGCCCAAACTTGACCTGCGTAAAATCCCTAAGGACGAATACAAGAGCCTTATCAAAGATCTGACTGGTCAAATGAATCTCGCCAGTGCCAATCTTGAGTTTGAGCGGGCGGCCGAATTGCGAGATCTGATCGCCGAAGTGAAGAGTAAGTTGTAGAGCAGTAGCTGAGTGAGCCTACGATCGGCACATGCACAGAGTGTATAATATGATGTAGTATGCCTATACGTGATACTCACGCCCTGCCAGAGTATGTGATATATTTCTTGGCGACGATCGATCGTCGACCGAAGTTTATCCGGTGGTCAATCCTTATTGGACTTGCTGTCTGCAACGTTATACTGCTCTGCCTGCCAGTGATATTCTTTATCGTTTGTTATTGCATCGTGTTTTGGAGGACACGTGGTTATTACAAAACAGTCGAGTTTCAAAGTGTCAAGCAGAGGCTTGCTAAGCAAATACAAGAATATAACGACTTCAACGCCTTTTTACCCGAAACCAAGCGTTTTATTCGTCAGCAGCAGTCGAGGCTTTCGCATGCGCATGTGAAAAATAGCACACTTACGGTATATAAAAATGCGCAGCTTGACCCATACCGCTATATCGTCAAATATTTTTTTGCTCAGCGCACAATAAACGAAGAGACAGTGCAAATACTCGAGCAAATCCTCCAGAAATACGACACAATCAAAAAGACTGAGGAAATACTGCGGAGCGAATACAACGAGATTATGGACTTCATTGATGCCAAAATGTACGTTGGAGCCTATATTTTCAAGAAAATGACGATGAAGCAGCTTGGGTCGAATACATTACCTAAGTTTGAAAAGAATTATTTTCTCGTATATTCATTTAAGTACATTTCGCCCGCCAAGCGCAATAACTACTCGTTTGATATCACTCTTACAGAGAAAAAGCTCCAAAAATTGGCAGAATATCTCAGCCAGCAGATAACCTATCGCAAATCTGCGCGGTTTCAGCGTCAGCTTATGACGCCAAAGCTCAGACGGTTTATCTTGCGCAGAGACAACTACGAATGCCAGAAGTGCCATGTCTCGCGCCGGGATGAGAAACACCTCTTGCTCGAAGTTGACCATATTGTGCCGGTGTCGAAGGGTGGTATCACGACTGAGCAAAATTTGCGAGCACTCTGTTGGCGCTGCAATCGAGCTAAGGGTGATAAATTAGAAGCAACCTAGTCTAGCATTGTATCCTGTGTTAATTATACTCTCTACTGATACATTCGCGCTGCTCATTGATATATAGCGATTCCACGCACCGAATGTGGTACAATATATCCATAATGAGTAGTATTACCACTGAAGATGTGCAGCACCTTGCACAATTAAGTTTGATTAGTCTTGGTGATTCAGCCGACGTCGCCGCGCTGCGCCAAAACCTCGAGGATATCCTGCACTACATCGAGCAGCTATCCACCCTCGACACGACTGGTGTCGAGCCAACCTACCAAGTAACTGGCCTGACTAATGTGTGGCGGCCCGACGTAGTAGATGCCAGCGACGTATCGCGCGAGCAGCTATTGGGGCTAGCCGCCGAGCAGGCAGATAAGTGTGTAAAAGTACCGAAGGTGTTGTGATATGAATATTACAGAGAGAGTTGCTCAGATCAAACAAGGCCAGACATCGGCTACTGCCCAGGTGCAAGCGGCTTTGCAGCGGGCGCGTGACGCCAAGGAATACCATGCCCTGCTGAGCCTGACAGAAGAGCGGGCTTTGCAGCGGGCACGAGAAATTGATGAGACACTGGCTCGGGGTGAGGACGTTGGAGTACTGGCTGGCGTGCCGTTCGTCGTTAAGGATAATTATCTTGCGTATGGTGCACCGAGTACGGCAGCTAGCAAGATGCTTGAGAACTTTGATACGCCTCTTCAGGCAACAGTGGTAGATAAGCTTGAAGCAGCTGGAGCGATCTGCATTGGCAAGAGTAACCTCGATGCCTTTGCACATGGTGGGAGCACAGAGAACTCATACTTTGGCGCCACGCGCAACGCTGTGGACAAAACGAAAGTCGCTGGTGGCAGCAGTGGTGGCTCGGCTGTGGTGACGGCGCTCGACATTGTGCCATTTGCCTTAGGGACAGATACAGGAGGCTCGATTCGCCAACCCGCCAGCTTCAATGGCGTGTATGGTATCAAACCAACCTATGGCACAGCGAGCCGCTATGGTGTCGTGGCAATGGCCTCGAGCACTGATACGATGGGCTGCTTTGCGCGCAGTGCTGAGGATGTTGCTGTGGTAATGAGCGTCATGGCTGGCCAAGATCCGAAGGATATGACGACGCTGCCCGACTTCTTCGCGCCTACGGCAGAGATGCCGCAACAGCTGAAAATCGGTATCATCAACGAAGCAATGGGTGATGGTGTTGATACAGAGGTGCGTCAGGGGGTCAGCCAGTATGCCGATACCCTGCGATCACATGGTCATGCCGTCGAGACAGTCAGTATGCCGATGCTTCAGCATGCCCTTGCTATTTATTACATTGTTGTGCCAGCTGAGATCTCAAGCAACCTGGCGCGCTACGATGGTGTACGTTATGGCCATCGCGCTGAGGGAGTTAAGACACTGGCCGAGCTTTATGGTCGGAGTCGCGACGAAGGCTTTATGCCAGAGAATAAGCGACGCATTATGATCGGTAGCTACGTACTGAGTAGTGGGTATTTCGACGCGTACTATCTCCAGGCGCAAAAAGCGCGGACATTGCTCATCAACGAATTTAACGCCCTGTTTGAGCAATACGACATGCTTCTTTTGCCGACAGCACCAACTCCTGCCTTTGGTCTTGGTGAAAACAGCGACGACCCGCTTAAGATGTATCTCGCAGATATCATGACAGTGCCAGCCAGTCTGGCAGGCTTACCTGCACTGAATGTGCCGGCTGGAGTGAGCCAGGCGGGCTTGCCAATCGGTGCGCAGTTGATTGGCCCCATGCAGAGTGATGCAACGCTGCTTGCTGTGGCAACCCAAGCAGCTACAGAAAGGAGCGCCTAATGTCTGGCAGTGTCACGATCCTTTTGGTGGGTATTATTATCATTGCTGCGATCTTGGTTGTCGTTGTTGCCCTGACGCGCCAGGGCGGTAAGGTGCTCAATGTCGAGAAATACCAAGCACGCTGGCTTGCCATTGAGAACAGCCTCGATAAATCCAATATTGGCACATACCAGCTAGCTATCTTCGAGGCAGATAAGTTGCTCGATCTTGCTCTCCGCGAACGTGGCTTTGCTGGCGACACGATGGGTGAGCGCATGAAGTCGGCCCGCGAACAATGGAGCAATAGCAACCACGTATGGGGTGCTCACAAGGTGCGCAACAAGCTGGCGCATGAGGCTAATGTGCGGCTCTCGCGCGAGATTGCCTTGCGGGCATTAGCCGCATATAAACAGGGGTTAAAGGATTTGGGAGCGATATAATTATGGCAGTTTCTCACGATGTTTTGCAAAAGTATGAAGTGACGATTGGCATCGAATGCCATGTCCAGCTGGCGACAGACACAAAGCTTTTCAGCCCAGCAGACAATGACGCCCGCGATGCCGAGCCTAATAGCAAAGTCCACCCGATCGACTTTGGTCTGCCTGGCATGCTACCAGTCCTGAATCGCCACGCTGTTGATCTTGCGATTCGGGCTGGCAAGGCACTCAATGCACCCATCGCTCGTGTTTCGCGCTTCGATCGTAAGCATTATTTCTATCCAGATCTACCGAAAGGCTACCAGACCAGCCAAATGTACCAGCCAATCATCTTAGCAGGCTATGTCGATGTGCCGCTTGATGATGGCAGTACCACGCGCGTCCGGATCGACCATGCTCACATGGAGGAAGATGCTGGCAAGCTAACACACCACGATGGTTACTCATTAGTTGACCTCAACCGAGCGGGTACACCACTGATCGAGATCGTCTCGCAGCCTGATATTCACTCAGCAGCCGAGGCTCGTGCCTACGCAGCAGAGCTCCACAAGCTCATGACCTATGCTGGCGTCACACACGGCGATCTCTACCATGGTAATATGCGCTTTGATGTCAATATCTCAATCGCGCCAAAGGGTTCAGATCAGCTTGGTACGCGTGCTGAAGTGAAGAACCTCAACAGCTTCCGCAGTGTAGAAAAGGCAGTGGAGTATGAATTTGCGCGTCAGGCAGCTTTGCTCGAGCGCGGTGAGCGTGTCGTGCAAGAAACCCGTGGCTGGAGTGACGATAAAGGCATCACCACGAGCCAGCGCAGCAAAGAAGATGCCCAGGACTATCGCTACATGCCCGACCCAGACATTCCACCAATTGTCCTAACGGACGAAGAGATTGCTCGTGTTCAGCAGGATGTACCGACGATGCCAGGTGAATACCGCGTGCAGTGGCAGAGCCTTGCGCTGGATAACTCGGTGGTTAATACTGTGCTCAGTCATCAGCCACTGGCTATTTTGCTGAGTGATATCTACCCGCTCGAGCATAATGCTGCGTCGATTTTGCAATGGCTTGGCGTCGATGAGTCAGTGTATCAGCGGCTTGTCAAGCGGATCTTCAACTGGTTTGCCTCCACACCGGAAGAGTTGATGGATATGAGTAAGGTTGAATCGGGTTTTGTTGGGCCGCGGCGACTCTTGCTGCTCTCACAGTTGGTGGAGGATAACAAAGTCAGCTCGACTGGCGCGAAGGAGCTCTTTCTCGACCTCTTTGACGAGCAATATACTGGCAAGATGCCTGAGGTGATTGCTGAGGCGAAGAATCTGCTCCAGGTGTCAGACGAGGGGGCGATTGGCGCAATTGTCGATGAGGTGATGAATGACCCAGCCAGTGCGGCGTCCATTGCGGATATCAAGGCTGGCAAGGATAAGGCAATTGGCTACCTCGTCGGGCAAGTCATGAAGCGCTCTCGCGGCAAAGCCAATCCAGCTCTGGCGCAGAAACTGATTCGTGAGAGGCTGAAGTGAGCAACTAAAAGATATACAAGGAGAATCATAATGAAACGACCAACAAAAGCAATCATCGCCGCCGCGGGTTTTGGTACGCGGTTCTTACCTCAGACGAAGGCAATGCCTAAGGAGATGATGCCACTGATCGATAAGCCGATCATCCAGTATGTAGTGGAAGAGCTCGTCCAGGCGGGAATTCGCGATATTATCATCGTGGGGAGTGCTAATAAGCGTGCAATTGAAGACCACTTTGATGTGCCAAATGAGGATTTACTAGCTAACCTTCGGGCTGGTGGGCCAAAGAAGCAGCCACTGATCGATACCGTCAAGCAGCTCTCGGAGATGGCAAACTTTATCTACATCCGCCAAAAGGGTCCATACGGCAATGCAACGCCGCTGGCCTGTGCAGCACACCTCATCAACCGCGACGAGCCCGTCATCTATACCTTTGCCGACGACTTCATTGCTGCCAGCCCAAGCCGCTTCCAGCAGATGATCGCTGCATCGCAAGAGCTCGATGGGGCAGTACTATCGTGCAAAAAGATCGTCGACGATGCTGAGTTTGATCGCTATGGCGTGGTGGCTGGCCAGCAGCTATCGGACGGTGTTATTAAGATGAGCAACATCGTTGAAAAGCCAGGCAAGGCTAATGCGCCATCTGACCTCGCTAGTGTCAGTAGCTATATTTTGCCTGGCGAATTCTTTAGCTATCTTGAGCATGCGAAGGAGCATTTTGATGGGCATGGCGAGTTTACTGTCCAGCCTATTATGCAGCGGATGATTGATGACGACCACGCATTCTTTGGTGTGGAGATTACCAACGGTACATATTATGACACTGGCGATAAGCTAGAGTATCTTAAGACCGTCGTAGATTTTGGTCTCAAAGACCCAGTGCTTGGTCCAGAGTTTGCAAAATACCTGCGGACTCACTATACTGATACCCAGGCATAGTATATATGCTACTAACATAAAGGAGATACCGCATGGAGTGGGCCCAGATATTAGTTATCATGTTATCGGTATTGCTAGCGCTACTGCTGGTGCTTGCGATCGTCTTGACGATCATATTGATTCGCATTACGCAGCGGATTAGTGCTGTGGTCGAATCAGCTGAACGCGTGGCAGCAAACCTCGAGGCAACAACTGATAATATTACCCGGGTTACCTCGCCGTTTTGGCTAGCCAAGACCGCTGTGTCTTCGATCAAAAAATTGTTTACCACCAAACATAATCGATAAAGGAGGGATATATGTCGAAAGGTAAATTTGTGCTTGGTGCAGCAATCGGTGCTGCCGCTGGCGTGGTGGCTGGGCTCTTAACAGCGCCAAAGTCAGGCAAAGAGACGCGAGCTGACCTCAAGAAAAAGGCACGTGAGCTCAAGCAAGACGCAACCGCAAAGGGTGACGAATTGCGTGCTAAGGGTGAGAAGGCATACTACGATGCACGTGATGCCGCTCGTGACCTGCATGACCGCAGTGGCCGCGCTCTGCGCAGTGCTCGCGATGAGTTTGCAAAGGACAAGAAGTAGCCAGTAGGCGACAAAGGATGTGGTGAGTATTCTCCTTATAGGCAGAATGCTCGCCGCATCTTCGCAATTATCATTATTATGACAAAGCAATCATCCCCACCGCAGCATTCATCGGATGAGTCGGCGACTCGTGAGCAGCGTGACCACCCTGGGCTAGTTACTGGGCTTGCACGGCAGGTTAAGCAAGCCAACGAGACCGATGCACGCAAGGCTATCCTCGAGGATTTATTTTACGATTTTCATCGTAGCCGCGCAGAAGTCTACAAAATGAACTTCATCCGCGGGATATTTTTTGGCCTAGGGAGTGTGCTTGGCGGAACGATTCTTGTAGCGCTGTTTGTCTGGTTACTCAATGCCATCGGCCTCTTGGTGCCAAGCCTGGCGGACTTTATCGATAGCATTATCAAGGTGATGAGCACGCGGCATTGATGTGTCGTGCAGAGGTAAGATGACCCATTCAGCGTGACTGGCCGTCACGTTTCTCTTGATAGGGCAATAGGGGCGGTTAGTGCCGACAAAGCAAATAGCTCTGACACCTCAGCTCTTATCAATCACAAGCATCCCGGCGTTGGCGTCACCACCTACTCATTTGCTATACTAGATAAGTATGACCTCTCACTCATTATCAGCTTTGCAACCATCGGATTTTGTTCACCTACACAACCATACTCATCACTCACTGCTTGATGGCTTAACGAAGATTGGTGACCTTGTCAGTACTGTCAAAGAGTATGGCATGACAGCAGCAGCCATTACCGATCACGGGACAATGAGTGGGGTGCTTGACTATTACAAGACGGCGAAGGCGGCGGGCATCAAGCCGATCCTTGGCATTGAAGCATACGTTGCCGCTCGCTCGCGCTTCGACCGTGATCCCGCTAAAGATAAAATGCGCTACCACCTGACTATCATTGCGATGAATAATCAGGGGTACCATAACCTGATGCGACTGAGTACGAAGGCAAACCTAGAGGGGATGTACTATAAGCCGCGGATTGACCATGACCTCCTAGAGGAGCTCAACGAAGGGCTGATTGTCCTAAGCGGCTGTGCAAGTGGTGAGATTGGTGAGGCGCTGCGTTATGACGACTACGCCAAGGCAGTCGAGATCGCTCAGTGGTATAAGCGTGTCTTTGGCGACCGCTACTATCTGGAATTGCAAGACCATGGCCACCCCGAGTCTAATACGCACTGGGACGTACAGGCGAAGATTAATGATGGTCTGCGCCGCATGGCTGAGGAGCTGGACATTCCTCTGGTTGTGACGTGCGATGGTCACTATTTGACGCACGACTTCCAAGATGCGCATGAGATATTGCTCTGCGTAGGGACGGGCTCATTCTTGAGCGACGAAAAGCGGATGAGCCTGAAAGACTTTGAGCTCCACCTGACTGACCCGCGCGATATCATTGCTCGCTGGGGAAGAGAGCTACCCGAGGCTATTACCAACACCAAGCAGATTGCCGACCGCTGCACTGTCGATATCGAGCTGGGCAAGATCCTTATCCCAAAATACCCATTGCCTGAGGGCGAGACGAGTGAACATAGCTATTTACACAAGCTGGTGTATCGTGGCCTAGCCCAGCGTTACAATGGTGCAAAACCCGAAGATATCGCTGATCAGCTCCCTGAGCAAATAATCCCCACCTTGGCTGATAGTGTGCGTGAGCGGGCCAAGATGGAGCTGGGCGTTATGGCAAGCATGGGGTATGAGGGGTATTTCTTGATCGTGCAGGACTTTATTAACTGGGGTAAGAGCCAGGGGATTGTCTTTGGGCCAGGTCGAGGTAGCGCCGCGGGGTCGATCATTGCGTATGCGCTTAATATCACTGATCTTGACCCGCTCAAGTACGGTCTACTCTTCGAGCGGTTTCTTAATCCCGATCGCATTAGTATGCCTGATATTGATGTCGACATCCAGGATACGCGGCGCGATGAGGTAATCGACTACTGTGCAAATAAATATGGTCACGACCACGTCAGTAATATCGTCACCTTTGGTAAGATGGCGGCCCGGGCGGCGGTGCGTGATGTCGCACGCGTGTTGGAGGTGCCGTATGCCGAAAGTGACCGCCTGGCTAAGATGGTGCCACCACCTGCCCAGGGGCGGCACATTCCGCTGGCAGTTAGCACTAAAGAAGACCCTGACCTTAAGCACGAATATGAGACGAACCCAACTGCCAAGCAAGTTTTTGATTATGCTATCCAGCTAGAGGGAACGATTCGCAGCCATGGGGTGCACGCGTGTGGTGTGGTGATTGCGCCCGATGAGCTCGTTAAATATATCCCGCTTGAGCAGGCGCAGAAAGGCGTGGTGGCGACGCAATTTCCAATGGGTGAGGTTGAGGATCTTGGTCTGCTCAAGATGGACTTCCTTGGCCTATCGAACTTATCGATTATTAATAATGCAATGCGGATCATCCGAAAAGTCTATGGTGATACGATCGACCTCTCCACGTTACCACTTGATGACGAAGCAACGTACAAACTGTTTCAGCGGGGTGATACAACAGGGGTATTCCAGCTTGAGTCGGCTGGCATGAAGCGCTATTTGCGCGCCCTCAAGCCATCGCACTTTGAGGATATCATCGCAATGGTGGCGCTGTATCGGCCTGGACCAATGCAGTTTATCGATAGTTTTATTCGGCGCAAGCACGGCGAGGAGGAGATCACCTACCTCCACCCGGGAATGAAGAGCTCACTTGAGAACACGTATGGTATCTTGGTCTATCAGGAGCAGTTTATGCAGATCTCCAAGGAATGGTGCGGCTTTACTGGTGGGCAGGCTGATACCCTACGTAAGGCCGTTGGTAAGAAAAAGATCGACCTGATGAAGAAGGTTAAGCCGGAGTTTGTTGAAGGAGCAGTGAAGGTCGGTGGAGCGACGCGTGAGATGGCTGAGACATTTTGGACGCAGCTAGAAGAGTTTGCCAATTACTGCTTCAACAAGAGCCATGCAGCGTGCTATGGGCTTATTGCTTACTGGACGGCATATCTCAAGGCGCACTACCCCGATGCCTTTATGGCGGCCTTAATGACAAGCGACCATGATGACGTCGACCGACTAGCGATCGAGATCACCGAGTGTAAGCATATGGGCCTAACGGTACTCAACCCTGATGTCAATGAATCATACGAGGAATTTGCGGTGGTACCGGGCAAGAAACAGATCCGCTTTGGTATGGCAGCAGTGAAGGGTGTTGGTGTGGGAGCAGTGGAAGAGATCGTCAAGATGCGTGACCGCGATGGGAAGTTTGCTACGGTGGAAGACTTTGCCAAGCGTGTCTCGACGAGTAAATGCAACAAGCGAGTTTGGGAGTCGCTCATTAAATCGGGCGGCTTTGATGCGCTGGGTGATCGCTCTGATCTTCTCTTTAATCTTGAGAATGTCCTTGCTTTTGCGAGTAAATTACAGAAGGAAGCACTGAGCGGCCAGACTGACCTCTTCGGTAGCCTAGCCGATAGCTCTACAGAAGTCATGCCGTCGATTGAGCTTAAGCCAGCGCCCGTCAAACACACTGACAAAGAGCGCCTGATGTGGGAGCGCGAGCTGATTGGCCTCTACATTAGCGCGCACCCGCTCGACCACTACGACACGTTCTTTGCTGAGCAGACCGTGCCACTGCGCACTGTCTCACCACAGATCGACGGCCAGACAGTGACGATCGGTGGTCTCGTGACGCGTTTGCGGACGATTGTGACGAAGTCGGGTAGCAAGATGGCTTTTGTAGGGGTTGAGGACAAATCGGGTGAGAGCGAGATCATCATTTTCCCGAATCTGTATGAGAAGCTTGCTGGCCAGCTGGAACAAGATGTGGTAATCACTGCCAGCGGCAAGGTGAGCGCGCGCGATCGCGATGGCAACCTTGGTGATGAAGCAAAGCTAATTGCCAATGAAATCACCGTCGTGACCGATACCGACTTAGCCGAATACCAAGCAACTGGTCGCACGATGTCTGCACCAACTGGCCCAGCAGCTACGCCGCGCCGCCGGTCATCATCGCAAAAAAATACCCAGCGCT
Organism: uncultured Candidatus Saccharibacteria bacterium; assembly: GCA_938041435.1. Lineage (GTDB taxonomy): Bacteria > Patescibacteriota > Saccharimonadia > Saccharimonadales > Saccharimonadaceae > Saccharimonas. The sequence continues at coordinate 68,321 of CALISR010000014.1, forward strand.
CAGCACAAGCATCGGCACGTGCAGCCGCATCAGTGTCAGTAGGGCCGCCGCCCAAACCGCTCGATACACTCCCAACGGTCTATGTGCGGGTCAAGAACCCCGATGATATGGCTGCTCTTACGAAGTTTAAGCAGCTGTGTACGCAAAATCCGGGCCAGCACGATATTATTATGATGCTCGGTGATGACAAAACATCAGCGATTCGCCTGCCATTCCGGGTCGACGCGCAGCAGCGATTGCAGGATGAGCTTGCACAAATCCTCGGTAGAGACTGCGTTGTTGTTAAATAATGCCGTCCCCGCGTAGGGGGGTGACTCGCGCCGCCCTGGGAGTCTGCTGGCTGCGCGTGTAATCTTTACTTCGAACAGTAGCGTCTACGACCAGGGCGGCGCGAGGCCAGATACTTGCGAGGCGAGCGAAATAAGCTCTAGCACAAGCAAGTTGTCGGCGGTAGCTCGATTGTGCCACCTCCTGCTAGTATAACCCGATATTTGCCAAAACACAAACAAAATGGGTACATATGACGCTGCAACTATCCAGCAGTTGTGAGTGCATAGAGCGCAATACCAGTTGCGACCGACACATTAAATGACTCCTTCTGCCCATACATCGGAATCTCGATGATATCATCCACAAGCGAGAGCGTCTCGGCCGGAATACCATGAACTTCTTCGCCAAGCAAAAGGGCGAGCTTGCTTGGTGGCTGATATTGCTGGAGAGAAACAGAGGTAGAGGCTTGCTCAAGCGCAACAATGCGATAGCCAGCAAACTGCTCAAGGTCGAGCTCTGGCTGGTAATCGAACGATACGAGAGCTTCGGCACCAAGCGCCGTTTTGTGGATCTGCCGAGTGATCTTTTCGCGGATGTGCGGCAAACGTAAGTCGGCTCGCGCTGTTTCTTCAGGCTGGTAGGCACAGTACGGTGGGGTTGGCTGAAGGGCAAGATCGGGGTAGGGCGTGTAGCCACTGAGGATAAGCCGCTGCACACCAAATCCTTCGCAGGTACGAAAGATTGCCCCGACATTGTGCGTTGAGCGGATGTTGTGCGCGATAACAATAATTTCTGGCATAGTTGTATTATACCTGAAGTGCTTTGGACTTACCCTCTATATTTACCACGAGCTTTTTGTTACACTAAGAAGGATGAATGAAGATGAAGTCCAACAACGTCGTCGCCAGCAAGATGAGGCGTCGACCGAGCAACGCTCGCGCATTCTTGGCCTCAAATACCTTGATATGCGCCCCATCGAGGAGACACTGCCACTAGCACGCGACCTAATGACGATCGAGGAGATGCACAACCTCTATATGCTGCCGCTGACTGATGGCAATGAGCAAGAATCGTATCAGTTTGCCGTTACGACACAAACACCCCAGTCGGTTATCCAGCGGACGCGGCGCACGTATCAGGACCGGGGGCTACCTGTCGAATTTTATTTGATTAGCCTTAGTGCTTACCGCGTGTTGATGAACCGCTTTGATCCGCCAAAGAAGATCGTCTACGATGATATTAAGATTGCCAAAGCGGGCGATAGCGAGACCATCGCTGAGGTGAGTCAGACACTTGGGCGAGTGAGCAGTGAGGAGGTTTTCGACTTCTTGATCAACCAGGCGGATATGCTTGGTGCGAGCGACATCCACATCGAGAATGAACGCCATGATATCCGGATTCGCCTTCGTGTCGATGGTGCGCTCCACCCCGTAGCGACGATTAGTCGGAGCCGTTACCGCGTGATCATGGGTGAGCTCGCCAGCCGAGCTGGCGTATCGAGTGCTTCTATGGAGCCGCAGTCAGGTCACATCCAAAAGGACGTAACACATGGCAACGCAACGCACTTGCTCAACATCCGTGTTGAGACTGTGCCAACCATGTATGGACAGGATGCTGTGCTGCGTCTCTTTAATTTCGATGAAAGTTTGCTTAATCTTGATTTGCTGGGTATTCCACCCAAGCAGCGCCAGCAGATTGATGAAATCATCAGCCATCCGCGCGGCCTTGTGCTGATGGTCGGGCCGACGGGCTCAGGTAAATCTACCACGCTTTACAGCATGCTCAATGCCCTCAACACGACTGATCGTAAGATTATTACCCTGGAGGATCCAATCGAATATGGCCTGGCTGGCATCTCGCAGATCCCAATCAATACCACCGCCGGCGGGAGCTTTGGCGAGGGTTTGCGCAGCGTGCTTCGTCTCGATCCAGATGTCGTGATGGTAGGTGAGATCCGCGATGTCGATACGGCGCGCACTGCCATTCAAGCATCGATTACTGGTCACTTGGTAATGTCAAGCTTCCACGCTAATAGTAGTAGTGCAGCCTTTAGTCGGATGATCGACCTAATTGGTGTGAACCCGATTTTTGCCAGTGCTATCCGCCTTGTGGTGGCGCAGCGTTTGGTGCGGCGTCTCGTGGACGAGACCAAAGAAGCCTATGAGCCGGATGACGCCACGCGCAGCTATGTCAAGCGAGTCCTTGCTGATATTCCTGAGGAGGTAGAGCATCCGGATCTCGACACCTTCAAACTCTGGCGGCCAGTACCAAGCGATGATGCGCCATTTGGCTACAAGGGCCGTATGGTGATTATGGAGCAGCTTATCGTGACCCCAGGTATTCAGAAGTTCATCCGCGGAGACTTTACCGATGTCCATCCAGACGTCATCGAAAAAGCCGCCCAGCGCGAAGGTATGCTCACCCTCGAGCAAATTGGCGTCCTTGCTGCTCTGCGCGGCGAGACGACGCTAGAGGAAGTCGGGCGGGTGATATAATGCGCTATCTTGCTGAAGAATACTTAGGGCCGATCTGTACTATGTATTATATAGCGGATTTTTGACAAAGTATCATTTTTTGCGTATTATATTATGGCATGTCGCATGAACGGATTGATTATCCACGAGAACCCGAATCACTTCAAGTGTCTGTCATAGACCGTAACCTTAGTGGAGAAGAGCTTAGCATAACGCTACCAGACAATGTTGGTAAAATGCCGTCTAGTGAGCGTGAGTCGAGCCTAAACGAACGGCAGTTAGAAGAAGATATAGCATCACTCAATGCGAGTTTTACAGTCTTTGGTGGTGTGCTTGAGCACTTATCGCTTGTGATGCAACAGCATAAGGAGGCGGCTATAGCTATGCAAAATACTGAGCATACGCTTCGGCAGTGCCACTTTACGAGTGAGAGGTATAAATACTGCGTGCGTCGTGCACTATTGTGCGAAGCTAACTCGTGGCGTACAGCAAATATGCGATTGTATCCGGCAGCAGCGGAGCGTGCACAGCAATACATCAATAAGCAGCGCGACAAGCTAGCGATGCGAAGTGTGCGCGCCGTTAAGACGGTATTTCTGGCTGGCGGAATAGTGCAGGTGCCAGATTGGTGTCATACGGTTATTCCAAAGCGTACTGAATGGCAGCAGGATAAAGCTCTGCTACCATCGGCAGCTAACGATATATACCAAAAGTTAGTTCAGGAGGCAGTCGATTGGGCAGTAGCGCAGTGCGAACAGATAGCCTTTGATGAGCCACAGCAACCATGCTATGATGACGAAATTGCGATCTGTAAACCGGAGAGTCAACATCTCGATGCATTACAAACAGAGCATACGGCGTTAGTTACGCAGGCTCGGCAGCTTGAACAATCGCGAGACGAGGAGCACACAACGGTACCGGCTGATACGTTGCTGTCCTTCTGCCACTACCTCACAGAGCATATACCACAGATTAGCCAGACGCAAATCGCGCTCTTACAATGGTTTGATCGATCGGATAAGGCGATAACTCATGATATAGCACAGCGCTTGGTTGATCGCCTCTGGCCAAAGAGTGCACAGCACGCTGATCGTCAGTTAATTGATATGCAAACGGAACAGATCATTGCTGAGGCGGCTGAGCGGCTAGCCAATGCATTGGTAGCGTACCAACCGACAGCTGACCAGCTAGCAACCCATGATTTGCTAAATGTATCTAGCAATAAACGACGCAGCATGCAGGACTCAGTAGATATACTGCCTAACAAGTCGAATCAGCCAGATAATGTCACGTCGCTGCCAGTATCAGAACCACTACACCTTCGTGCAGAAACCAAACGTGTGCCGCTTGATTACCTTACCTTGCCGCACAAGCTTGTACCATGGCTTGAGGTGGATAGTCGTGATAGTACAGTGAGTTGTAAAGTTGTTGTCGATAACGTACCTGGGGCGCTTGTGATCGATTGCCGTAGCAAAGCACTGCAAGAAATTGAGCGTCGAATGGACGGCTACAGGTCAACACCGTGGGATTATATAGCACCAAATGTACAGCAACGTCTCACACACTATGCTCAGGTGGCTATGTCGGACGGTGGTTTAATTCATGCTGGTAAATTCTCAAGCGTTGATAAAAACGGTGAATCGACTTACCCGCACCCTGTGATTTACAGTAAGGACGCGAAGCACAATGTGATGCGTGTCTACATATCGAACCTACGGGTCAACCAGATGGACAATACACTTGCAGGCGTGCGTGAGCAACTCACAGCAATGCAGGTGCACGAATTGATTATGCTGATCGGTGTTTGTGACAAGCAGCACCAGCTGGCGACATTGGCAGAAATTACCGGACGCTCTCGACGAGAGCTACGCAAACAGCGCGTAGGTAGCATTTAAAGAGAAACCGTGCAGAAATAAAACTACGTGGCTTTGTATGCTACGTAGTTTTATTTCTTGGGCTTGCTGTCTCTTGCGTGACAAAACTCACCGATATAACCAGTGCTCTACGAGGTTACGTGAGGTATATAAAGTGAGAAGGCAAGATTTAGGAATGTAGACCTTGGCGAGTATAAATATTGACCTAGCGAATAACCTTCGCCACAGCCTCCACTACGCGTTCATCAAATGGTGAGGGGATGACGTAGTCTGCTGTGGGTTCATCGACCAGCGCTGCCAGCGCCTGGGCGGCGGCGAGCTTGTGCTCGTCGGTGATTTTTTGCACGCCATTATCGAGCGCACCACGGAAGATACCTGGGAAGGCCAGGGCGTTATTGACTTGGTTGGGGAAGTCGCTGCGGCCAGTGGCGATGACGGCAGCGCCGGCTGCTTTGGCGCTATCTGGCATGATTTCTGGCACTGGGTTGGCCAGGGCAAAGATAATCGGGTCTTTGGCCATCATCCCGACGAGCTCTGGGGTCAGCAACCCGGCGCGCGATACACCAATGAATACATCGGCATCTGCCATGGCGTCTTCCAGCGACCCCTGCTGCGCGGCATCAACGTACGCAAGCAGGGCAGTCTTTTCGGCGTTGAGGTCGGTGCGGTGGCTGCCCACGATGCCTTTGCTATCAACCGCCACGATATGCCGAGCGCCGTAAGTATGCAGTAACTTAATAATAGCAGTGCCAGCAGCGCCAGCGCCGACCACGACAAATTTGCTATCAGCCAGGCTGCGGCCCGTCAGCTTGGCAGCGTTGATCAGCCCAGCCAGTACCACTACGGCAGTGCCGTGCTGGTCGTCGTGGAAGACGGGGATATCCAGCTCGGCCTTGAGGCGCTCCTCAATCTCGAAGCACTTGGGCGCGGCGATATCCTCGAGATTAATGGCGCCAAAGCTTGGTGCGATTGCCTTAACCGTAGCGATAATCTCCTCTGGCTGGTGCACATCCAGCACGATTGGCACGGCATCGACACCAGCAAAATGCTTAAATAGCAGCGCCTTACCTTCCATCACCGGCATCGCAGCCTTAGGGCCAAGGTTGCCCAGGCCCAGAATGGCCGAACCATCACTAATGACTGCCACGAGGTTATTCGTCCAGGTGTAGGTGGGTAGGCTAGCGGGGTCATCTGCAATTGCCTTGCTGACTGCGCCCACGCCGGGGCTGTAGTAGCTGCTGAGTTTATCGCGATTAAGCTCATCGTTATCGCGTAGGCTGGTGGTGATTTTGCCCTTATATTTTTTGTGTAGGTCGAGTGCAAGTTTGTTATAGTCCATAAACTCTAGTATACCGCACACAGGCGAGAAAGAGAAAGGAGTAGTCCAAGGACAAACAGCCGTTATTGCAATACTTTCGCGCCAAATGCTATTATATGATGCATGATACAAACCGAGCAAGGAGCCCTGCATAGCCGCAGCGGCTCACCATACGGAGTGATAATGAAAAAATTTATAGACCAACAGCCATCACCACATGAGACTAGTGCTAAGAGTCCGCTTGAAAAAGTAACGACAGCGATTGCCAAAGATAATGAGCATCACAGAGAAGTCATGCTGGCCCTTCACGACGCAAATATCTTAGAGTACGAGGAGGATATCTATAATCAGGAGGCTCTGCCGACGATCAAAGCCGATCAGCAAGAAGCGCTCGAGGAGTTTGTGCGGACTGGCGACAAAAGCGTAGTACCAGCAGGCGTTCTCCAACGCTACCAAGAGGAGCGAGCGAGCTGCGAGGCTACTCTTACCGAAATAGCCGAAAAAGAAGAACAGCCAATGGAGAAGGGCGGCTACAAAACAGAAGGTAAGATAGCGAAGATTCTGGCCGATCTTGGTCATGCGGCATTGACGCCCAATAAAGCAGCAAAGCGGGTTGATGAAATGTATGAGGCAACCCCGCTTGGCAAAGACGTACAGCAGCGGCGCCAAATCGTTAAAGATAGGATTGGTGAGATCAACGCCGAGCTGGCATATTATATGGGCCTCACAGAGCCACCCTTGGCAGTCGTATCTGAGGAAACAGCAATTCGTATCTGGGGTAAAGAAGCGGTTGAGAAAGCGCAGTCGACCAACAATGAGAGCGAGCCCGGGCATATTGATGTCTTTCCTGATAATGACCGAACATCACGCTCAGACAGCAAGCGGGGATATGGTAGCCGCGCTACACCAGAGTTTATTAAAAAAGACGCCAGTCAGCGGCTAGCGGAGGTTCTTGCAGAATCTGCTGGTGAAGTATGGACAGTGCAAGAGCTAGGCGATGCAATTTATGATCCAAGCAAAGTGCAAACAAAACTCGAGAGGTATAAGCGAGCGAGTATCTTACTATACAGTGCACAAAGATCAGATCGCCCCGTCATGATTATTACAGAAGAGCTGGAGTATAGCGGCCTTGTACTGCAGCGTGGGCAGCGATATACCATTGATGAGCGTGGTCGGCGACGTAAGTCAATCACCGTCTATCGTGCGGTGCCGGCAGACATTGCTATGCAAGGACTAACAGAAGAGATGCCAGTAGGTGGCCGCGCCAAACAACAGATTCGTTGGACGCTATATGGCACTACAGCTGCAGCGCATGAAGCAGCCAACATTACTCGCGGTGAGGCGTTACCAGCTGCTGGTAGCGCAGAAAATGAAGCCTCGGCCAGCAGCGTGCCAGATATCGATGATGCACTGGCAAAGCGAGCACTCGAAGCCGTCCGTGCTGCCGCTGACCGTCAAGCAGCAGAAGCCAAAGAGCAGCAAGAAGCGCTCCGCGCTGCAGAGGCTACCCTCAGTGCAGAAGTACGCGCCCAGATCGAGCAGCTTGTAGAGCTTGCACAGCCACTGATCGATAGCTTGCGAGAAAATAGCGCCGACGATAATGCAGACAAGCAGGTATTTCCTATTCAAGATTTGCCCGAGATAAGGAGCCAGTGCGCTTCTGAGCACGACCTAGAGATATTCCTCAACAAAGCTCGGCAGGCTGGGCTCATCAACAAAAAACAGCTGCGCAATCGTGCGCTACCGTCTGCTGGCGAGGCGCTTGTGCTTATCCTTTATGCATACGACTCGCAGACGATGTATGACCTCGTGCGCAATGATGCTGCCAAGCGTGTGCTCCAGCATAAATTCCAGCAAGCGTACGAAACAGAGCTGTACAGGTAGTGAATAGCCGCGAAGGTGGAGCAGGCGCAGCCCAAGAAAACACCACCAGCTAAACTAGTTGCTATATATACCAAAGTGCGGTATAGTTTAGATTATAAATCCAAAATAGGCATCATCCACCAGTGATGATACAGAGAAAGAGGAGGAAAGAAAAATGAAGGGAAGTTCTGAGCGCTTAAGTTTCTGGGGTCGCGCAGAGAAAAAAGTATTGTCTGTTATTGCCTTGAGTGCTATAGGAGCTAGCGCCTTGGCAGGCTGTGGCTCACCTGAAAAAGCATCACGAAACGAAGCGCAGCCAACTCAAACTGCTACCGCTGCCGAAACAACATCGTCAGCAACACCAACCGCAAATCCATCCATCGAAGCGCCAGCAGACAAAAAGACTCCACAGTCTAAGCGACCTCACTCTACTAACAAAGCAACGGAGATACCATCACCATCACACCCTTCATCGCCAGAGACAACACCATCTCCAACTCCAAACGAAGCAGAGAATAATCAGGAGAAGATGCCCTCCGTTGCTGAGCTAGCAAAAGCCGTCAAAGAAGGGTCTGTGGATGTACTTGGTGGCGTTGTCAAAGACGTTGATGAAGCAGGTAACGGCTACGTTGGTGTGCGACCTTTCTGTTACCGTGAAGACACAGGGTTTGGTCATGGATCGGGCAAAGTAGTTGGGCTGTATACAGTTGATATGTCAACGTTTACACTGCGTTCATTTGATCCAAACCTCCCGATGTCTGATAAGTATGGTAACGCAATCAGTACTAGTATGTGTAACAAACTGACCTTTGATGAGTCAAAGATGTTTGATTCGAACTCCAAGAAAGCTGGTGATGGCAATGATGTTTATATCCAAGCTAATGGGGGAGAGCGGATTCCTGTTGGTGCTGATATTACTAACGATGGCTCAGATACTTTACTGCGGGTTGGTGGTACCGCTAAAATGCAGGGAATGCAGGGAAATGTACCACCTAGCACCCTCCTAGAGCCAATCCCGCGAGAAAACATGCAAGAGATGATTAATCGTGCTCAGCAGCAAGTGTCGTAAATAGAGACTCTGTGCTAAGAAATTAATGACCTCTTTGTTATAGAAAACAGCGAGGAGGTCATTTCTCGAGTAGTGATTATAAAAACTACTCCTCCTCTTCTCCCTGCACACAAAATATGGTACAATCAATAACTGAATTGTCATCTAATAATTAAATAGAGAGAAAGTCATGAGTTTTGCACTGATCCAAAAAGTCAATGACCAGCAGAAAAAGCCTGCCGTCGTTGATGTGCGGAGCGGCGACACGGTCCGCGTCCACCAAAAAATCAAAGAAGGCAACAAAGAGCGCATCCAGATGTTTGAAGGTGTGGTGATCCGCACCGACAACAAAGGCCAGCACACCAGCCGCATTACTGTACGCAAGATTACCAGCGGTGTGGGGGTAGAGAAGTCGTTCTTGCTGCACAGCCCACTGGTTGAGAAGGTTGAGGTGATGCGCCGCGCTAAGGTGCGCCGCAACTTCCTGAGCTACCTGCGTGGCCGCAGTGGTAAGTCGGCTCGCCTGACTGCCGTACAGTTCGACCGCGAGGCGGTGAACAACGTGCACGATGCTCATGCCGAGGCCGAGACTGCCCGCCTCAAAGAAGAGAAGGCCAAAGACGCTGCCGAGAAAAAGGCTGCAGAAGACGCCAAGCAAGCTGAGCTAGACGCTAAGGCTGCTGAGGTTGCCGCTCGCCACGAAGCTGCGTAGAATAGCCATCGCAAGAAAGCTTTTATATCCGCCTCTATGTACCAGGGGCGGATTTGTATGAGGAGAGCTACGCCATTAGTCTATTTTGCCTTGAACGCTCGGCTCGTGAGGCTTTGGTAAACAACCTCTCCTGAGCACCGGAAGGGAAGGGCGTGATATATGGATGAGGTATGGAGATAATACGCACAACATATTTGCTGTAATGGCTATACCATGATACGTGATAGGCCTGTGGTTGCTAGCTTGCAGTTGATGTTATACTAGAAGTATGAGTATCTTTACCATTGTTTCGATTGTTATACCAGCTGTTTTGGCCAGTAGTGTACCACCAATTTTGCAGCACTACGGCTATACGCACGAGCGGGGCTACCGTTGGCTCCTGTATTTGGCGTGTGGATTGTTCTTTGTCTCATGGTATGTGCCATCGCCGTTGATCGACGGGCAAGACACGGCGTTTAATACCCACTTCATCGGTGGTGGGATATTTACTGGCTGCCTGTGGCTTTACCTTAAGTATGGGCTGGGGTGGCACCGCTACTGGCTGGTGGAGGTATTTTCGCTGTTTGCGCTGGTGTCGGCACTTGGCTGCATGAATGAGCTATTTGAGCTGCTGGTGGCGAAGACTGGCGTGGCTCGCTTGCCGCTGGATGATACCAATTGGGATATCGCGGCCAATACTGCTGGGGCACTGCTTGTTTGGCTAGTGTGGCTGACTGTAGTGGGGTGGCAGCAGATAGCTCGTCGCAGCGCATAAATAGCTAAGTAGCGAGGCATAAAGCAAAGCCACCGCTTGAGGGTGGCTTTATGCTTTCGTGTACCGATGCTATTATTTTGTCTTGCGAGATTCTGCTTGCTCGGTGAGAACGGCGCGAATCGCCTCGAGATTCTCGTCGATCGCAGCCACGTGCCGTCTGATCTGCTTGGTACGTTGGCCCTGCCGGATGACCCAACAGATGCCACAGATCAACAAGATAAAATACGCGACGTTAAGTGCGACTGCTAGTATGAGGAGTGGTGCTGGCCCGGTGATTTCCATTGTGGGCATGAATGATCCTTTCGTGTTATTACTATGACGCTATACAGTTTATTTGTTCTATCTTTTGTGTGGTGAATGCTATGGCACGCATTGCCAGGTTGGCTGAGCTTGCTGACGGTCGACGATGGCACGTGTACCATGATGGCGGGCTGTACAATATGCCTGCATATTGAGGCTGCCCTTGGCTGTGAAGGTAAAGCCTGAGAAGAGCGATATCGAGTAGGTGAGGTCGTAGCACGACCACCCGTATGGGTTGCTCTTATCAAGCGTATACGCACCTGTATGATGCTGATGTGTGCATACCTCGTGTGGCTGTATGGTATGCACTGGCACTGCTGCAACTGGCTTAGTAGGGACGCCAGCGCATCCAGCAATGGCACAGGCAAACACCCCGGTAGCAAACAGCGTGTGCCAAAGCGTTTTTGTCATACTCCTCCTTGTGATGAAGTAATAGTTGCTAAGCCGAAGGCTTGCCCTGATTGTAATTGATTAGCTACGCTCTCGCAACAGAAAATAGACAAATCAGCAAGAGAAGCGAACAAAAACAGAGATAGGAGTTGTATATTATACATCACTATGTTGCTTGACGATATGGGGAGTGGCTGTTGGTGTGGCGAAGCTAAACGAGTATGAAGATCGGCAGTGTGCGCTATGCCATAAAATATGAGACAATCATAGTATGATACTTGGGATTGACGAAGTTGGGCGCGGGCCATGGGCGGGGCCGCTGGTGGTTGGCGCAGTGGTGCTGGGTGGTGCGGCAATAGATGGGCTGGACGACAGCAAGAAATTAACGAAAAAACGCCGTGAAGCGCTTGCCCAAGCTATCCAAGAGCAGGCAGCGGCGTATGCGCTTGGCTGGGTGAGTGCGGCAGAGCTGGATGAGGTGGGGATGAGCGAAGCCCTCCGCCTGGCAACGCGGCGAGCGGTAGAGGCTGTGCAGCAGCAATGCCGCGAGCAAGCTATTGCGCTCACGGAGATTGTGATCGATGGCAGGGTGAACTTCTTGGCTGGGACGGCATTAGAGCGGTACGTCACGATGCTACCTAAGGCGGATGCATTGGTGCCGAGCGTCTCGGCAGCGTCGATCATTGCCAAGGTAGCGCGCGACCAATATATGGCCACGCAAGACGCACTCTACCCTGGCTATGGCTTTGCGGCGCATGCTGGCTATGGCACAGCGCAGCACCGAGCGGCGATTGCTGCCCACGGAGTGACGCCACTGCATCGGCTCAGCTTCAAACCACTCCAGCACTACCGCAATGATAGCCCTCACTCAGCAGACCAAGCACACACCACGCAGCAAGCTGATACGACGACCAGACGTGGCCATGCTGGCGAAACGGCTGCAGCAGACGCCTTGCAGCAGCACGGCCACCAGATTGTGGCGCGCAACTGGCGGACAAAATATTGTGAGATTGATATTATTTCGAAGCATGGTAATACGCTGTATTTTGCTGAAGTGAAGCATCGCACGGATGACTATGCGGGCGATGGCCTCGCAGCGATTACCCGCAAGAAGCGCAACCAAATGCACTATGCCGCGCGGTTCTATGCACACCACGAGCACATCGCCACTATGAATCTCCAACTCGTTGCGATTGCTACCAGTGGCAGCCCACCGCGGGTGGTGCGGATTGAAGTTGTTGAGTAGTGACGGTATTGTGACTTAAGCTACATAGATCTATAACATTTTCTGTGCGATTACACCTTCTTACTGCTTCACTCGGTAGCGTGCAAGAGTTCTCTATTTTCTGACAAATTAGGCTTGCGCCTGGAAAAAGCCAGTAGTACTGGGAAATGCAAGTGCACGGTTCGCGTCTCGCTATGCCTTCGTGAGCGCTACTACAACTGCTGGGCCATCGCGCTCGATGAGCTCAACGCGGGCAGTGATGTCTGTGATGCCCATATCTATCACGCGGGTAAGGGCTGGCTCCTTGCGCAGTGGTGCAAAGAAACGCTGGTATTCGCCCAGCTGCTGGCGCGAAGCGAGGATATTGCCGGCATAGCGTGGGAAGTAGTCGAAGCTCTTGTCGCTACCGAAGTGCTCTTCAATCCACTGCCAATTATCTTGCAGCCATTGCCACGTAGCGTCGCGTGCGTCGCGGTTGCGCAACAAGTAAACAAACCAAAAGACGGTATCTTGGGTGCGAACTGTCTCGGTATCCATCATGAGAGCAAGGAGCTTGCGAATACTTGCGGCGTCGCGCGTACTCGTCACGGCACTGGCGATGTCTTGGCGCAAGTCGCTACTGGCAGTTGCTCGATAGTGCGTCAGAAGCTCATTAATCAGCTGCTGAGGCTGCTGGCTGTGGCGGACAACGCTGCTGGTAATCAGGCTGCGTAGCTCGCTATCGAGAGCCAATAGGCCGCCTGCTGCATAGCGCTGCTGCGCCTCGGTAATCACCGCAGGTTGCTCGCTGTAGAGCATGTGCGCGATGATCGTCGATCGCAGCTTGGTGTCATTCTCAGGCTCACCAGGGCGCGCACTCCAGCCAAGGCGATCATAGCTCTGCTGGGCAAGCTGGCCCACAAACTGCCGCAGTGCCTGCTCGGCAGCGCTATGTGGCTCAACGAAGAGCTTAAGGTGGGCAACCACTGACGACATTACGCTCCAGACATGCTCGTCTGTCTCATTGCGGTAAGCGTCAAGGAGAGTGAGCAAGCTGGCGCTCGATACACGACCACTCCGAGCCAGTAACAGCTGTTGGGTGAGTAAGAGTGAGCGATCGACGACAGATAGCTCACCACGCCGCACTTGGCCAAGTAAACGCTCTAACAGTGCGTCATCATACTGCGTAATGAAGTGCGAGACATTGCCGTGATTGAGAAGGACTGGTTCATCCAGACTGTGCTCTACTACTGTGCGCTGCGTGGTGAGTAGTGCCGGAATAGCCGGTGATGAGCTATGGAGGGGGATCTGCCAGGTAGTATCATCGGCGGTGTGTGGGCCAATAAAGAAGCGCTGCTGCTCGAGTACTAGCTGCGAGCCGCTGAGTGAAGCTGTGACAACTGGGTAGCCAGGAGTGCGGATCCAGTGGTTCATAAGTGCAGCAACATCGTGCCCGCTGGCTTGACTCAGCGCGTGCCATAGGTCATCACCCTCGGCATTGCTATAGGCGTGGGTAGCAAAGTATGCCTGCAGGCCAGTACGAAAGGCGGCTTCGCCTAGCCAATGCATGAGCATGTAGAGGAGGCGTCCACCCTTGGCATAGACAATTGCCCCGTCAAAGAGCGTACTAATTTCATCTGGATGATGAACAGCTGTTTGGACCGGTTGCACGCCATCAATCGCATCACGGCCAAAGGCCAGCGCACCCTCGTGGTTGCAAAAGTCTGTCCACACGTGCCACTCAGGATGGATGGTATCGACCGCCAGATATTCCATCATATTGGCAAAGCTCTCGTTGAGCCAGAGGTTATCCCACCACTTCATCGTGACGAGGTTACCAAACCACTGGTGGCTGAGTTCGTGGCTAATAACGGTGGCAATGTATTGCTTATCGGCGATGGTCGTCGTGGTTGGATCGGCTAGTAGAGCAGACTCACGGTAGGTGATGAGCCCCCAGTTCTCCATTGCGCCACTACTGAAGTCTGGTACTGCAACGTGATTGGATTTCGGTAAGGGGTAGGGCGTGTCGAAGTATTCATTAAAGAACTCAATCGAGCGGATGGCATGCTCAAGAGCGAAATCAAGGCTCGCAGGAGCTTGCGCTGGCGTAGCCCAGACGGACACCTCTACGCCGTCTTTCGTCTGACCAGTGATATGCTGCAACTCGCCCATCACGAGAGCCACGAGGTAGGTACTCATGCGCGGCGTTTGGGTAAAGGTAGTGATGAGCCGACCATCTGCTTCCTGCTGCACCTGGACGGGCATATTGCCAAGCACCGTGATGCCCGGCTCAGTTGTAACGGTTATGTCGAAGGTCGCTTTGGCGGCAGGCTCATCAATACAAGGGAATACCTCGCGCGCATGATGACTCTCGAACTGCGTCATAAGCAATTCTTTCTTCGCACCGTCGTGCTGATAATAACAGGGGTAGAGACCATGGAGTGAGTCAGTGATTGCTGCTTCGTACGCGAGAGTGATGGTATGAGTGCTGACACTTAGCGTTGGCAGGTGTAGCGAGACCTCATCCTTATTATGCTCCACAGAGGCTGGCTGGCCGTCGATCGTTGCGCTGGTGATTGTGAGGTCTTTGGCGTGTAATTTAATTGGTGTATCGGCCTGCGTCGTCTCGCCAGTGATCGTCACGTGCCCTGTGAAGTGCCGCTGCTGGCGATCAATATCCAGCGCCAGCTGATAGTGAGTTGGTATAAAAAAGTCGATGAGATGAGTAACCTGTTGCATAAAACTAGTATACCGGAATATGGATGAACCCACCACAAATTGACCCTATGCTATGATATGATTATGGAATATCGCCGTCGCCGCGTCATAACGATGTTTTTGCTCGCTGGTATTATCATTATTGCGCTCACGATATATGCAGCGTGGCAGTTAGCGCAATCGAGCCACTCGCCACAGGGTAATGGCGAGGCATTGGCAGCACTGGAGGCATTGCCCGTTAAGGGCCGTACACCCAAGACTGGGTATGCGCGTAGCCAATTTGGTGCGGGCTGGGCAACGACGAGTGGCTGTGATACGCGCAATATCATCCTCGCACGCGACCTCAAGCAGGCGGTGGTGAGCGGCAATTGCAAAGTAGCGAGTGGCCAGCTCGACGACCCATACACAGGCAAGCGCATCACCTTCCAGCGAGGGAGCGGCACGAGTACTGCAGTGCAGATCGACCACGTTGTGGCTCTCAGTAATGCCTGGCAAACCGGTGCACAGCAGCTCAGTAGCGAGCAGCGGCAGCAGCTTGCCAATGACCCGCTCGAGCTCCTAGCAGTCGATGGCCCGGCCAACCAGCAAAAGGGTGATGGTGATGCTGCTACGTGGCTGCCCAGCCATAAGCCGTTTCGCTGCCAGTATGTTGCCCGGCAAATTGCCGTCAAACGTAAATATCACCTCTGGGTCACCACAGGCGAAAAAGCCGCCATGCAGCGCGTCCTCGCTACGTGTCCTGGGCAGGGAGTACCTGGCTAATGCAGCCAAAGCTTATTGTATTCGACCTCAATCACACCTTGATTCGCGACAACTCTTGGCGCAATCTCAATCTCGCCATGGGCATCACACCAGAAGAAGATGCTGCCTTGATGGCGCGTGCTGCTCAAGGCGAGATAACTGATGCCGAAGGCCAAGCCTGGCTATTGCAGCGGTACCAGCAGCGGGGCGACTGCCACAGAGAGGCGGTGCAGCGTGTCCTCAGCCAGTACACCTATATGCCACATGCCCAAATGGTCGTTGCGGCGCTTCAAGCGCGGGGCTACCGCGTGGCCATCAACTCTGGTGCGATGGATATCTTGGTAGGCATGGTAGCAGAGCAGCTTGGCGTCGCACTTTGGCGCGCGAGCAATCATTTTATCTTTGATGATCAAGACATGCTATGCCAGATTGATGCACCAGATAACGATGCGGTAGCCAAGGTGGAGCAGCTCCACCAACTGGCTGTCGAGCAACAGGTCTCGCTGGGTGATTGCTTGGTCGTGGGCGATGGAGCGAACGACGTACCGCTCTTTACAGTGACAGGCAATGGGGCAACCTTTGCTGGCTCACCCGCTGCTAGGTACGCACGATGGGTTATAGCTGAACTCCGTGATATGTTGACGATTGTTGAATAAGAACCTCCGCCATTCCATTTGACATCCTTCGCACTATCCGCTACACTGATGGGTAGATATCCGGCCGGCAGGTCGGAGTTTTTCATAGAAAGGAGTAATGTAATATGGAAGACCTTAATATCAAGCAGCTCGCACTGGCCTTGCGTACAATCGCAGACGAGAAGAACTTGCCTGAGGAGACTGTCCTCGGTGTGATCGAGCAAGCAATTGCTGCCGCCTGGCGCCGCGACAATGGTGAGCGCGACCAAAACGTTCGGGCAGAGCTCAACCTCAACGACGGTACAGCAAAGGTGTTCGTCATTCGTGAGATCGTTGAAGAAGTTAACTTCCCATCGACAGAGATCAGTCTAGAAGAAGCACGGGCGACAAACCCCGATGCCGAGCTGGGCGGTACCGTTGAGGAAGTGCATAATGTGACGAGCTTTGGCCGTGTGGCAGCCCAGACTGCCAAGCAGGTGGTGTTGCAGCGCCTGCGCGAGGCTGAGCGCGAGGTGGTGCTTGCAGAGTTCGAAGACAAGATTGGTACCGTTGTGACGGGTATTGTCCAGCGGGTTGAGCCACGCGTCGTGCGCGTTGAACTGGGCAAGGCAACTGGCATCTTGCCGCAAAGCGAACAGATCCAAGGTGAGCGCTATGTGCCAGGCAGTCGCATTAAAGTATTTATCAAGGACATTGAGCGCGACAATCGTGGTCCACAGCTTATCCTGAGCCGTGGCAACGAAGCCTTCATTGAGTATCTCTTCCGTCAAGAGGTACCAGAGCTCGAGACAGGGGCAGTTGAGATTAAGGGGATCGCTCGCGAGGCAGGTCGCCGCACTAAGCTCGCTGTTCTGAGCACCGTGCCAGGGATCGACCCGGTTGGTACCTTTGTTGGTGGGCATGGCACACGGGTCAACGCCGTTGTTAATGAGATTGGTGACCAAGAAAAGATTGATATCATTATGTACGACGAAAATACCGATACGTACATTCGCAACGCCCTCAGCCCTGCTGAGGTAGTGCGGGTCGAGATTGACCGCGAGCACAAGCACGCCAAGGTGTATGTGACGGAAGACCAGCAGTCGATCGCGATTGGCCGCAGCGGGCAAAATGTTCGCCTGGCGAGCCGCCTTACGGGCTTTGAGCTTGATATCGAGACAGCAGCAAGCCAGCCAGCTGAGCGCAAGCCACGCAAGAATATCGAGGATGATCTCTTTAGCGCCATTGAAAACCAAGCGTAAAATTGCAAAGCGCTGCGACACGCCAACCCTACTCATAATAGAGTAGGGTTTTGCGTGTTATTAGCACTCCACCTTGACGAGTGCTAATAAGCAGCGTATACTGAGTAGGGTGGCTTTTTTGGCCACAGATTTTGGAGGACGACATGGAAGATGATTTTGCAGATTTTATTAGCCATTTGAGTGATGATGCTCGCCTGAGCGTCCAGTATGCTGATGCAATTGCCCGTGGGTATGGCAACCCCTATATTGGTACTGAACACTTATTGCTTGGTATTCTGAGCCAAAGTGCCAGTCTTGGTACCAAGGTGCTCGCCGATGCTGGTATTACGCTGCGCCGGGCGGAGGATTCACTTCACCTGCAGCCGCTCAAGAATATTACGGTACGGACTGGTGGGGCAACTGGCCTGTCCGAGACGGCTCTATTGACACTTCGGATGGGATGGGAAATCGCGAAGGAATATGAGCATGATGAGCTCGGCACAGAGCATATTCTCTATAGCTTGCTCAAGCAAAATAACGCCCGCGCAACTGTATTGCTACGCGAAATGGGGGCAGATACCGAGGCGATTGTCCGCAACCTCGAAGCCCACTTTGATGATATACGTGAAGAAGAGAGTCGCGGTGGCACAAGTACTCGCACTGATACGAAGTACCGGCCAGCGCCACGGGGTGGTAATGCGCTGAGCAAATATAGCATTGACCTAACCGCCAAGGCAGCCGATGGTGAGCTTGATACTGTGGTAGGGCGCGCACGCGAGACCGAACGCCTTGTAACAATTCTCAGCCGTCGCACCAAGAATAACCCTGTCTTGCTGGGTGAGCCAGGGGTAGGTAAGACGGCCATCGTTGAAGGCCTCGCGCAGCGGATTGTCCGCGAGGATGTGCCAGATAATTTGCTCGACAAGCGGGTGGTTATGCTCGATATGACGGCGATTGTCGCTGGCACTAAGTACCGTGGGCAGTTCGAGGAGCGGCTAACGGCACTGATTCGCGAGATTACCAAGCAGGGCAACATCATTGCCTTTATCGATGAATTGCACATGCTTGTAGGAGCTGGCTCAGCAGAGGGCGGAGCGATGGACGCAGCTAATATCCTCAAGCCAGCACTAGCCCGAGGTGAGCTGCACCTCATCGGTGCGACGACGTTGGAGGAATATCGCAAGCATATCGAGAAAGATAGCGCGCTCGAGCGTCGCTTTCAGACAGTACTCGTTAAGGAGCCAAGTGTGAAGGATACGGTGGCAATCCTCAAGGGGCTGCGCAACTACTATGAGAAACATCACGGGGTGAAGATTAGTGATGATGTGATCGAGTCAGCGGTGTATATGAGTGACCGTTACGTGGCCGATCGCTTTATGCCTGACAAGGCGATTGATGTGATTGATGAAGCAGCAGCTCTGGTACGCGTTAAGAAGGGACATAAGCCAAGCAAGCAGCGCGAGTATGTCCGTGAGCTCAAAGCACTGAATGAGAAAATGGAAGATGCCGTAGCAGCAGAAGACTATGAGCGCGCTGCGCTCTATAAGCAGCGTATTAGCCAATTGACCGACCAGCTTGAGCAAGCACGTCGTGAGCAAAGCCGCAAAACTCCACTGGTACTCACCGAGGATAATATTGCTCATGCCATTGCTGTGATGACACACATCCCGGTTGAGAAAGTTCGCACAAGTGAGGCGAAGCTCCTGCGTAATCTTGAGAAACACCTTGGCAAATATCTGATTGGCCAGGAAGAAGCGGTCGGCAAAGTTGCTCGTGCTATTCGGCGCAGTCGTAGTGGGGTGGCGAGCAGCCAGCGGCCGATCGGTAGCTTTGTCTTTATGGGGCCAACTGGTGTCGGCAAGACTGAGCTGGCGCGCGTGCTTGCTCGTGAGGTGTTTGGCTCGGATGACGCACTGATTAAGATCGATATGAGTGAGTTTGGCGAGAAGCATACCGCGAGCCGACTTGTTGGTGCGCCTGCTGGCTATGTAGGTTACGACGATGGCGGCAAATTGACAGATAAGATGCGGCGTCAACCCTATAGTGTGGTGTTGTTTGATGAAATCGAAAAGGCTCACCCCGATATCTTCCAGATGTTGCTGCAGCTCCTTGAAGATGGCACATTGACCGACTCGACTGGCCGTGTTGTGAGCTTCCGTAACACAATTATCATCCTCACCAGCAATCTCGGTGCAGATAAGATGCAGCACAATCGCAGCCTTGGCTTCCAGGCCAAACTAGCCGACGAGGACGATACGGCGCAGCAGCAGCGACGCAACGAGTCGTACACACGCGAGGCACTAGAGCGCTTCATGCGGCCAGAGCTAATCAATCGGTTTGATGCGATCATCACCTTCCGCCCACTTACCAAGCCAGAGGTTGGGAAGATATTTGACTTGCAGATTGCTGAGCTCAATCGGCGTTTGGCGCGCCAGAGCCTTGCCGTCAAGGTGTTGCCAGCGGCAAAGCGACGGTTGATTGCTCAGGGCTATAGCCGCACCTTCGGGGCGAGGCCGCTGCGGCGCACGATTGAGGATGAGC
Organism: uncultured Candidatus Saccharibacteria bacterium; assembly: GCA_938041435.1. Taxonomy (GTDB): domain Bacteria; phylum Patescibacteriota; class Saccharimonadia; order Saccharimonadales; family Saccharimonadaceae; genus Saccharimonas. Next base: position 88,383 of record CALISR010000014.1, read on the forward strand.
TGGAGCACCGCCTTGCGGAGGGGATCTTGGCCCATCACTACGCCAAAGGGTCGGTCTTGACAGTTGGAGTACGAAAAGGGGAGTTGACGATTGACGCACGTAGCGAAAAGGCCTAAGCGCCTCCTCTCAACACTGATCGGTCTGGTGATGATCGGTGGCATGGCCTGGGCTGGGCTGACCTATGGCCCGGAGCTCTACGATGCTGCAGTGGCGAGCCGGTACCAGCCCGATAGTGCAATGCAAGCGGTGATTGATCAGCTTGAGCTGACCGATAAAGGTCGGCAGCTGCTCTATGCGAGTCAGCCACAATTACAGGACAAGGCTGAGTTTAACAAAAGCTGCAAATCGACCGAGCGCACGGCAGCTATCCTTGGCTGCTACCACTTGCGCCGGATTTACGTCTACAATGTGCAGAATCAAGAACTGACTAACGCCGAACCCGTCACGACAGCACACGAGTTATTACATGCCGCATATGAGCGGCTTAGCCCAAGCGAGCGACAGCGGATCGACAAGCTTATCGAAGCAGAGTACGCCAAGATCAAGACCAATCCGGTCATTGCCTCAATGGTGAAGTATTATGACCAAGCTGAGCCAGGCGAGCGCAATAATGAGCTTCATTCTATTATTGGCACGCAGATTGGTACAATCAACAGCGAGTTAGAGCAGCACTATAGTCGGTATTTTCGTAACCGTGCGGCGATTGTCGCACGCAGTGATGCTTACCAAGCTGTCTTTGACAAAGTCGATCAAGAAGCCAAAGCGCTCAGCAAAGCAATCAACCAAGAAGCTACCCAGCTCCCCACTGATCAAGCACAGTATAAAGAGATGGCTGAACAGCTGTCGGCTGATATTAAGGTGTTTAATGCGAGAGCCCAAAATGGCGGCTTCCGCGATGATGCATCATTCCAGGCAGCGCGCAAGAAGCTCTTAGCACGTCAGCGAGCGCTTGAGGCGCAGCGGCTAGCGATTAATCAACGCGTTGAGATATATAATGCGAAGATCACTCGGCTCAATGCCTTGTCAGTACGCGCTAATGAGCTGAACCAAAGCATTAATGGCATTGAGCAACCCAAGGAGCAAGTGTAATGGCACGAGCTCGCACGATGTTTGTTTGCCAGCGGTGTGGTGCGCGCTCACCAAAATGGACCGGTAAGTGTGAACAATGCGGCCAGTGGAATAGCCTCGTCGAGCAAGCGCCAGCTCCGGTGGGTAAATCGGCCGTGGCACGCAGCGCTGGCCAGGGTACGTTGCTACAGCCGCGGCCAATTACCGCCGCTGCAAGCCAGGATGAGCCAGCGGCACGACTTGCAACGGGTATTGCTGATCTTGATGTAGTGCTAGGTGGTGGTATTTTGCCTGGTGGTGTGCTTCTTCTGGCGGGGCAGCCAGGCATGGGCAAGAGCACTCTCTTGCTCCAGGTCGCGCATGCAGTTGCTCGACAGCAAGCGGTGCTCTATATCAGTGGTGAGGAGTCGGCTGGGCAGGTGGCGCTGCGGGCCACTCGACTGGGTGCCGACCAGCACGAGGCATTGTCGTTTGCAGCGAGCACGAGTGCTAATGATATTGCGGCTACCATCCGTACCGGTCAATACCAGCTAGTAATTGTTGATTCGATTCAGACGCTGAGCCTGGCTGAGATTACAAGCGCACCAGGCACTGTAAGCCAAATTACTAACGCCAGCAACGTTATTATTCAAGCCGCCAAGCAATCAGGGACGGCGGTAGTGCTGGTGGGCCATGTGACGAAGGAAGGGTCGATTGCGGGGCCTAAGGTACTTGAGCATCTCGTGGATGTGGTGCTGCAGTTTGAGGGCGATCGCTACGGCGGCTTTAAGGTGGTGCGGGCCATCAAGAACCGCTATGGTAGCACGAATGAAGCGGCAATTTTTGCTATGGGTGAGCACGGACTGACAGTAGTAGAGAACCCCTCAGCTGCGCTGCTTGCCGAACGCCAAAATGCTGATGGATCAGTGGTACTGGCTACTCTCGAGGGTAACCGCCCCATCCTTGTTGAGATCCAAGCACTTGTCAATCCAACCCATTTCGGGTATCCTAAGAGGACAGCCAGCGGATTTGACCTCAACCGACTTAACCTTTTGATCGCTGTCCTCGAGCGGCGCACCAAATTGCAATTATCCGATAAAGATATCTACATCAACGTTGTCGGTGGACTCAAACTGGCTGATCGGGCGGCCGACTTAGCCGTCGTCATGGCAATTGCTAGTGCTGCTGCTGGCCGACGCCTTGATGATGGTGTAGTAGTATTTGGCGAAGTGGGCCTTGGCGGTGAAGTACGTAGTGCCCAAGCGGCCGAGCGGCGCATTGCTGAGGCGCAAAAACTCGGCTTCACCAAAGCAATTGCTCCGCATTCTGGCCTTAAGACGCCCTTTGTTCATGATGTGCGCGATATCCGTAGCGCACTCATTACCTATCTAAAAACATAACAAAAGGAACAACATGCAATTATCTACTATCGTGTTGCTTATCATCACACTTATTATCCTTGGCGAAGTCAGTTATCTCCTGGCTCGGCTGCCGCGTAACACACTCAAGACGAAAGGGCGAGCGCTGTTAGTCGATACGTCGGTGCTGATGGACGGTCGCATTACGGCCGTTGCCAAAACAGGATTTATTGGTGACACGCTGGTAATCCCCCGTAGTGTGGTGGGTGAGCTGCAATTTTTGGCAGATCACGCTGACAGCGACAAGCGAGCTCGCGCTCGTTATGGCCTTGACGTCGTAACGGAATTGCAGGCAATGGACGAAGTTGAGGTAGAACTCTTGCAGGATGGCAGCAAAGCACGCGAGGGCGTCGATGAGCGATTGCTAAGCCTAGCTAAGCAGCATGGTGCATGGCTACTCACGATCGATTATAACCTCAACAAAGTCGCCGCCGTGGAAGGGATTGGCGTGCTCAACATGAATGAGCTGGCGCAAAGCATCCGGATGGCACATTTACCAGGTGAGCACCTGACGCTGGCGCTCCTTCAGAAGGGGCAGGATGCTCATCAGGCGGTTGGGCATTTGCCAGATGGCACGATGGTGGTCGTGGAGCAAGCCAGCAGCCAGCTGGGCCGCACCTGTGAAGTGGAGATTATTCGCAACCTTCAGACTGCTGCAGGTAAGATGATCTTTGCCAAGCTCGTCAAAAAACCAGTAGTTCAGCCAGCCAAAGCGCGCTCAGTTGAAGCATCGTCAGGAAAAGCAGTAGCGCAAGAAGAGTCGGCTGCTCAACCATCTACTCAGCCCAAACCAGCAAAGACCTCGCGCTCTCGCCAACCAGCGCGGACCCGCGCTGCCACAGCTCCAGCAGAAAAAACAGATAAGAAAAATGACCAGCTAGCCTCAAGCCAGCCCCAGCGAACGGCGCGTGTGGCTCATGAGAAAACAAAGCCAGTAGAGCAACCACAACCAAAACAGCTAGCCAAGCGTACCTCTCGCGCACGAGCCGCTACAACTCCGAAGTCTCCGCAGGCTGCTTCATCCCCTCAATCTAGACATACCAAGCAATCAACAACGAGCCGCACCTCACAGGCAACCACGCAAGCTGCCTCCAAGAAACGAACTACTCGCTCGTCATCACGTCGCCGTGTTGACCACGAAGCGGCGTTGCTTGATTTGGTAAAAAAGCAGACGGATTAGCGTCGTTGCGAAGCTAGCAGATAGTAAAGAGATATTGTTTAATTTTTGATACGGGATTCTCAGGGTGCTATACTGATGGTAGTAATGCCATGAAAGGGGAAGTAATTATGCATACCTATCGAGACTTTCTCACTACCACTCTCACCGCCGCCGCGAAGATTGCAGTCGCGAACTTTGGCAACCTCTCTCACTCGGTCAAGGCGGGAGATCGCAATCAAGTCCTGACAGAGACTGACCTAGAGATCGGTCATTTCCTGACAGATGCAATCCGCACAGTATACCCTGATCATAATATTATCGATGAGGAGCTGGGCTGTGTCGATAACAGGTCGCGCGCGCTACACCTGGGTGGTTGACCCGATCGATGGGACGAGCAACTTTGCGGTGGGACTACCACAGTATGGCATTATGCTGGGGCTGCTCGATCACGACACACCAGTGGCTGGTGGAATAGCCCTGCCTGCTTTTGGCGAGCTCTACGTTGCGACTAAGGGTGCGGGTGCCTGGTGTAATGGCCAGAAGATCCATGTCTCGCGCGAATCCGACCTTGCCAATAGTCTTGTCGCGTATGGTATTGACGGCCACCCTGAGGATCCAGCCCGAACGAAGCGCGAGGCTGAGCTACTTGGTACCATCATCCTCTCGATCCGTAATCTCCGCTCCTCCAACAGTGCTTTCGACCAAGCAATGGTTGCGAAGGGTGCCTATGGTGCCTGCGCCAACCAAACGAGCAAGATCTGGGACAACGTCGCGCAGCAGATCATTATTGAGGAAGCAGGCGGCGTCTATACCGATATTGCTGGTAACCCTATGGATTACCACAACGCCCTGAATCGCTCTCACGAGAACTTCACCTGGCTGGCGGGAGCACCGGAGCTGCATCGACAGTTGGTGAGGGTGGTGAAGCCTTTATTGATTGCCGCATAGCCCTCACTTTCTTATGTGACTGTAAATCCTAATTTGGCTATATCTCAAATAGGCTAGAGGTATTATCTGGACCACAATATTAGACACGTCATACTCTCATCTTAGACCTCAAACCGCTGTATCCTCATTGCAAAATAAGTCTTATGTCATAAGTGGCTACATGCTACTCGAACAAAGGCAGTGCAATTCTGAGCATAGCAACAAATCCTCCATTATGAAAAATCCTGCAGCTGTAGGTGCAGGGTATTATAACTATTCTCTGTTAAAGATGCACTAGCTCGTCCGTTGGCCGTGAGCGGTGTTTTTGTCACTGTAGTATACGCTGTCTGTCAATGTGGCAGTCACGGTGAAGTTTTTACCAGCAGAGGAGGGGATAGAGACGTTGGTATCGCCATCACTATTAACCTGGCGCGTACCAACGAGCTGGTCACCTACCTTCACCTCTAACTGTTGGAGTGGGTGACTACCCTGCCGGTAGTATACCGTCGCCGATTGCCCACTCGAGCTTACGGCGACGGAAACACTTGGCTTGGAGTCGGTACAGCGATGAGTATCGTCGTTACTGGTTGCATCATAGCCATCTTGAGCCGAAACAGTCTCTTTGCCTGACGAGTCCTTTGACCGAGTGACAGGGATGTCAACGCGGGCTGACTCTGGCGTACAGTTTGTGGCCTTTTTCTTAGATACTCGATCGAATGACATTGTGTTGCTGCTGCGGTTAGAATTCTTATTGTAATACGATGGGTAGACTTCATTGTTGATTCGCTGAATGCCGCTCGGTGCAGAGAACCAATCGCTGTACGACGCTTTGTTTTGGCTAACGTAGTATTGCGTGGCATCGGCCATGGTGTAGTCGAGCAGCATGGCGGGAATGAGTGAGTTACCGTTGCGTAGTGGTGACGTATCAGAGTTGCCCAGCCAAACAGCCATTGATAGTGCTGGGGTATAGCCGACTGTCCAAATATCCTTTGCTACCACTTTGCCGTTGACCTCGGAGTTTGATGTACCGGTCTTGACAGCAGTCTTCGCCTTGAGGCGGTTCATTTGTGGCATGTAATCTTGCCCACCACCGAGGTTGGCCCGTGCACTGGAGTCGCCCAGGATATCGTTGACGATGTAGGCAGCTTGCTGATCGATCACCTGCTTGGTAGAGGCTGTGTATTGCTTAAGGACTTGGCCAGTACTGTTGGTTACTTTGAGAACGGTTGATTGCGGGGTATAGGTACCCATCCGTGCCAAAGATGCGATGGCATTAACGTGATCGACGAGGCGTGTGCCACAGCTACCTATGGCGCTCGATAGGCCAGCTTGGGCATCTGCGCCCTGGGTGCAGTAAGCACTGTCGCCCATCTCGCGAATGGTCTGCCAGGTGCTGCCGCGCCTATTGCGCTCGTTCTCCTGCATAGCTTTGATGGCGGGGATGTTGCGTGAGCGAGCGAGAGCTTGGCGGAGGTTAATGTTGTTTTGGAACTTACCATCAGCGTTTTGTGGTGTCCAGCTACCAAAGCTAATCTTTGAGTCGGAGAGGACAGAGCCGCTCCCGTAGTTGGTCTTGCCGTTGCCCTTGTTTTGGAAGAGCTGAGCGTAGACTAGTGGCTTGATGGATGAACCAGGTTGGATAAAGGCAGTGGCGGCATTGTCTTGTCCATAACCAGCATGGTTAAAGCCACGACTTCCAACCAGTGCTATGATCTGACCAGATTTATTATCCTCGATCGCCGCTGCGCCATTAGTGAAGCCAGCATAGGTTGCGCAGTTGGTATTACCACAGTTAGAGTTCGTGAGTTTGCCATTAAACATACTCTCCATTCGGCCCTCAAGCTTACCTTGGAGTGTTGAGTCAAGCGTGGTTGTAACGGTGAGGCCGCCTTTGCCAACTGTTGACTTACCCAGCTCTTTTTCGAGCTGGTCGCGCACCATCAGGACGAAGTGCGGTGCTTTGATATCGGCGAGCTGGTCTGCCATTGGCTTGATGGTATCAAGAACAGCGACCTTCTTAGCTTCTGCGGCTTGTGCTTTGGTGATGTAATTCATCTCTACCATGCTATCAAGCACCTTATGTTGGCGAGCAATGAGAGCGGTATTGCCAGCAGTGTTGTACGGGTTGTAGAGCCCAGGACTGTTAGGAATGCCGGCAAGCAGTGCAGATTCGGCCAGTGTTAGGTCCTTAGCTGGTTTTTGGAAGTAGGTGCGCGCAGCCGACTCAACACCATTACGGCGGCCACCGTATGATGCTTCGTTGAGGTAGAGGTTCAGGATTTGATCTTTGTTGTACATACGCTCGACCTCAATCGAGAGAATCACCTCCTTGATCTTGCGTGGTATACCATCGAGGCCGCGTTTTTCGATCTCGCTCTTCTCGAAGAAGGCTTGCTTGACGAGCTGCTGTGTCAGTGTTGAGCCACCCTGCACGGCATTACCCTGCGAGTTGCTCAGGAACGCGCGAGAAATACCAGCCAGACTGATACCGTGGTGGTTATAAAAATCACGATCTTCCACGGCGATTGTTGCCTTCTTGACGTAGTCGCTAATTTGGTTGCCATCGACCACGAGCTTGTAATCGCCACTACCTTTATCCTCCCAGAGGAGCTGGCCACTACGGTCGAGATATTTTGTAACAGTGGTCTGGACGCGTTTGTCTATCTCGCCTGGGCGAATTGCGTCGAGGTCTTTGCGGTAGTAAGTGAAAAGCCCAGCAATAATAAGGGCGAGCACGAGGAAAAACCCACCAACTACCTTGAGGATGGCATAAGCCCCACGCTTGCTAAATAAGAATTGTGCCACGCGGCGCGGGTGCAAGCGATAAAGTAGCCGTTTGAGAGGCTGCTTAGGTAGGCTTGCCAAGTACTCCGCTCTGCGGCGGGCTTCGGCGTCTTTTTTGGTGCGGCGCTTGGCTGCAAGGTTGGAGTAGACGCTAACTCGATGTGATAAATTATTTTTAACCACGATCTCTTATTTCCTCTAACACGCAATATTCTTCTGCATTATAGCATTATGTAGGTGGGTAGGGCTAGTCTTTTCCTGCGGCGCAGCCCCGCTACCTCGCGCTATTTCGTGCTAAAATAAATAGCAATACATGAGCATAAGAAAGAGCAAGAGTGGAGGACACATGACCTTAGCAGAAGAATTAACCTGGCGCGGATTCATTAACCAAACGACGTTTGCTGATATCAATGACATCAATGAACCGCGCACTTTTTACATCGGCGTTGACCCGAGTGCACCGAGCATGACGATTGGCAACTTGGCTGTCATGATGCTATGCCGGCACTTCATCGACCATGGACACACACCACTGTTGCTTGTGGGAGGTGCAACCGGGATGATTGGCGACCCAGATGGCAAAAAGCAAGAGCGTGATCTCCGCAATGCTGAAACGGTAGCACGTAGTGTTGAGGGCTTGACGGCGCAATTTCGACAGATATTTCGCGGCCAGGATTTTGCGGTGGTCAATAACGCCGATTGGTTCGCTCACGTTAATTATGTCGATTTTTTGCACCAGATCGGTAAGCACGTGAGTATGACGCAGCTACTCGACCGCGATTTTGTGCAGCAACGGATCGGCGAAGGCGGGGCAGGCATTAGCTATGGTGAATTTAGTTATGCATTGATTCAAGGCTATGACTTCTTGCATCTGTACCGCGAGAAGGGTGCGACGCTGCAATTGGCTGGTGCCGACCAATGGGGTAATAGCGTGACAGGCGTGTCGCTCATTCGTAAGCTCGAGGGCGGTGAAGCTCATGTCTTGACGGCACCGCTCGTGATTAATAAGCAGACAGGAGTGAAATTCGGCAAATCGGAAGGTGGTGCAGTTTGGCTTGACCCAGCACTGACGAGCCCATACAAATTCTATCAATTTTGGCTCAACTGCGATGACGAGACGAGCGAAGACTTGATCAAGATCTACACGTTGCTTGATCAAGCAACTATCGAAACATTAATCGACACCCATCGCGCTAACCCTGGCGCGCGCACCCTACAAAAGGCTCTAGCACGAGAAGTAACCGATATCGTCCACGGCCATGAGCGCCGCGAGAGTGTGGAGCGAGTAACCAGTGTGCTCTTTGGTGGCAATGACCTATCGACACTGCGCGAGGAAGATCTTGATGCGCTGGCTGACGAAATCCCAACCGTCTCACCTCAATCAGTGGTGAGCGCTTTGGTGGAGGCTGAGGTCTGCGCTAGCAATGGCGAAGCACGCCGCCTCATCAAAAACAATGCCATTAGCCTTGACGGTGCAAAAATCACCAGTGATCAACTGGCGACGAGTCCAAGCTTGATCAAAAAAGGCAAGAATAGCTTCGTGCTTGTGCGATAGACGGGTGTTCTCGATGGCTACGCTCGGCAGAAGGGTAGCAACCGATCATTCGATTATGTATTTGTCATATTTTATGGTATGATAATGGCACATTAATTAGCTACAAGAGGAGAATTTGTCATGAAAAAATTAATTGCATTTGATCTAGACGATACGTTGGCAGTAACGAAGTCGCCCGTGAGCGACCGGATGGCGGCTCTGCTGGGGCGCTTACTGGAGAAGTATGACGTATGCGTTATCACTGGTGGAGACTTCAAGCAGATCCAAAAACAGGTGACCAGCCGCCTTGATGTATCACCCGAATTACTGGCTAAGTTTCACGCTATGCCGACGTGTGGTACGCGCTATTATCGCTTCGACCCGCACGCAGACGAGTGGCAACTGCAATATGCCGAGGATCTGACGGACGAGCAAAAGGCGCAAATCGTGAGCGTGCTTGAGTCGACCGCACGAGAGATGGGGATCTGGTGTGAACACCCAGCGGGTGAGATTATCGAGGATCGCCAGAGCCAGATCACTATATCTGCCTTAGGCCAGCAGGCCACTCCGGAGGAGAAATACGCCTGGGCAGAGAAATATAAGGATGTTCGGCCAGTCTACCGCGACAAAGTGGCGGCACAACTGCCTGGCCTCGAAGTGCGCATTGGTGGCACCACTAGCACCGATATTACTCGCCCTGGCATCGACAAAGCCTATGGCATGAAGAAGCTGCTTGAAGCTAATGGGCTAGAAAAAAGCGAAGTCCTCTTCTTTGGTGATAAGATCGAAGAAGGAGGCAATGATTACCCAGTCCGCGCGATGGGTATCGACAGCATTGCCGTCAATGGCTGGGAAACAACCGCCTATGCTCTAGATGGGGTTTTGGGCGTAACGGAGTAAAAACCTTTATTTTCATACATTGACCAAAAGAGCGAAAACTTGCGGTATATAAAAAATACTCACCCAGCAGGGTGAGTATTTTTATAGTGAATAACGAATAAACTAAAGTTACTCTTTACTGAGCTTTTTATAACAAAACCGCGCAAGCTCTGGCGCAATGGTGTCGTATGTCTTGCCGGCGAGCAGATCTCCAGCAATGAAGTTCTCCTGTGTAACGTCGGCAAGGGCAATGCTTGGTGGAGTAAAGTTGTCCTTTTCGTCTTCTGTGTCAAACTCAAAATCTATCAGCACAAGCCCAGCCAGATCCTCGATAAATATATCAATTTCGGCGAGTATGCCATCGATCACGACGCGGTAGCGGTCCTTTGCAACGCGCTTTGCGCTGCAACGTGAGAGTGCTGCGAATTCTTCCTCTGTCAAAGGGATGGTTTGCTCAATGTGCTCGGACGCATCACCTGCTGCAACGGAGGTCTTCTTGGTGATTTCATATGTTTTGCCGTTTTGTCTGAGCCGAAGGTGAGAATGTGCTGGCGTGTCTGGGATATAAATATCAACAATGCGAGTTGGCTCGGTTGTTTTGATTTCTTGTGGCAGCTCTTTTGCGAGGAATGTGCGCTCTCGTTCTAACTGTTGGCTCATTACTTCTCCTTTAATGTATCAATAAGTTTAGGTTATTATCTTGCTTGTTTCGTCTGTTGGGGCTATCAAGCATTTATTACGCTCAATTAGATTTTATTCTTAGTGTAAAATTATATTTGAGAAATAGAACACTTCTATAGAATTCTTGAGGAAGGATGCAAAAAAGAAAGCTCCATGCTGAAAATTATAAAAAAGTGCCGCAAGAAACGGCAACAAAACAAACCCATGATAGTTGGTGCGGATGAAAGGATTTGAACCTTCACGCCACGAGGGCACATGCTCCTAAGGCATGCGTGTCTACCAATTCCACCACATCCGCATAGCAAAGTTATTATACCAAATGAACTGGTGTATCTGCAACCTTAGCTGCGTCCATCAGCTCGGCGGAAAAAGGTGAGGTGTGCGTTTCCATAACTACGATTGTCCACCACAACAATGTCGTTTGCTAATTTTGGCCCCTCACCTATTCCTGTATGTGATAATACCATAAATCCGCCTGGTTTGAGAAGGGCAAAAAGTCGGCTAACTGTTGTTAGCTGGAGATCGTGGTAGGGCGGGTCGGCAAAGATGATATCGAAGGCTTCGCCATCGTAAGTGCCAAGCCATGGGCCGACGCCAGCCTTGATTGCAGTAGCAGATGAATCAGCACCAAGCGCTGCGATATTCTTACAGAGGATGGTAAAGGCGAGGCGGTCACGCTCGACAAACACTGCCTGGCGAGCTCCACGGCTCAACGCCTCTAAACCAACGGCACCAGTGCCAGCAAAGACATCGAGCACGCGAGCATCCTGCACTGCATCGCCAAGCGAATTAAACAGCGCATTGCGCACTCGCTCGCCCATTGGATGGGTACGGCGATTATCTGGTGCATCGAGCCAACGCCCGCCATAGCGTCCCGCAATTACTCGGACTTTCATAATGGATAAGCCTCACATAGTGCACTGTACCACGCGAAGGTAACAGTGCGAATAATCTCTGGGATGAGCTCATTGCGCGTCTGTAAGGCTAATCCCGTCGTCCAACCATTACGCCAAAACGTGTGGTACATATCCAGTGCATACACCCGCTGCACTGCTCGCAAAAAGACTGTCTCCAGACCGAGTTGCTCTGCCTCAGCTACCCACTCGGGCGATGGGCAGGTGTCTGCAAAACGGGCAGTGCGCATCGAGGCGGCCACGCCAAGCTCGAAGAGAATATGCGTTGCAAAGACGCCTTTCGCCCCCCAGTATTCCCAGTTTTTGTTGAGGGTATCGAGCCCCGTCGTCCCATGGATGAAGTTCTTATCTAAGACGGTAAGGCGCTCCTCTTTGGGGCGACCCCAGAGTTCCTCGATTTTATCACTCAGCGGATAGTGATGAGCCGGTGTGAGGCCATCGACGATAGCGTGCGACATCCACGCTGCCTCAAAGGCGGCACGTACTGTGTTGTTTTGGCGTAGTGCTTGAACAAGATTGTAATGATGATCGAGAATCATAACGACGAGGTCGCGGTCGTCTGGCTTGGTAGGGTCGATGTAGTGCCAGGGTTCATCGACGCTGGGGCTTTTGCGTTTGATACCGTCGGGACCATTATTGCCCTCGAAATGGAGAATGTCGCGCGAGCTTGGGAAGTGGAGAATGGCGACATGATGGCTGCACATCTGGCCAAGGTCGCGCCGTGCGATCTGGTCGATTCGCTGATGAACACCGACCAAGTGCCCCGACTGGTCTCGAAAGGTTGTTCCACTGTACATATCTCATATAGTATAGCAGATTTTGGCGTGGCTGAATCGTTACTGTGGATGTGTTTTGTCGAGATTATCCACGTTTCATTATTTTGATGGTATTCCATGCTGTTCAGTGGGTGTAGCGAGCTGATGCTATGCGAGCAGGAGAGGTCTGATTGATTTTGCTTGTCCACCCGCTCTTGTGTTTCTTCTCCGAAAATACTACGCATACCTAGTATTCCTCATACTATATAGATTTGATGACTTTATGTAACAGACAGTAGCTGTACTTCATTAGATGAAATGATAAAGATTACTATAAGGAGAAGGTTTGGAATGTGGACGAAATGCTCTAAAATGACATTCCCAACCCTAAATGGGTGAGAACGGAGAGAATGAAAAAGGTAGAATTATAAATTAATTAAGATTACCTCAGCTTAATTGAGTGTCGTGAGCCGTTGATTGCGTTGCACGGCTGCCTGGAGCTCCGGGTAGTGTTCGAGTGAATCACCACTTGCGATAAAGGTTTGCGCTGCTTTTTGGGCTCGGGCGATTGCCTTGCTGTCAGCTAGGCTCGCAATGCGCAGATTGAGCGCGCCATGCTGAGCTTTGCCGTAAATTTCGCCCGGGCCGCGGAGCTGCATGTCGACTTCTGCTAAGTGAAAGCCGTCGCTAGAAGCCTCCACCTCGCGCAGACGCTGGCTCGGCCTACTGTGGTTATTAAGCAAAAGATAGCAGTAGCTCTGGCGTGCGCCACGTCCCACTCGGCCACGTAACTGGTGGAGCTGGGCAAGACCAAATCGCTCGGCATCCTCGATCATCATCACTGTCGCATTTGGCACATCAACACCAACTTCTACTACTGTAGTGCTCACAAGAATATCATACGCATGCTGGTGAAATTCTTGCATCACTCGTTCTTTGTCAGCAGGCTTCATCTTGCCGTGAAGCAGACCAATTCGCCACCGGCCTAAGGTGCTACTCTTGAGATGACGTACGGTTGCTTCAACACTGCGCGCGTCATTGTCTGGGTTATCATCGATGAGGCTGCAAACAACATAGGCTTGGCTGCCGGCCTCGAGCTCCTTCGTGACGCGTTGGTATAGGGCTGGGCGCGAGGCGGGAGAGATAATTTTGGTGATGATCGGCTGGCGACCCGCCGGGCGCTGGCTAATAACGCTAATATCAAGCTCACCATAGACGGTCAGGGCAAGGCTGCGGGGGATCGGTGTTGCTGTCATAGCAAGTAGGTGTGGCATATGGCCGGATTTATCAAGTAGCTTCTGGCGCTGCGTCACGCCAAAACGGTGTTGCTCGTCGATTACTACAAAGCCAAGCCGTGCAAAATTCACCGAGTCTTGGATGAGTGCGTGTGTCCCCACTATGACATCTACCTCGCCGCGTGCAATTCGCTGCACAAGCTCACTACGCACAGCACCGGTCACGCTGCCAGTCAGCAGCCCAACTTTGATACCGAAGGGTGTAAGTAATGCATCGAGCGTAGCGGCGTGCTGACGGGCAAGAATCTCTGTCGGTGCCATCAAGGCGGTTTGGTAGCCAGCACTGGCAGCCTGGCGAGCGGCCAGGCCAGCGACCACTGTTTTGCCACTACCCACGTCACCTTGGAGGAGGCGATTCATTGGTGTGCTACGCTGAAAGTCTTGCAGTATATCCCAGGCTGCTCGGCGTTGATCGTCTGTGAGAGTAAAGGGTAGAGCGCTCACAAATGATTTCACGACAGCTTGCTCAAACGGTATGGCATAGCCCTGGAGCTGAGCATGCGACTGGCGATTGAGCTGGCTAGCAAGCAGTAAGCTAAAGAGTTCCTCAAAGGCAAAGCGCTGGCGTGCTCTTGCGATACCCTCTGATGTGGTAGGGAAATGCATCGCAAGCAGCGCCTCGCTCCGGCTCATTAAGCCTTCGCGTGCAACAATGTGCGAGGGGAGTGTCTCGGGCAGCATTGTTATCAGTGGCCGTAGCTCAGTGAGTAGTTTGCGCACCAGTTGGCTCTTGAGGCCGTGCACTGCGTGGTAGATGGGCAGTAGGTTAGTGTCATGGTGGGCAAGCTCTTTGACACGCTCGGCACTTGGGTTGGTGAGTTGGTAGCGGCCATTCTTATACTCAAATTGTCCCCGAAAGTAACATTCATCCCCACTCGCGAGCTGCTGCACTCGATACGGCTGGTTAAACCACACGGCGTTGAGCTTGCCCGAGCTATCTGCCAGCACTGCTGTGGTGATGCGGAGACCACGTCGCACCGTGCGCGTGCTGATTGATTCGCAGCGCGCCGTGATCGTCACATTGCCTGGTGTCAGTGTTGCGATTGAACTCGCTGCAGTAAAATCATCGTGCTTGCGTGGTAAAAACATGATGAGATCATTGACAGTCAAGAGCCCAGCCTGAGCCAGTTGCTCAGCTGTTTTTGGCCCAACGCCTTTGATTTGAGAGAGTTGTGTCGATAGGTTCACATTTTTATTGTACCGCACCTGGTGTAAATGCGCTGCCCTGTGCTATAGTATAAGCAGTAAGCTAACGGGGGAAATGTGAGTAAAATTGCAAATTATTTACGCAGTCATATTGCCGGGTCTGTTTCGACTCGGGCCGATTGGTGTGCGTCAGTCAGTGCAGATGCCGGTATTCTAGCGGCAACGCCAGAACTCGTGGTAGTGCCGCGCGTTGTGAGTGATATTCGCAAGATCACCCGTTTTGCCTGGCAAATGGCCGAGAAAGGCCACAGGATACCAGTCGTTACACGCGGCGCTGGCTGTGGTGCGCTGGGTGGCGCCGTGGGGCAGGGGATACTGCTCGATACGGCAGCTCTCGACACGATCTTTGAATATGATGGTAAATCGCAGCGGGTTCGCGTCCAGCCAGGTGTACCAGCACACAGTGTAGCAGCGGCGCTGAGTATGCATGGTGCTGGTGTTGGACCGCTGACTAGCCAGCGAGGTACAGTTGGTGGAGTTATTGCAGCTGGTGCACACGGAACACTGCTAAGCCGAGCGACCAATCCAGCTGAAGCGATTGACCAAATCGAGGTTGTACTCGCCAACGGCGACGTTATGCAGACAGAGCGTCTCTCGCGGCGCGAGCTCAGCCAGCGCAAAGGTCTGCCTGGGTTTGAAGGTGACATCTATCGTGGTATCGATGCGATTATTACTGACAATGCAGCGCTGATCGAACAGATTAACCCCAATGACACATCTGGTTATAGTGGTATTGCACGGGTCAAGCAGCCCGATGGGACGTTTGACCTCGGGCCACTCTTTGTAGGGAGTGAGGGAACGCTGGGGATTATTGATGAGCTAATTCTCAAGACAGAATTCTTTAGCTTTCGCAAGACAAGGGCAGCCTTGGTATTTCGGGGTAGTAGCGATGCTCAGGCAGCGATTGATGATATTGACGCGCTTCAGCCAGCACAGCTCAGCTATCTCGATGCAGCGATTTTTGAGCAACTCCGCCGTGATGGCAAAAAATATGCTTTTTATGAAGCGGCTGCTCAGCAGTTTACGCCACAGGCAGTTTTGCTCGTGACGCTTGATGATTTTAATAACCGGACACGTGCGCGTAAGCAGGCCAAGCTTGAGCAGCTGCAATCTGCGGGCGAGACGATCGTCACTATTGTTGAAGATGACGATGATGAAGATGTGGCGGCAGGGTTTGCTGCGCTTGATCAGTATCGCTGGCCCGATGCCGCGCATATTGGTGCGCCGCGCTT
Organism: uncultured Candidatus Saccharibacteria bacterium; assembly: GCA_938041435.1. Taxonomy (GTDB): domain Bacteria; phylum Patescibacteriota; class Saccharimonadia; order Saccharimonadales; family Saccharimonadaceae; genus Saccharimonas. The sequence continues at coordinate 104,214 of CALISR010000014.1, forward strand.
GTTTGAGGGGTTTTATGTGCCGCCGCAGCGCTTCGAAGAATTTGCTCGGGCACTCGTGCCACTTGCTCGTGCACTGCAGTTACCACTGCCTCTTGCTGGCTATCCTAGCCTGAATCTCTACGGCGTTTATCCGCGCTTCTCGCTGCGCAAAGTGAGTGATAAACAGAAGATCTTTAAGCTCTACGACGAGCTTACCAAGCTGCTTGCGCTCTACGACGGTCATTTGGTGATGAGTGGTGGTGAGGGTCGGCTCAAAACTCGTTTTGTGCGTGCCACGCAAAATCCAGATCTTACAGCTCTCTACCAACAGATCAAGCAGCTCTTCGACCCTCACGGCATTCTTAATCCTGGGACAAAAACCACTCTACAAGCTCGTACCATTACTGCAATGTTACGCAATGAATATACGGTGGACTGGCAATAAAGCATTGCGAGGAAGTGTATCTGTTATCTATAGCAATTGATTTCTTTGTTGTACCTCAATAAAATGGAAGAAGAAAGAGGTTAATAAATTATGAGTGTTGATCAACGCATAATATCCCGTAACCCTGCCACCAACGAACCGATCTGGTCTGGAAGTCTTGCGGATGACGCTACAATCGCACGAGCTGTTTCTACCGCAACACGCGCACAGCGAACATGGGAAGCGACACCGCTTGATGTGCGCAAAGACATTATCCGCGCCTTTGCCGATCAAGTGACGACACATAGCGAGGATGCAGCACGGATTATTTCGCAGGATAATGGCAAACCACTCTGGGAAGCACGCACCGAAGTCAAATCACTTGGTAATAAAGTACAGGCGGTCTTCGACGCCTATGATCAACGGGCTCAGACAGTTACGAAACAAGTCAATGGACGCCAGTCGGTGACGCGTTATCGGCCTCACGGTGTTATGGCAGTGCTGGGGCCGTATAACTTCCCAATGAGCATGCCAAATAGCCATGTCATGCCTGCTCTTCTTGCTGGCAATACTGTGATTTTCAAACCGAGCGAGAAAGTACCGTATGCTGGTGAGTACTACGCACAACTCTGGCAACAGGCTGGACTGCCGGATGGGGTGCTTCAGGTCATTCATGGCGATGGCGACGTAGCGCAAAAACTCATTGCACATCCTCAAGTGAACGGCGTCCTTTTCATCGGTAGTCGAGCGGCTGGCGTGTCGATCGAAAAACAGCTTGCTGGTGCACCAGACAAGATCTGCGCCCTCGAAATGGGTGGCAACAGCCCACTTGTCATCTGGGATTATGATGATGTACGCCTCGCGGTGCACATTGCGCTGCAGTCCGGCTATATTTCAAGCGGCCAACGCTGCTCATCGGCACGGCGGCTTATCGTCAATAGAGCGATTGCAGACGATTTTATTCCTGCACTCTGTCAAGCGGTTGAGAGTATTGTCGTTGGTAATCAGTTTGATACCAATCCAACGCCTTTCATGGGTCCGTTGGTTGACTATGGGGCGGTTCGTCATTTCTTTGATAAGTACCATGCTGCTGTCTCAGCTGGCGCACATGTTCTCGTTCCGGCTGAACCAATCCCGACGCTTGGCGACAACTTTGTCAGTCCTGGATTAATCGACGTTACTGGCGTGACGTTGCCAGACGAAGAAATCTTCGGGCCGCTCCTCCAAGTGTTAACTGTGCAGACGCTGCCCGAGGCAATTACCCAAGCAAACGCAACACAGTTTGGTCTTGCTGCTGGCATCGTTACTCGTGAGCGTGCGCAATACGAAACATTCTACCAGCAAACAAAGGCAGGCATCATCAACTGGAACCAGCCACTGACTGGCGCAACGACTGCGGCACCATTTGGCGGAGCGAAGGCCAGTGGCAATTACCGATCAGCTGGATTCCTGTCGGTTGATTACTGCTCATACCCATGCGCGTCGATCGAGGATGCGTCACCAGCAGTCCCGACGATGTTGCCAGCCGGGGTGGCATACTAATCAAGCTATGTAACACTCACTTGTATACGTCTAAAATAAAGAGCTATTACTTAATGAGCCACCCAGCATAATAGAGAAAAGGAGTATATATGCCTCGCAGACGAGGAGCTATCATCACAATAGGCGACGAGGTGCTCAATGGAAGCACGCTCGATACTAATTCTCACTGGCTTTGCACACAAATTTCTGGTCGTGGTGCGCTGGTTACGACGGTAGTTACCGTACACGATAACCCAACTGCAATACAAGACGCGTTGGCATATTGCATACGTACGGAGCCAGACTTGATTTTTACCATTGGAGGTCTTGGTCCGACGATTGATGACCGAACTGTTGAGTCAGTTGCTCGCGCCCTTGAGTTGCCACTTGAGATTAATCAAACTGCAATTGAATATGTCCAGAAACGATATTCTGACCTGGAGTCACAAGGAATAGTTGATCGGGATGTGTCTGCATCAGCAAGGAATGCTCGCAAAAAGATGGCTTTGCTGCCCACCGGGGCAGTGCCAATCTATAATCCGGTTGGTGCTGCACCAGCGGTCGTTATTGATATAGATGATACGATGTCTGTTCTGTGTCTTCCGGGTGTTCCTGCAGAGGTTCGCGCGATAGTCAGTAGGCATGCATCCGGTATTTTGGAACGTCGCCTTGGTAGCGGATTTTTAAGAACGATGACGATCATGACGAGTACAAATGATGAGTCGGTCCTTGCAGAAGCATCTGCTGTACTGACTCGTGAATTCGTGGACGTGTACGTAAAGACTCGTCCAATTCGTCAAGAAGGTGGAAGAATTGGTGTGACACTAACGGCATCTGGAAACAACCAAGCAAAAATTGGCGTTCTGTTAGATACAGCGTTTCAGAGACTGACAACTCTCCTTGAGGAATACGGTGTTAGTATTGTTAGATGTCGTGTTGATAATGCAGATTGACGGCAACTCAATAACTCCCTATGATCAAACCATGCATACATCCCTTCCGTAAATAGAATAACCTATCCATCAAAAAGTATTACTAGAGGGTACTCAGCCTTTTTTTTGATAATAAATGCATTGTTATATTTCGGACAACCGATACAAAAAAGCACCAGTCTTCTGATTAATACAGACTACATCAAGCTCCGCATCATTTCCGCGAGAGCGCGTTATACAGCGAGCATCAGGCGCAATAGCTTGCAGAAAAAGGTCACGAGCAGTTGGCTGCCCAAACGTTGGGAGATGAAGAAAGTTACCACCAACGGCATTGTCTACATCGTCAGCACGCGTCAGACCAGCATGAGCAGACTGGTCGTCTGATGATTCCCAACGGCTACAGCCACGTGGGCAGTCTCGAAACACCCGCTCTGGCAAGGATATTGTTCCTTGACTAGATGTGGGGCGAATGCGCCCAATCACTGTCCCATCAGGGTCAGCGTGCGGGCCCAAATAATGCATCGTATTGCCTGAGTCGTAGGTGATATCGACGCGCTGCGTCACCTCCTCCGTCACAATACGGGCAAAAGTACCTCGAGCGCTCCACGGGCCGTAATTGAGAAATAGGGTCAAGCACACAATGAAAACTAGAGTAAAGGTGAGACGTTTGTGGCGATGAAGAAAACGAGCAGGCATAGTAACTGCATTATACAATATAATTGCAGAAATGGTGAGTTAATCCGTTATCCGTACTCCCATAAAATTCGCCCACTCAGTATACCCTCGAGTTCCATCACTGAGTATCGGGCGTACGATACGGATATCGATTCGGTCGATGCGGAACCCAGCCTCCTCAAGCATGCGACGCGGGATGTCTATTGTCTTGTAATGCTGAAAGAATCGCCCAGACTGTGCATAGTCGGTAGCTGTTAAACGCTCAAAGCGGAGTCCCTGATCGGATATAGCAAAATTTGCAAGGAATGCGCCACCAGGAATAAGGGCGGCACGGATTGACGCAAGGACAGTGGGAAGGTCTTCTTGCCTGAGGTGTATGAGACTGGCAAGGGCAAACACACCAGCAAAGCTGTTATTATAATCTAGTTGTCTCATGTCAAGGCATCGAGCTGTTACTTTTGCTGATGCTCCTCGATGGTGTAACTCTTCTATCATTGCTGGGCTATTGTCGACGGCCTCGACGTCATAGCCTTGTGAGGCAAAATATCGACTATACTGGCCTGGCCCACAACCTAGGTCAAGAACTCGGCCATGCGGTGGAAGCATTGCAACAAACGAACGCGCAAGGTCTTCATTGATAACTTCAACGCCATCTTTCAAACCATACGTCGGCGCTAAACGGTTGTAAGCGGCGAGGGAAGAATTATATAGTGCTGTAATTTCTTGCATGTTGAGTCTCCTTTTTCTATAGTAGCAGACAATTTTCGTGCTAACCATCACTATAATGGTATAGTATGTGAACAGCATATATTGATGCGGTCTTGTAAAGAAATGACAGACATGGATATATTTTGCGGAATAACGTGGAAAAATAACGGTAATCCTCATTACGAGATCATCCGTAATGGTGTCATTACTGCGATCAACTTGTCCGCCGGAATCCCAATATCACAGAGGGGCGAACGGCACTGCACTGGCTATTATGACTTTTCTTATGGCACTACTGGAGCACATACTCCTTGCCCGCATGCCACTCAGGTGACCAAAGGACATCAATGTCGGTCTTGTCAGTTTCAAGAAGGTTTCGTAGCGCTACACAACACTAAACACCTGAATGCTGTGCCGCTACAACTACGCAGCTACGTATCCCAAGAGCATTACCTCTATTTGGCTGCTTTTGGAGGTGGGGTTGTAAAAGTTGGTACAGCTGCACGATCACGCCATCCAGCCCGTTGGTACGAACAGGGCGCGTTGGCAGCTATGAGGATTGCGAGCCGACCTGACGGAATAGCTATCCGTCAACTGGAATCTAGAATATCGCACGCTCATGGTATCGCGCAGACAGTTCGCGGTAATTTGAAGACCAATCTTATCTCTACTCTGCCTTCTGCAGAACAGGTAACGGCTGATTTGCATGCTGTTTCTCAGCTAATTGCAGATGACCGGGATGTCTCAGTTTCAGGCACGATTTGGTGCGATATGCTGCCGACGATCGTCAACCTGAAACAGAAGTCTGAAGAATGTCGCATCCTGCCTGCTGGTTCGATGTCATGGAGCCTCCTTGACGGACCTTATGCAATTGGCCAGTGCTTAATTTGGCATGGTCAGTTGAGCAATTATTTGCTAGACATAAAGCCCCTTGTCGGACGGAGTGTCGTGTTTACAGACGTAGGCGAAGGTGAAACTCCTTTACAGATGTCGTTATTTTGATAAATCAAATTTTAACATCTTTCATCTGACTACACGCTACAACTGTAAGAGCCTGCGCACTGTGTATACGTACTACCTCCAGTCGGCGACACGCCGATGAGCCCCACAACACGAATAACGCCCACCCTGGTGGGTGAGCGTTGTTCAACATCTGGAACCGCAACCCAGCCTGTTTCGACTGGGATAGATTTAGATAAGAGCTTGCTTGGTACGGATGAGAGGACTTGAACCTCCACGCCCCGCAGGGCACTAGCACCTGAAGCTAGCGCGTCTACCAATTCCGCCACATCCGCAGATATACGCACCGCAGGCTCTTACCGTGTATTGTATACGAATTTCGGCCTTGCGTAAAGAGTTTTGTGATACAATCAGGTAAATAAACTGTGGCGGGTCTGCCACTATTTTACGTTATGTAAGGAGTAATGATATGACCTCTACCCATTCATCGTCCCAAAAGTTCGACAAACTAGAGTGGATACAACAAAAGATCAAAGAAACCCGAAAGGAGTGCGGCACCGCCAACTCGGGCGAAGCTGAAAACAAGCAGTGTGCTGAGGTGTGCCAACGGGTGGTTGGTGCGCTGGGCGCAATTGCCATGCGACCGAGTGAGAGCCTCACACTGTATACGGCAAGCTGCACGCTGTACGGCCTTGCTATATCATCACGCAGTGGGTGGTCCACACAGGGTGAGCTTACCGAAGAGGGCATCCGCATCATTCGCAAGATCAGTGGCATGACGCAGCAGTCCGTCGAAGAAAATAATACTGATACCATAGGAATAGCAGCATAATATCATCAATGAGTACTATAGAGCCCACCGCTGCACTAGCCGCAGCCGACCGTCGCAATGTGGTAGACCGCTATAAAGGGCTATCTCACCAAGCGATCGTTGCCGATCTTGATGAGCATGGCTCGGCACTTCATATTGCGATTGATAATGTGGTGCGCGATTTCAACATGGGGACGATCGTCCGCAGCGCTAATGCCTTTGGGGTGCGGCATGTCCATATCATTGGTCGGCGGCAGTGGAATAAGCGTGGTGCGATGATGACGGACACGTATCTGCACGTGCATTATCACCAAACGGTTGAAGATTTCTTACAGGCTATTGCTGACCGGCCGCTCATTGCGGTCGATAATGTTGCCGGTTCACGGCCACTTCACTCGGTTGCGCTGCCACGTAGTGCCGTGCTTTTGTTTGGGGCAGAGGGGCCTGGTATCCGTCCCGAGCTGCTTGAGCGGGCTACGGGTATTGTTGCAATTGAGCAGTTTGGTAGTACGCGTAGCCTCAATGTCGGCGTAGCAGCGGGTATTGCGATGTATGCCTGGGTGCAGCAGCATCGGCTATGCTCGGATCAGGAGTAGAGATTCTACTTTCTTTACTCTTTTTTCAAACATACGGTAGCGAAGGGATATAATAGCGCTGCGTGATGGTGCTATAGAGCAGTGAATCCGGCCAAGGGCTTGTTTTTCCATGCCGTTTATGCAAAAATAGCAGTAACTATGACAAAGCTTTCATCGGAATCATATCGGGGGGCGCGGGATTGGTATCCGGAAGATCTTCGCGTGCGCAAATACATCTTTCAGACCTGGCGTCATGTCGCCAAGAGCTACGGCTACGAAGAATACGATGCACCACTGCTTGAGCCGGTTGAAGTGTATGCCGCCAAGAGTGGTGACGAATTAGTGAATGACCAGACGTATCAGTTTATTGATCGTGGCGATCGACAGGTAGCGATCCGTCCTGAGATGACACCGAGCGTAAGCCGGATGATTGCCAAGCACCGCCAAGAGATCGCCTATCCAGCGCGTTGGTTTAGTATTGCCCAGTTTATGCGCTATGAGCGACCACAACGGGGGCGAGAGCGTGAATTTTGGCAGATGAATGTCGATATATTTGGTGTTGATAACATGCAGGCCGAGGCCGAGATTATCGCACTTGGTAGCCGTATCATGAAGGCCTTTGGCGCGACGGACGACATGTACACTATTCGCATCAACAATCGCCAGTTGATCAACCTTATGATGGCGCAGTTTCTCGAGCTCGATGCCGTGCAGGCTCAGCTGATGATCCGGCTGTTTGATCGTAAGAACAAGATTCCACCACAGGCCTTTCGCGATCAGGCGATTGAGATCTTTGGTGAGGCAGCAGCACCGGTCGGCTTACAGCGGATTGCTCAGCTCTTGACGGCACGTACTATGGCCGATCTCCCCGAATCGATTCGCGATAGTGAGGCAGTGCGCGATGTGCAGCGACTCTTTACACTACTTGAGCGTAGTGGCGTAACAAATGCTATCTTCGATATCACGCTCATGCGTGGACTAGATTATTACACGGGTACAGTGTTTGAGTTCTTCGACACTCATCCAGATAATAACCGTTCGCTCTTTGGTGGTGGGCGCTATGATGGCTTAGTGGGGATGTTTGGCGCTGAGCCTATCAGTGCGGTCGGCTTTGCACCAGGCCTATCAATGATGCAGCTCTTTCTCGAGGCGCATCAGCTGCTACCAGAGTTTAGTTCCACAACCGATATTTATATGATCGTCCTTGGCGGGGCAATGCGCGGTGCGCTAGAGCTAGCGGACGACCTGCGCGATGAGGACGTCAATGTGGAAGTCGATTTCACTGGCCGCAAACTAGATAAGCAGCTCAAGGCAGCGATCAAGAAACAGATTCCATATTTCCTCTTTGTTGGTGAGGATGAGCTGGAGAACGAGATTTACACCCTCAAGAATATTGCGACGAGCGAGGAGCAAAAGCTCAGTCTGGAGCGCGTCGTCAGTGCCGTTAAGGATTATCGTCGTCAGCCATCACGCAGTGAAGACGATGACTTTGATTTATCGTAGTGTCACCATGTGCGTCTCTGTTGCAACTGTAGTTCATCTCTGTTAGCTTCTCGTTTTGCTCGTCTTGCGAAACAGCATATATACACATGCATATTTGGGTCTGTCGCATGCCTATTTCACACTGCCAGCGACATATGATACAATAACCAACTATGAAGACGACACTAGACCACCTATCAGACACCAAAGTACGCGCCACGATTACCGTCGGTGCAGACGAACTGGAGGCAGCTCGCCAGGTTGCTTTGCGTAAACTCGCCAAGACGACTAAAGTTGATGGTTTCCGCAAAGGCCATGCCCCACTCGAGTTGGTTGCAAAGAATACCAATCCAGAACACCTCGCTGAGGAGACGCTAAACAATGCCCTGAGCAAAGCAGTTGCTGCAGCCTTCCTCGAGAGTGACGTGCAGGTGCTTGAACGCCCAGAGGTGGAGATTAAGAAGTTTGTGCCTGGTAGTGAGCTGGAGTTTACTGCTGAGGCAGAGGTTATGCCCACGATTACTCTCGGTGACTATAAGAAACTCAAGCTCAAGCCAGCCAAGATAACCGTTACGCCAGAAGAAGTAACGGAGATCCTTGACCGGATTCGCCATAGCATGGCCGAGCGTACGGACACTGATGAAGCAGCCCAGGACGGCGATGAGGTGACGATTGACTTTGTCGGTAAGCGCGATGGTACGCCTTTTGCTGGTGGCACCGGGAAAGATTATCCGCTTGTGCTCGGCAGCAAGTCATTCATTCCAGGCTTCGAAGAGGCATTGATTGGCCTCAAGGCTGGTGAAACGAAGGCGGTTGAACTTACCTTTCCGAAGGACTACCATGCGAGCGAACTAGCTGGGCAAGCAGTCGTTTTTGACACGACCGTCAAGAAGGTCAAGAAAGTGACACTGCCTGAGCTGACTGATGAGTTTGCTGCAAAGGTTGGGCCATTTACTTCTATTGATGACCTCAAGAAAGATATCGAGAAGGAAATTACTGCGCAAAAGCAACGTGAAGCAGATGACGAGCTGCGCGACGTAGCCGTCAAGCAATTGGCCGATGCCAGTACAGTAGCCATCCCGGAGGTATTGCGAGCTGACCAGCTTCGCTCGATTGAGCAAGACTTGGTGCAGAACCTCGCTCATCGTGGTCGCACCCTTGAGCAGTACCTTGCCGAGAAGGAATATAAGGACAAAGACGAGTGGATCGAGAAGGAGGCTAAGCCAGCGGCCGATGAGCGCATTAAGGCTGGACTTGTCCTGGCTGAGTTGAGCAAGGCTGAGAAGATCGAAGCCACAGCAGAGGAGCTACAAGAGCGCATCAGTGCCTTCAAGCAACAGTACGCCAATGATGCAACTATGGTGGCACGCTTTGATGAGCCAGAGGTGCAGCACGAGATTGCCAACCGCCTCTTGACAGAGAAGACGATCGGCTGGCTGGTGGCGCAGAATACTAAGAAGTAGCAGATAGTACAGCTCGCATAGCAGAAATTAGCACTCTATATTGACGAGTGCTAATTTTCTCGTTACAATAGTACTATGATGAAACCGAATGATTACCTAGTGCCCAACGTCATTGTCCGCACGCGTGATGGTGAGCGTGGCTATGATATATACTCGCGTTTGCTCGAGGATCGCATTATCTTCCTCGGCGAAGAAGTGACTGAGATGACAGCCAATGTCGTTGTCGCGCAGCTTCTCCATCTTGCCAATGAAAATCCAGACAAAGACATCCAGCTCTATATCAACAGCCCTGGTGGCAGTGTGTATGACGGCCTCGCAATCTACGATACTATGCAATACATCGCGCCAGATGTGCAGACGATTGGCATTGGTCTGCAGGCAAGCATGGGTGCCTTCTTGCTTAGTAGCGGTGCGAAGGGTAAACGCTTTGTCTTGCCTAATGCCCGCGTGATGATCCACCAGCCTAGCAGTGGTACGCGCGGCAAAGTAACAGACCAAGAAATTAGCTTACGCGAGAGCATCGCCCTCAAGGAGCGGCTAGCCACCATTATGGCGGACAATACTGGCCAGAAACTCGATAAAATCAAGGCTGATATGGAGCGTGACTACTGGCTGAGTGCAGCAGATGCCGTAGCGTATGGCCTGGCTGATGAGGTGATTGGCCAGCGCGCAAACGCAAAATAGCACGAGTAGCTGCTTTGTGCTATAGTAAGGCTATGACACAACATAGCGACCAATCGGCAACCCAGTCTATAAACACTCCATCTCAAGCAAAAAAACCACGACGCTTCCGTCTACGGCGTATGACTGTCGTTATGTTGGTAACAATCGTATTGACTATTACCTGTATGGCGGCGCTTGCCTTTTTCTATCAGGCCAAGCGAGACACTAAGGAGCTTATGCGCACCCAAACCGTTATGGGAGATGTATTAGCGCGTGCGGCTGACTACTCATCAGGGAAGGCGATATCGTGGGATAATTATGCAATGGGTAGCGTGTCTGGTGTTATTGCCACGCAGGCTGAGCGTGAGCAACTACTCGCAAAGAATCCATTTGTCAATTGTCCAGGCCAGTGCGATGGTTGGTTGTCGGTGGCTGACGCTAAACGCCGAGATCAGACAATTGACGAAGGGTTCTCGCTATCACCGTCAACAGAAGAGGGTGTGTTTCTACAGTATGTTCGTGAGGTGCTGCAAGATCCAAGCACAAAGTGTGCTCTTTGGAATCACGGACCAGTCCAAAAGTTGTGTATATCTCCCAAAACAGGGCGATATGTATACAATGTCAGCGGGCACGCTCGAGGCTTGTATGAGTGAGAATCATTATACGTAGCTCCTAGTATAGATTTTTGAAATTTCAAACAGAAAAATGCTTGACGCACTCGCAGCTCATTCGCTATAATGAGATGTTAATGAAGGTTGTGTAATATGGGTTAGGTGCGGACTACGCCGGTGGCGTGGCGTTTTAGTGTGCGAAAACTTATATTGAGTAAAGCTTCGGTGCCACAACAAATGCACGAGCAGGGTTTTGGAGTCCTTACGCGTGCGGATAGATAACAATAATTCAAGAGGAGTTTACATGCCTACACCTACCACGGCAACAGCTGCTCCGTCGCGTGTGTTTTTTACCAGCAATGACACCGCGCTGGCAGTACCCGATTTGCTGGCTCACCAAGAAGAATCCTGGAAGGACTTCGTTGAGACGGGCTTGAGCGAGATTTTTGCAGAGCTCAACCCAATCGAAGACTACACTGGCCAGAAGCTCGAGCTGCGCTTTAAGGATTATGCCTTTGGCGAGCCCAAGCATACAGAGCAGTTTGCGAAAGAAAACAACCTGACTTTTGACGCACCACTGCAAGCTACCGTTGAGCTTATCAATAAGACAACCGGCGAAGTCAAGGAACAGAGCATCTACATGGGCGATTACCCTTGGATGACCGAACGCGCAACGTTTATCATTAATGGAACAGAGCGTGTGGTGGTAAGCCAGCTGATTCGGAGTGCTGGTGTGCTGTTTAGTGCTGACCGCGTGGCAGGGCGCAACCTCTATGGTGCCAAGATGATCCCGGGCCGTGGGGCATGGCTCGAGTTTGAGACGAGTCCATCAGGCGCAATCTATGTGAAGATCGATCGCCGCCGCAAGATTGCCGCCACCACCTTGTTGCGTGCTCTTGGTATGAGCAAGGTGTCGGCCATTCGCGAGGCCTTTGCTGATATCGACACCGGTGAGATGAAATACATCGAAGCCACGCTCGAGAAGGATCCAGCGCATGGCATCAACGAAGCGTTGATTGAGGTCTATCGCCGCCTGCGCCCAGGTGACCTCGCTACGGTAGAGAACGCTCGTCAGATGATTGAGCGCATGTTCTTCGACTTTAAGCGTTTCGACTACAGCCGCGTTGGCCGCTACAAGATCAACCAGCGCTTAGGTGTTGATGTGCCCAATACAGCCGAATATCGCACATTGCAGATGAGTGATTTGATTGGTGTCTTGCGCGAAATTATTCGCCTTAACAACACACAAGAGCCAGCTGATGATATCGACTCGCTGAGCAATCGCCGTGTGAAACTGGTTGGCGAGTTGGTGGCGCGCCAGTTCCGCGTTGGTATGCTCCGGATGCAGCGCAATGCAATGGATCGTATGAGCATGAGTGACCTCGAGACAGTTACGCCAAGCCAGCTGATTAATGCTCGCCCGGTAGTGGCAGCAGTGCGCGAGTTCTTCGCCAGTAGCCAGTTGAGCCAGCTGCTTGATGAGGTGAATCCACTGTCGGAGCTGAGCCACAAGCGTCGCCTGAGCTCGATGGGGCCTGGTGGCCTCAGCCGCGAGCGAGCCGGCTTTGAAGTGCGCGATGCTCACCCCACCCACTATGGCCGGATTTGCTCGGTGGAGACACCAGAGGGCGCTAACATTGGTCTGGTGCTTAACCTCGCCACCTACGCACGTATCAACGAATACGGCTTTATTGAGACACCATACCTCAAGGTAGTTGATGGCCGCGTGACTGATGAAATCGTCTACCTCGATGCCTCGCAAGAAGTAACTGAGGTGATTGCCGATGCTGGTGCTCGCCTTAATGAGGATGGTACCTTCGTACGCGATCGTGTTAGCGCGCGCAAGTTCCTCCAGCCAGGGCAGGTAGATACCAGCGAAGTCACTTTCATGGACGCTGCACACAAGCAGATCCTTGGGTCGACCGCGAGTCTCGTGCCATTTATCGAGAAGAACCGTATTGACCGCAGCTTGACTGGCTCCAACATGCAGCGCCAGGCAGTGCCACTTTTGCAGCCAGAGTCGCCAACGGTTGGCACTGGCATTGAGCACGAGGTGGCGCGCAACTCGAGTCAGCTTGTGACGGCCGAGGCTGATGGCGAAGTGATTCGGGCTGATGGCGAAGCAGTCGAGGTGCGCTATGCTGATGGCGTCAAGCGCTACGACCTGATCCACTTTGCCAAGAGCAATGACGATCGTTGTATCAACCAAAAAGTCCGGGTTAGCCGCGGCCAAACTGTTGCGAAGGGTGACACTCTCATCGAGGGCGCATCCATTGCTGATGGTGAGCTTGCCCTTGGTAAGGACTTGCTGGTCGCCTTTATGCCATGGGGCGGCTACAACATGGACGACGCAGTGATTTTGAGCCGTCGCTTGGTAGAAGATGATACCCTTACCAGCATCAACATCAAGGACTACACTGTTGAAGTACGCGAGACAAAGCTTGGTCCAGAGATCGTGACACGCGATATTCCAAATGTGAGCGAGGATAGCCTTCGTCACCTGGATGAGAGCGGTATTGTGCAGATTGGCTCTGAGGTCAAGGCGGGCGATGTCTTGGTTGGAAAGATTACGCCAAAGGGTGAGCAAGAGCTCAGTAGTGAGGAGCGCTTGCTGCGTGCAATCTTTGGTGAAAAGGCCAAGGATGTGCGCGACACCAGCCAACGCATGAACAATGCCGGTGGCGGTAAAGTTGTTGGCGTCAAGGTATTTAGCCGCGAGAATGGCCATGAACTTAAGACGGGTGTATTGATGCAAATTCAGATTTTTGTTGCTCAGTTGCGCAAGATTGGTGTTGGTGACAAGATGGCTGGCCGCCACGGTAACAAGGGTGTGTGTGCCCGCGTTATGGCGGTAGAGGATATGCCATACCTAGCTGATGGTACTCCTGTTGATGTCATCCTTAACCCGCTTGGTGTGCCAAGCCGTATGAACCTTGGCCAGCTCTTTGAGACGCACCTCGGCATGGCTGCACGAGCACTCGGCTACAAGGTTGCCACGCCACCGTTTAACGGTGTGCCAGCCGATACCATCAAGGATGAGCTTGAAAAGGCTGGCATTGCGCGCGACGGCAAGAGCCAACTCTACGATGGCCTGAGCGGTGAGCCATTCGAGGAGCGTACGACAGTCGGCGTGATGCATATGATCAAACTCCACCACATGGTGAGCGACAAGATCCACGCCCGCAGCACTGGCCCGTACACTATGGTGACTCAGCAGCCACTCGGTGGTAAGGCTCAAAATGGTGGTCAGCGCCTCGGAGAGATGGAGGTCTGGGCACTCGAAGCTTACGGTGCTGCGACCACTCTACAGGAGATGTTGACAATTAAATCAGACGACGTGTATGGCCGAGCCAAAGCCTACGAGGCAATCATCAAGGACGAGCCAATTGCCGGGCCAAAGCTACCTGAGAGCTTTAACGTGCTTGTTAAGGAGCTGCAAGGTTTGGGTCTGCGTGTTGACCTGCTGGATGAGTCTGACGAGTCGGTTGATGCCGAGCATGTCATTGCTGCTGCAGGCCCTGCTGACAAAACCGTCCCATCTGACGAGAGCGATGACGAAGCAACCTATCTTGATGAATCCGACGGCATTGGCACAATTGCCGATGACAGCGGTATGTCCGTCCAAGATATTGACACAGTAGAAAACCTAAGCGAGGAGGAAGCCTAAGATGTCCCACGTGGTAACAGATCACGATATCGCCAATTTTGATGCGGTACGCTTGGCCGTCGCCAGCCCCGAGGATATCCTCAAGTGGAGCTACGGCGAAGTCACCAAGCCGGAGACGATCAACTATCGAACCCAGAAGCCTGAGCGCGATGGCCTGTTTTGTGAGCGAATTTTTGGCCCAGTCAAAGATATCAACCCACACGACAGCAAGCTCAAGGGTGTGCGCAGCCGCGAAGCTGCAGTAGATAAAAATGGTGAACTTGTCACCAAGTCGATCGTGCGTCGCGAGCGGATGGGGCACATTAGCCTAGCGACCCCTGTTGCGCACATTTGGTTTATGCGTGGCACACCTAGTGCAATGAGTCTCTTGCTGGGCATTACGGTGCGCAACCTCGAGAAGATCGCGTACTTTGCTACCTATGTCATCCTCGACGTTGACGCCGAAACACGCGACGCTTATTTGGCTGACCTTGAGGCTGAGACTGAGGCGGCACGGGCTGCTATCAAGATTCGCTTCCAGCGTGAAGCTGAGGCTGATGGGGCAGACGTGAAGGCTCTTGCTGAGCAGCAAACACGCGAGTACGAAGAGCTTGAGGCAACCTACAGCCAAAAGAAAGCTCAGCTTGAGAGCCTACAAAAGCGGGCTCTTCTGAGTGATACTGACTATCGTAACCTCCCCGAAGAGTATGAGGAACTCGTGAAGGTTGGTATGGGTGGTGATGCACTCAAGGCGCTCCTTGATGATATCGACCTCGACGCGCTTATCGCTGATTTGCAAGAAGAAGCCGAAGGTGCACGCGGTCAGCGCGAGAAGAAGCTACTGAAGCGCCTTAAGGTGCTGGAGGGTATGCAAGCGGCAGGCATTAAGCCATCAAGCCTGTGTATGACGGTCTTGCCAGTTATTCCACCAGACCTGCGGCCAATGGTAGCCCTGAGTGGTGGACGCTTTGCGACGAGTGACCTCAACGACCTCTACCGCCGTGTCATCAACCGTAATAACCGTCTCAAGAAGCTCATCGAGCTCAACGCACCAGAGGTAATTCAGCGCAACGAGAAGCGTATGCTGCAAGAAGCGGTCGATAGCCTGATTGACAACTCGGCTGCTCGTGGTGGCCGTGCTGTCAACGCGACTGGTGGACGCCGCCGCCTTAAGAGTATTAGTGATATGCTTAAGGGTAAGCAAGGGCGCTTCCGTCAGAACTTGCTGGGTAAGCGCGTCGACTACTCGGGCCGTTCGGTCATCGTGGTGGGCCCGAAGCTCAAGATTCACCAGTGTGGTCTGCCAAAGCAGATGGCAATCGAGCTCTTCAAACCATTTGTCATCAGCTGGCTTATCAAAGGTGATTACGCCCACAACATCCGTAGTGCAACGCGCTTAATTGAGGCAGGTGAAGCGGTTGTGTGGGATGCATTGGATGAGGTAATCAAGGGCAAGTACGTTCTACTTAACCGCGCGCCATCACTGCACCGTTTGAGTATCCAAGCCTTCCAGCCAAAGCTGGTTGAGGGTAAGGCGATCCAGCTTCACCCACTCGTCGCTAACGGCTTTAATGCCGACTACGATGGCGACCAGATGGCTGTTCACTTGCCGCTCAGTGCCGAAGCACAGGCTGAAGCACGCGAGCTGATGAGTGCCGTCAATAACCTGCTTAAGCCTGCCGACGGGAGTCCTGTCCTCAGTATCGACCAGGACGTGGTGCTCGGTAACTACTACCTCACATATGAGAAGCCTTCGGCTCAGACTGATACTGTCGCTGTCTTTGCCGACAGCCGGGCTGCTGAGCTAGCCTACGACATGGGCAAGCTCCACCTGCAGAGCCCGATTCGCATCCGAGCCAAGGGTGAAATCCGGACAACTACCCTAGGGCGTGTCTTCTTCAACGAAATCCTGCCAGAGGACTTCCCTTACAACAACAATGTCCAGACCAAGAAAGAGCTCAAGCGGGTGCTTGGTCAGATCTTCGAGCGCTATGGCGCTGCTGAGACTGCTATCACTGCTGACCGCATGAAGGGCTTGGCCTTCCGCTTTGCCACCACTGCTGCGGTGTCGACTGGTATGGAAGACTATCTCAGCTTCGACGAAATTGCTGACTTCGTGGCTGAGGGTGACGCACGTTCTGCTGCGATCTCGGAGCAGCTCGACCAAGGGCTCATTACCGAGGATGAGCGCTACACATTGACCGTCAATAACTGGCGCACTGTCGACCGCAAGGTAGAGGACTTTTTGCGTAGCCAATTGGCCCACATGGACACCTCTGTCGCAACGATGGTGAACTCTGGTGCTCGTGGTAGTGTCAATAACATTAAGCTAGCCAGTGCGATGATCGGTATCCAGGTGGATGCCGCTAACCGCGAGATTGAGCTGCCAGTCCGCAGCAACTTCAAGCGGGGGCTATCGAGCCTAGAGGCCTTCGTGGCGACGCGTGGTGCTCGCAAGGGGCTTATCGATACTGCCCTTAAGACGGCCGACTCTGGCTATCTCACGCGTCGTTTGGTCGATGTCTCGCAGGATGTCTTTACCGTTGAGGACGAAGAGGGTGACGACGATGGCTTCACTATCTACCGCAATGAGTCTGAGGAGACAATGATCGAGTTTGGCAACCGCTTGTTTGGCCGCTACACCGCCGAGGCAGTGCCAGGCCACCTCGACCGCGATCAGCTCATTACACGTGAGATTGCCAACGCTATCGAGGCAGATCAGTCGATCGACCAAGTACGTATCCAGTCTGTCCTCTCTACTAAGAACTTACACGGTATTCCACGCAAGAGTTACGGGATCGATATGGCAACTGGCCAACTCGTCGATGGTTCGCAGCCAGTTGGTGTCATTGCTGCTCAGTCGGTCGGCGAGCCAGGTACGCAGCTGACGCTTAATACCTTCCACAGCTCTGGTGTTGGTGGGTCAGACATCACCCAGGGTCTGCCACGTGTCGAGGAGCTCTTTGAGGCGCGCAACCCGAAGGGTCAGGCCTACGTCACAGAAGTCGCTGGTTTGGTCGATATCTGGGAGGATGGCAAGAAGTACGTTGTACAGGTCACGCCGCAAGCAGGTAAGGTAGAGCGCATGCCACTCGATGGCCGTATGGTGATGGTGCAATCGGGCAGTAAGGTCAAGGTTGGCGATGTCATTGCGTCATTCGACGATGGCACGCAGCCACTTACTGCACCGTTTGATGGAGTGGTTGAGTCTACTGGTGACTCGCTTGTCCTCACAGGCAATGCGACAGCACCAGTCCGCTACGAAATCCCTGGCACGATGTACCTCGTCGTCAAGCCAGGCGATATGGTCGAGCCAGGCGATCGCCTGACACTTGGTTCGCTCAACCTGCACGACCTCATGCGCCTTAAGGGTACAGAGGCAACTCAGCGCTACATCATCAACGAAGTGCTTCGTATCTATGCTGCGCAGGGCCAGGATGTGGCTGGCAAGCACCTTGAGATCATCGTCCGGCAGATGTTCAGCCGGGTGCAGATTGATGATCCAGGCGACAGCACCTTCGTCATGGGCGACATCATCTCCAAGGCATCAGTGGTTGATGCCAACAAGGAACTCGTTGCCCAGGGCAAAACACCAGCCCAGTATGTACAGTTGCTGCTTGGTATCACCAAGGTGAGTATCTGGAGTGATAGCTGGCTGTCTGCTGCGTCGTTCCAAGACACGACTCGCGTGCTGATCAACGCTGCCACCAGTGGCCGCGCCGACCACCTGAAGGGTCTTAAGGAGAACGTCATCATCGGTAACAAAGTACCGGTTGGTACGGGTGCGCACCCCCTGCCGCTCGAGGAGAATGACTCTCCGGAGGATGAGTTTGTCGCCGAAGCCCAGGCTGAAGAAGCTGAGCTAGAAGTGACAATTGCGACTGATGAGCTGTAGGGAATAGCTAACCTATAGTAAAGAACCCCACTTGAGAGAGTGGGGCTCTTGTTTTATAGACGGTCTTAATACTATCGTACAAATCTCCCTACCTTTGCAACATCCCAGCAGGTGTCCGCAGCTGTATGCCTAAGTGTATGCGCTTGCTGTTGTAGAAGTCAATATAACAAGCAAGGGTTTGACGCTGGCAGCCAAGTGAGATGTGTCTCCGCCAGACATGGCCAATACATTCCTCTTGCAGCGTGCGGTTAAATCGTTCAATGTGGGCGTTGTCGTTCGGTCTGCCGAGGCGACTATGGCGTAGCTGGATACCGGCTCGTTTTAGCTCTTGCGCGAAGTATCTTCCAAACTCTGGCCCGTTGTCGCACTGCACCAAAGAGATTGTTGTAAAGCCATAGCTACGCCATTTCTCCTGTGCTCTTAGGACGACTGCCGCAGCGATCCCAGGGCGCAAACTGGTGTGTGACTCAGCGTAGGCAAGACGGCTAAAGAGGTCAATAACCGTGTCGTAATACAACCGCTTGCCAGTGTGTGGATCGACATGGTGGATCGTGTCTATTTGGACAAGCTTGCCTGGGGCGATCGCTCTTGGTCGATGTGGATTATTTCTTCTAATCCGTGGCTTTCTAGCGTCGTCGAAGCAGTGATGGCGGCGAAGAATGCGGCGAACACGAGACAAACTGACAGTCATTCCTAGCGTATGCGTCACATAGTGCCATACCACCTCAGCACAGCGCTGCAGCTGCGTGCGCACTGCTAACACAGTACGCACTATGGTGTCCGAGATTGCGCGAGGACTTGTGTGTGGACGAGACGAATCGGTTGGTATATTCCAACGACAAGCAGCTAACCGAAAGCAAGAGATACCGCTCCTTGTCTTGACTTGCCTGTTCGGACGGTTGCCATTGTCCATCTGGACATACCGATTGAGAGCATTCCATTTCTGCTTCCAGCGCCAAATGGTGCTGCGATGGACACCACACTTTCTGGCAACGACCATGACAGGTAGCTGGTCTACAACTAACAGACGCATAGCAGTAGCTCTCGCTTTTGGTAGGTTAGGATTGGTAGAATACTTAAGGTATACTGCGGCACCTCCTCAAAAAAGATAAAGGCAAAACGCCTTTCTCTTTTCGCTCAGAGGCTTACAGTATAGGCCATAGCAGGTCTCCTTTCTGTAAATTGGTAGTACATCTTACAGTATACGGGGCCTGCTTTTTATGTTGGAGGGGTGGTGAGTTGGTACGTACTATTCGACAATTATTGTAAATATGTGGTATAACAGATGTAGTATGTATGAACGTTTTTCTCAACAATCAGTTCAGTCCGGTTCAGCTGACGAGAAAGTGAGCCAACAAGATAAAGAAGTAGCTGCTACAGTAGAGAGTACAGGCGAAGCCGCCCCTACTGGGCGGATGCAACGGATACGAGATCGCCTATCGAAAATAGCGACACGGATTGACGATCATTTCACGTATGGCTACGATTTGTATTATCCACGCATAAGCAAGGAGGAAGCGCTTGCGATGCCTGAAGATAAGCTGGTAGAGTCGACGAAAACAATTCTTGGCAGAGAGTTTGCTCCACGACCGAAAAGTTATGTCAATTGGCGAGTTATTGAAGGGCCAGTGGGTCTTCATGTTGTGGATCAGCGTCGTCCAAAACCTAGGACAAAACAACACTGGTGGCAGATATTGTAATTAGCAATGCGAATAAAACAAAAACTCGTCAGGATAAGACGAGTTTTTGCTGGTCTTTGATGTTAATCTAAACTGGCTTGTGACTTTGCAAGATACGATATAGGCCAATTTTAACTGCCCATAGGGTGCCTTTGTCGTTGAATCGAAAAACAATAAATTTGTCTGTATCTAGTCTATATCGTAAATTCTTTCGCCCCCACAGTCCTCCCTCAAACTCCGGATCTCCGAGTGTGTTAATGACTTCCTGTATCGATGCCGTGTTTGAGAGTGATGGTAGTAATTTGTAAGACAGTGGAATGTAGGGCTCCTCATAAAGACTGTCATCCTGTAGGTAAAGAGAAAGAAGGACGAGGATATCGTTACACCACTGCAGTTCGAGGCCTGCGCTATAGTACGACCAGTACGATTCGGTCGAACCAACGCCGAGGAAGCTTTCATCGATATCTTCGATTAATGGCTCACCTGCTAAGCCATTCGTTGCTTCATCGACCTGATCCTGTATACCGTCAATTCCTCTTCCGATTAGATCAATATATTTTGTAATAGGGCCTTCTAGTTGTGTTTCCATATTTCCTCTGCAAAATTGCTTAGTTGATTTACTAGTTTGATTTACTAGTTTTGATTATACAATAAATCAGTGGCTATATAGCGCTACTCACTCCAATTCCCAACGGTTATATCATCACAAACCTCACTCCAATATGTGCCAGATTCTATTGCCTTTGGGTCGATATTTTTGACTAAGCTTCTTAGTTTATTAGCCGACCGCGCAAGAGACTCGATATTGTCCCATGCCCCGTCAGGATTGTAGGGGAGGTCTCGTGCAAACTGCGTAAATGTCTGCACGTATTGCAGTAAAGAGGAATTTACAAATATCTCTGGTGCTGCGTTGTTAGCATTTATAATCCTTACAATATGATGACTAGACAGTTTGATAGCAAGGTAGTCCATTGTATCGAGTATCCCAAACTTGAGGTAATCTCCTGTGATGATAAGCGTTGGCAGTGGAGTAAATACATCTGCGCCGCTTAAGAAGGGGATTCCACGAGATTCAAGGATCGACAGGTCTAAACTGTTTAACTTGAAACGAATTTGATCCGGGACTGTGAGTATTTTATTTACAATTTTCATACACTACTAACAACTCCTTGAGAGCTCCTTACAATATTCAACCAGACCTGTCTGTAGCAGCCACATGACACCAAATTTATTAAAATGAAAACAAACGTATTTATCGTGCAGAATTATATAGTAAAGACTCTTTGCGCCATTATTATCTTCCATGAGGAGGTCTGGGGGACCATATGTGTCAATGATTTTCTCGGCCGTATCTAACCTAGAAGCATATGTCATTAAACTAATCGGGCAGTATATATTAAATCCATCATCATCTAGACTGTCATAATCCTCGCCAGGTCTCACGTTTTCTGGTGCAAGATCAAATGTAAAAGAAATAAGAATATCATCGTGCCAATCTAGTACAGCAATTGTTGAATCGTCAAACCAACACAGCACTCTCAATAATTCTACGGGTGGATCATCTGTCTTAATCGCATCCCACCATAGAAAATCAGAAGTCTTATCGAAATATGCAACAACTTCTTGTTTATGCTTGCCAA
The DNA here is from genome assembly GCA_938041435.1 of uncultured Candidatus Saccharibacteria bacterium. GTDB lineage: Bacteria > Patescibacteriota > Saccharimonadia > Saccharimonadales > Saccharimonadaceae > Saccharimonas. The sequence continues at coordinate 125,878 of CALISR010000014.1, forward strand.
GGAGGTAGGCGAACTGTATCATATAGTCACCTTCTTGTTTCATTGTTACTACACTCATTATTGCTCCGTAAAATATTTACCAGTTATAGGGTAGTTTAATACATATCATGCAGAAATAGCAAGGTTATCGTGTTCGATAATACCTACCGATAGGATCTTCGATCAACACTCTACCGATACTTCGGCATCTCTACTGTCACTACTTCGCCTTTGCTGAGGTCGCGGCATTTGTCGCCTTCGTAGATTTGCCGCAGGTCGACTTTCTTAGCGTTGCGGAGTTGAGCCTTATAGACGTCACAGGAGAGCATATCGTTTTGGCGAATCTGGAAGAAGACCCAGCGGCCATCACTCGATTGATAAAACAGCGCCGTCCCTTGCGAATTAAAGAGGTGCGACTCAGGCTGCACGCCGCCCAGTGGTATCTCTGCCAGGCGGTAGCCCGCAAGCTTGCTCTCGCGCACCGTCATTGTGCCGACAATGCCGACGTTGTAGCTCGAGCTTGCGGCAGGCGAGTAGGCATTGTAGAGAGGAGCTTGCTGCTTGGCAAGATCTTTGTAGTCGGCGGCGTCGAGGCATTTGAACTCAACAAAGCGAGTTTCTTTGTTCTTCGGGTCGTTTGGGTCGAGTGGGGCGTTGCTAATCTGGCAGGTTACGTCGCCATTGCTCCGCGTAAAGTCTGCAAGGTATGAGCCGTCTTTATCGCCATCTTGCACAACATAGCGCGTAAATTGATCGTAGTCGAGCATGTGCTCCAGAGCCGTGACATTGCGCTTGGCCTCAGCCTTGGGCAGGGTGGCGGCAGCACTCTTCGTTTTGCTTGGATCAGTAGCGATAGAATAAAAGCGAGAGCCCTCGGCCTTGACCGGTGTTGACAGCGATGACTTAACGGCTTCTGTGCCCTTAAAGTACTTCTTGGCACGCTCGAGTGTCTTGGTAGCGGTGAGCTGCTCGCGTGGGCCAGTCTTTGCCTCGGTGTGTTGCTCGGTGTTCTCGGCTTTGTGCGGTCGAGCTGCGAGATAAATAACCCCTGCTGCGATAGCAACAACTGCCAAACCAGCCAAAGCAAAGCGAATCGCTAGCCCTCGCGGCGTCAAGCGTGAGTGCCGGTACTGAGGTGAAGGGGATGATCCACGTGGTTGCATAGTGCCATTATACACTGCCAGCTAGGTTAGCAGCAATGGCTCTTGCGCAAACGTACTGCACTTCGTATAATGCAAAGCATGAGCGCTATGAAGAATCGGTTGACGCAAAAAAAACAGATTGGCTACACTGTGGTAGAGCTGCTAGTTGTGATCGTTATTATCGCCATCCTTGCTACGTTGACACTCGTCTCGTATCAACGTATCCAAGCCGGTGCACAGGGGCGGACTCGCGTGGCTGACCTCACAGCAATGCGTCAAGCGCTTGATCGCTACTACACCAAAAATGGTGCATACCCGGTTGCTAAAACTGCTGGTAGTACCACCCCCACCTACCAGCGCCGCGATAGCGCCACATTCTTGCGTCAATTAGTACCAACCTACATTACCACGCTCCCCAGCGTCACACAGGGTAGTACCACTGATGCAACTAGCAACACCTACCTGTACGTCACCAATGCTCAGCAGACCGAATATAAGCTGCTCTATGTCAACACAAGCGGCCTACCACCAGGTGAATACGATGCCGTGCCTCAAGCAATGCGTACCACCGCGCCAGATCGTTACGGGGTGTGGTCAAAAAACGGCGAACGGCTCCCTGGCTAGCAGGAGTAGATGGACTCATCAGGGGTGATAATTACTCTACCGCCCACATTCAATCCATGCTATAATCAATCGTTGAGAGTTGTATTACTCATGCTAAAAAACACGTAAGGAGAGAAGGAGCCCCCTATGGCAACCCCCAAGAATGTCCCTCTGAAGGACTTTCGTAACATTGGTATTATTGCCCATATCGACGCCGGTAAGACGACGACGACAGAAGGTATTTTGTACCGCACCGGTATCAACCACAAGATTGGCGAAGTGAAAGGCGATGGTGACGGTGCTACCACCGACTGGATGAGCCAAGAAAAAGAGCGTGGTATTACTATTACTTCTGCAGCGGTGACCTGCTTCTGGAAGGGTCACAAGATTAACATCATTGATACCCCTGGGCACATCGACTTTACCGCCGAGGTGGAGCGTAGCCTGCGTGTACTCGACGGCGCAGTGACCGTCTTTGATGGCAAGATGGGGGTAGAAGCCCAGAGTGAGACCGTATGGCGTCAGGCCAACAAATACGGTGTGCCACGTATCTGCTTCGTGAACAAGATCAACCAGACTGGTGGTGACTTCTACAAGTCGATCGAGTCAATCCATAATCGCCTCAGCAAGCAGGCCTTCCCAATCCACTTGCCAATTGGCTTTGAGAAGGATGTCTGTGGTGTGGTTGATCTTATCGACATGAAAGCCTACACCTATGATGACTACACCGACCACGAGCTTAAGGTGGGCGAGATCCCAGCTGATATGCTCGACAAGGCAAAGCGAGCTCGCAGTCTGCTCGTTGAGAACGCTGTTGAGGCCGATGACGACCTGATGATGAAGTTCCTCGACGAAGGTGAGGATGCTATTACTGTTGACGAGCTCAAGGCAGCACTGCGTCAGCGCGTTTTGGCTGGTGACTTCTTCTTGGTAACAGGTGGCGATGGCCGTGGTGTGATCGTCGAGAAGGTGCTTGACCTGATGGTAGATTACCTGCCAAGCCCACTCGATGTTGGTGAGATCTGGGGTAAGAACCCCAAGACTGGCGATGAAGTAAGCCGCACACCTGATGATAAGCAGCCAATGACCGCACTGGCCTTCAAGCTGGCTGCCGACCCATTTGTTGGTAAGTTAATCTTCATCCGTGTCTACAGTGGTCGCTTGACTGCCGGTAGCTACGTCCTCAACACAACGACAGGTGAGAAGGAGCGTGTGGGGCGCATCGTCCGGATGCACGCCGACAAGCGCGAAGAGATCGACAGCGTGGGCGCTGGTGACATCGCTGCCGTGGTGGGCCTGAAGGGTACCTACACGGGCCATACCTTGTGCGAGCAAGCGCATCCGATTGCTCTTGAGGCGATTAGCTTCCCCGAGCCACCAGTATCGATCGCGGTGGAGCCCAAGACTAAGGCCGACCAAGAGAAGATGGGTATTGCCTTGCAGCGCCTGGCTGAAGAAGATCCAACCTTCCGCGTCTACACCGATGAAGAGACAGGCCAAACTATCATGAGCGGTATGGGTGAGCTTCACCTAGAGATTTTGATCGATCGCATGAAGCGCGAGTTTAACGTTGAGGCCAATGTTGGTGAGCCGCAAGTGGCCTACCGCGAGACCATCAAGGGCACGGCTGAAGCGCAGGGTAAGCATGCCAAGCAGTCTGGTGGCCGTGGCCAATACGGTGATGTTTGGGTGCGCTTTGAGCCGAATGAGCCAGGCAAAGGCTATGAATTCTTCGACGAAATCAAGGGTGGTGTGGTGCCACAAGAGTACCGCCCAGCTGTGCAGAAGGGTATTAAGGAGACACTCGATGGTGGTGTGATCGCTGGCTATCCAGTTGTCGACGTCAAGGCAACCTTGTACGACGGAAGTTACCACGATGTCGACTCAAGCGAGCTCGCCTTCAATCTGGCTGCTCACCTGGCTGCCCGCGAAGGTATCAAGAAGGCCAACCCAGTCTTGCTTGAGCCAGTGATGAAGGTTGAGGTAACAACACCTGAGGAATTCATGGGTGATATCATTGGCGACCTCAATAGCCGCCGGGGCCGCATTGAGGCAATGGAAGACTTGATGGGCGGCGCGAAGCTCGTCAAGGCTATTGTGCCACTAGCAAACATGTTTGGCTACACCAGCGACATCCGCTCGATGTCGCAGGGCCGAGCTGCTAGCACGATGGAGCTTGCCCATTATGAGGAAGTTCCACCAAACGTCGCGCAGGAGATTATTGAGAAGCGCAGTAAGTAAGTCTTCTTATATCATCTCTATAAAACACCTCTATTAAGGGGTGTTTTATTATTTTGTCTCAGCGCGAGAAATGGTGAATAGTGCGCAAAAGCCGGCATATATGCCGGCTTTTGTTGGTGCAAGGCTATGGCTCGTACTACTTTTTCGTTTTCTTGTCGTGCTTGGCTATTTTCTTGACGGCAATTTTTTGCGGCGCAGGTAGTGGCTTGAGTGGTACCGTTACCCTCAAGATGCCGTCCTCTAGATGGGCCTTAATCTGCTTGGCATCGCTACCATCTGGTACCTGTACACGACGACAGAAGCTTGTGCTGCTCTCACGAACAACGTAGTTGCGCTGTTTGTCCTCGGTTTTTTCGTGCCGTTCGCCGCGGATGACGAGCGCACCATTGTCAAGGCTTACATCGAGGTCTTCCTCAGCAAAGTTCGGCACGTGTGCTTCAACAACCAGTGTATTATCCACTGTGTAGACGTCAGTTGCGACAGCTTGGCTGAGTGTCGTGGTAAAGGGATTGTCAAACAGCTGCCGCTGCAATGCGCGCAATTCCTCAAATGGATTGTATTTTGTAAGACTACTCATAAGGTGCCTCCTTGTGTGTTGCTTTTGTATTCTTATCATAACGCGGTAAATAGAACAATACAAGTACTTGCATCCGTCTAGCAAAGCGCTTATACTTATATTCATGGCGCAATCGACTCGTCGGCAACGCAGACTGACACGGCTTACATGGCTGGGCTTCGCTGCTATGGTAGTAATTTTGTTAGGGTATATGTATTGGGATGTCGAGCTGAGCCCAGCAGCCTCTACCACCAAGACTGCCGGTAGCGGTCTGGAAAAAACACTCGTGCTGGGCACCGATCCTGGCTTTAAGCCGTTTGAATATAAGCAGGGGCAGGAGATCGTTGGCTTTGATATTGACCTTGTGCGGGAGATTGCTAAGGACACAAACCGTTCGTTACAAATTGAGGAGATCGCCTTTGATGGCCTCTTGCCAGCACTACAGGCTGGGCGAATCGACCTCATTGCAGCTGGTATGACTGTCACGCCAGATCGGCGTAAGAATGCTGAGTTTTCGCACACGTACTATACTGCAGCGCAAAAGATAATTGTACCAAAAACTGGCTCAACAATTGCCACCAGTGATGACCTCATTGGCAGGAGAATCGGTGTGCAGCTTGGCACCACAGCCGATACACTGGCACACAAGATTCGTGGGGCGCACGTGGTACAACTCCAATCGACAGCTAGCGTCGTGCAAGAGCTCAGTAGTCGGCGGATCGACGCTGCTATTATGGATGATGGGCCAGCTCAGCAATACCTCGCCACGAACCCACAGCTCGTTGCCTTGCCGCGCAACCTCTCACGCGAAGACTACGCCATTGCTATCAAAAAGGGTAATAGCAAACTACTCGCTGAGGTAAACGCCAGCATTGCCGCAATGAAGCGTGATGGCCGCTATGAGAAACTCGTCAAAAAACACTTTGGAGTAGCGCGACCATGAATGTGTGGGATATCCTCTTTGGCGACGAGCGCTATCTTTTCTTGTGGCGCGGCCTAGAAGTGACCATCCTGCTCACCGTCTTCTCGACAATCATTGGGCTTGTGATTGGCCTGGTTGTCGCTCTGATGCAGCAGTCTGCTTGGCAGCCATTTCGCACATGCAAGCTACATCGCCTCCAGCGCTGGCGGCCATGGGTGAGCTTGGCTCATACCTATACCACGGTCATTCGCGGTACACCTGCTTTAGTGCAACTGCTTATTATGTATTACGTGGTATTTGGCTCGTACCGTGGGGTGCCAAAACTGTGGATTGCAAGCCTTGCCTTTGGTATCAACAGTGGTGCGTACATTGCTGAGATTATTCGCGGCGGGATCGAAAGTATCGACAACGGACAAGTCGAAGCGGCGCGCTCGCTTGGCTTGAGTCGCTGGCAAACCATGCGTTATATCATCTTGCCTCAAGCACTCAAGCATTCATTGCCGTCACTGATCAGCGAAGGGATTTCGCTCCTTAAGGAGACATCGGTCGTTGGCTGGATTGGTATGAATGATCTAATGCGTGGTGCTGATAATATCCGCTTCCAAACGGCCACCGCCTTTGAATCGCTCTTTGCTGCTGCAATGATTTACCTTGCCCTCACCACGCTATTTACGTGGGTAATGAATCGAGTAGAGAGGAGGCTTAAAGCGCATGATTAATATCAAGCAGCTCCGCAAGCACTATGGCAACAATTATGTCTTGCGCGGTATTGACCTGACAATCAAGCGGGGAGAGGTTGTCGTTCTCTTGGGCTCGAGTGGTGGTGGCAAAAGCACGCTGCTTCGCTGTATTAATATGATTGAGACGCCGACAAGCGGGGAAGTATGGGTTGATGGTATTGATATGACCAATCCAGCGACCGACCTCAACAAAGCCCGGACTGAGCTTGGCATGGTCTTCCAGCAGTTTAACCTCTTTCCGCACATGACCGTGCTCGAAAATATCATGCTTGCACCACTCAAGGTGCGCAAACTATCGAGAGCCAAAGCTAAGCGTCAGGCACTCCAAATGCTTGATATGGTTGGCCTTCGCGCCAAAGCCCAAGAATACCCGAGTCATCTCTCGGGTGGGCAAAAGCAGCGGGTAGCGATTGCCCGTGCCTTGGCAATGCAGCCAAAAGTCTTGCTCTTTGATGAGCCAACGAGTGCACTCGACCCCGAGATGGTCGATGAGGTACTAGCGGTCATTAAGCACCTTGCCGAAACAGGGATCACAATGATCGTCGTCACACACGAGATGTCGTTTGCGCGCGATGTCGCATCGCGGATTGTCTTCCTTGACGGGGGTAAGATTATTGAAGATGGCACACCAGCGCAGGTCATCAATCACTCCGCACAGCCAAAAGTTCGCGCCTTCTTCGCCGCACTCAGTAATAATTGATACATCCCTCTATGCTATAATGCGCCTAAGGAGGAATAGTATGTCAGATACAATGCAGCGATTCAAAACACTCTTTGCCGGGAGCGGCATCGACTACGTAGAATGCGAAGTCGTTAGTGCAACGCAGCACTATCTACAGTTACACGAGCAGGGTAAACGCGAGGGATTTACACCAGTGATCGTAACGCTCGATGACCTCATCCTAGATGAGATAGCAGAAGGCCTAGAGAACGCTGGCGTCCAGACGGTCCCCGAGCTTGTGCAGCACATCATGGAAGCATCGCAGGCAATTGATGTACCAGCCTTCTTTGCTCGAATCGCACAGGAGCTGCCAGCTGAAACGGCGAAAAAGGATCAGCAGATCTCTACTGTGGATGACTATTTTGCGCCGGACTTCTCGGCGTCGCCTGATGACGATGACCCTACTACAGTTGACTTCATCAGCCCATTCCAGGCAGATAGCGACAATCCGGTTATTATTATCAAACTACCAACTACAGCACCTTATGAGGCATTAGCCTACCTCTGCATGGGTGGCTGGAATGATTGTCCCGAGCCAGCCATCCAGGTGGCGGTATCGCGCTATTGGTATGAGAAGTACGGTGCTGTGCCTGCCGCTATCAGCCATGATACTGTTGAATATTACGTCGAGCGTCCACCACAGACCGATGCCGATGCTAAGGCGGTTGCCGTTGAACTCTTCTATTTCTCATATGGCGACGCAGTCTACCAAGGGTCGGAGACCTTCGAAGCTTTGGCAAATCAGGTATACGGCAGTCGACAGTGGTATGTTTGGTGGGACTAGCTACTTTACTTTTTTGCCACCGCACCCTATAATAAATCCTAACGCGCGACGCGTTTTGTCGTAGTGTCTCTACTCCGGCAAGTAGCTCGCGTCGTACCAAATATTAACATAAGTAAGGAGTACTTACCTACATGGCAGATTTCGATCGAAGTAAGCCACACATTAACGTTGGTACTATGGGTCACGTCGACCACGGTAAAACAACGTTAACGGCTGCCATCACTCACGTGTTGGCAAAGCGTCTTCCAAGCGATGTAAACAAGCCTCGCAACTACGAAGACATCGACAACGCTCCTGAGGAGAAGCAACGCGGTATTACCATCGCCAGCTCCCACCAGGAATACGAGTCGGAGAAGCGCCACTACGCGCACGTTGACATGCCAGGTCACGCCGACTACGTCAAGAACATGATTACTGGTGCCGCTCAGATTGACGGTGCTGTGCTGGTGGTTGCCGCCAACGACGGTCCATTGCCACAGACACGCGAGCACGTGCTGCTTGCTCACCAGGTTGGTGTGCCAAAGATCGTCGTCTTCCTCAACAAGATGGACTTGGCCGACCCAGAGTTGGTTGAGTTGGTTGAGATGGACGTCCGCGAGCTGCTCACCAAGAACGGCTACGATGGCGACAACGCACCAATCATCAAGGGTTCTGCTACCAAGGCGCTCGAGGGCGATACTGAGGCAGAGGACGCCGTAATGGAGCTGGTGGCTGCTATGGACGACTACTTCGAGTTGCCTCAGCGCGACCTCGATAAGCCATTCTTGATGCCAATCGAGGATGTCTTCTCGATCAAGGGTCGTGGTACAGTTGCAACCGGTCGTATCGAGCAGGGTGTCATCAAGATCAACGATCCAGTAGAGATTGTTGGTCTTAAGCCAACTCAGACCTCTGTCGTGACTGGTGTTGAAGCCTTCAAGAAGAGCCTCGACCAAGGTCAGGCAGGTGACAACGCTGGTCTGTTGCTGCGCGGTATCGAGCGCACCCAGATCGAGCGCGGTCAGGTGATTGTCGCTCCAGGCACACTCACCCCACACACCGAGTTTGAGGCGGAAGTCTACATCCTTAAGAAGGAAGAGGGTGGCCGCCACACACCATTTAGCAAGGGCTACAAGCCACAGTTCTACTTCCGCACAACGGACGTGACTGGTGAGATTGAGCTCCCTGCCGACAAGGAAATGGTGATGCCAGGCGACCAAGTAACCTTTAAGGTGACCTTGAACGCCCCAATCGCTATGGACAAGGGTCAAGACTTCGCTATCCGCGAAGGTGGCCGTACAGTCGGTGCCGGTGTTGTGACCAACATCGTCAAGTAGTTTGCACAGTACTCGCAAACTCACAAAATACCTCCCACAGGGGAGGTATTTTTGTTTTTTACACAAAAGATGGTATGATACCGCTATGAACTATACTATCACGAAGCATACCACCACGCAGGGTTTGCCTGTCTGGCTGGTCGACACTCCTGATGCAGCAACGATTCAAACTACCATTGCCGTGCGGGCAGGGTATGAGTACGCTGGTGACGCTCGCATCTACGAAGCACCACGTATCGTCCAGCACGTCCTGACCCAAACCATGAATGATAACCACATTGGCGCGTCAGCGTGTATCTACCAAGATCGGCTGCAGCATTTTGTGGCTTATTCACTTCAGGCAGAGAGCGCACCGCAGTTTGCTACAAAGCTGGGTCACATGATACACAGCCTCTATCAAACACGTATCACACGCAGTGCCTTCCAGACTGCTAAAAAGCGCACGCTTGCCGAGCTTGCTAAGGAAGAGCATGATATTGATGCTGCACTGATGAGCGACAATCAGTACCAGATGTTTGGACGGCCAAAGCTCGCACAGCGTACTCAATCAGCAACTGATATATCACTAAGAGATGTGCAGCGATTTTATGGGATGCTTTATACACTAGCTAACAGTGACATTGTTATCACTGCTAATATGCACGCGCCTGATTGGGATGAGACGGTAATTCTGCAGGCGATTGAGCAAGCTTGTGATGGTGCCGCGGTTGGGCAGCAATTTCCGCTCTATCAGCTGAGCCGTCTCAAGACCATAACGCAGCAAGGTCGCTACGGGTCAATTATTGTGCCCCGGGATTCAGCAAAGTTCCTCCAGGGCGGGGACTCATCATACACAATTGGTATTCACGGATTTCGCCTCAACTCCGTACAGAATCCACTCATGGAGATAAGCATTCGGATGCTTACAGAATGCATATTGGTGTTATTTACGGTGTCGAAGTGGTTTGACGATTCATTCAAAGACCATCCACTATACCAAGCGCAATGTGTAGCAAAATATTGCCGATTGTTTAATATGTTTATTCGTGAAACTGGGCAATCATATCGATTTATGATTCATTATATTGTCGAGGATGACAATATGCCACTGTTTGAGAAAAAACTGTGGCAGGGATTACAAAAGCTTGCAAATGAAGGAGTACCCCCTGAGGTATTTAAGATTGCTCGGCAGGCAGTGCTGTGGCGGATTAATAATGAGACAAAGACAGCAGAGCAGTTTCATCAGTGGATAACGCGGCAGATCATTAAACGATTTGATGATAAAAAACCGATAGTGAGTAGTGAGGATCTTATCAAAGCATGCCGCCAAATAGATCCACAAATGGTTATGAATGTAGCGAAGGTTTCGCTCCTCAAGAATGCTATTTTTAATACCCACATGACAATTGAGGGTCATCATCAAGCAATTGCAAAAACGATCTATAACACCATGCAACCAGTACTACTCGACTATAACGATCTCATACAGGAAGGGGCAGCAAAGGAAATGAGACATCACAATACACCTGATAAAAATATGTAAGCAATATAAGATTAAAAAGAGTGATAGTTGCTATCACTCTTTTTTGATTAATCAGCGTATAGCGGTGCTACATCCGGATCTCGACATCCACGCCAGCTGGCAAGCTAAGGTTGTGGAGGTTGTCGATTGTCTTGGGTGTAGCATTGGTGATGTCAATCAAGCGCTTGTGGACACGCATCTCGAATGTCTCACCGCCAGTCTTGTATACGTGCGGACTTTTTACTACTGTGTAGCTGCTGCGCCGCGTTGGTAGTGGCACAGGACCTGCGACGTTTGCGCCAGTGCGCAGAGCGGTGTCGATAATTTGCTTGGCTGATTGGTCGATCACCTTGTGGTCGTATGCCTTGAGGCGAATCCGAATCTTGAGCCCTTGGTTGTTTTGAGCCATTGCTCCTCCTTTTATGTGCAACTCTGTAACTTTAGCAAGATCGAAACAAGCTAAATTATCAGAGTAAATTAATAATACATCTAGCATTATATCATGAGAATATACATCGTGCGCTATTTGTTATGAGCTGCCATTAGTCTGCATCCAAACATCAGCTACAAAAGCACGAATCTCTCGCATATTTTTGAGCTTAAAGCCGGATTGACAACTGGCTCTTTCGCTTCTGGAGCAATTCGTGTATACTGTACTAGATATAGCGTTTAGTAGTTAGTGGCAAAAGGGACAACATATGAACTGGAAGATTATTCTTCGATCGCTCAAAAATAAAGACATGCAAAAACGTCTTGGTATCGTGCTGGGGCTCATCGTCGCCTATCGTTTCTTGGCGCACGTGCCAGTGCCGTTGGCCGAACCAAGCCGACTTAAGGATATTATACAGAACGTCGTATCGGCGAGTGACTTTGGTGGTTTCTTAAACATCCTGACTGGTGGAGCATTGGCCCAGCTGTCTATTGTTTTGATCGGTCTTGGGCCGTTTATTAACGCCAGCATTATTACCCAGCTCCTTACCAAAGCTATCCCAAGCCTTGAGGAGATGCACAAAGATGGTGAGTCGGGCCGACGCAAGATCAACCAGTGGACGCGTATTGCTAGTGTGCCGCTGGCGATTGCTCAATCGATCGGTATCATCTATTTCCTGCGCCAATCGGTCCTGGCTGGGAGCACAACTGGTACAGTGGCTGGCTCCCTCCATGAGTGGATTGTCGCGGTAACGGCGCTCACTGCTGGCTCGCTACTCTTGATGTGGCTCGGTGAGCTGATGACAGAGCAGGGCGTTGGTAATGGTATTAGCCTACTCATCTTCGCTAGTGTCATCAGTCAGCTACCAACCACCTTTGGGTCAATCTACTCATCGCTCTTTAATACTCAGAATGGTTCGCTCAGCGTCTTTGGCTGGTTCTCACTACCCGTTAACCCGACAACCTTCTGGACAGTAGTTGTCCTTGGGACGATCGGCCTCATCCTACTTTATCTCCTCGTTAAGATTAACGAAGCACAGCGCATTGTCACGATCAATTATGCCAAGCGGGTTGGCGGCAATAGCTCGTATGGTGGCATTAAGAGTATCTTGCCTATCAAGCTCATCGCTGCGGGTGTGGTACCAGTTATCTTTGCAGTGGCATTCCTCAGCTTACCAGCTTTCGTAGGGCAATTATTACATGCAACACCTGGTGCAAACCAGCAATTAGCAAATAACCTTATCCAATGGTTCCAGGCACCGACCGCTCAAACATACGCCACCGGTGGCCTGACAGTGCTTATCTACCCATCGATCTACTTCTTACTCGTCATTGCTTTTACCTACTTCTACACCGGTATCGTCTTTAATGCGAGCGAAATTACGGAGAGTCTTGAAAACCAAGGTGGCTTCATTGAAGGGATTCGCCCTGGCCCTACCACTGAGAAGTATCTGTCACGCACCGTCAATCGGCTCAACCTGTTTGGGTCGCTTGCTCTGGGGCTCATCGCCATCATTCCGTTTGCGATCGACTACGTCTTTGCGCAGCTTGGCATTAATGCTAATAACATGGCAATTGGCGGTACGAGCTTGCTTATCGTTGTGACTGTTGGCCTTGAGACACTCCGTCAGATTAACTCACGAGCGCTGATGGTAACATATGACGACTTCTCGGTCGATGACCTTGATACTAAGCCAAAGAAGCGTGGCTTACTCGGCCGGCGGCGTACTACCGCAAAGGCATAAGCTATCACTAATATATTTCGCAAAAATACCGCCACCTTCATCTGTGGCGGTATTTTTGATACGGTTCCGTATTCCATAATAATTCGTTCATGAGTCTTTAGAACGTGCGCTATGAGTGGCATAGCGCCTCATTATTGCAATTCATATAGAAGGGGAGGATGCAGAACCGTAGCGGGATAGAGGCTGTTGAATAATGGTGAGCTTTTAAGCCTATATATCCATGAAAGCCTAGAGAGTGCTACTTTTAGAAGTAGAGCTATCTCTCTTACGACTCCATTCTGATGTAAGAATAGGGCCATCCATAATCTCACAATAAATAATGCAAAAAGCTGGCTACTCCTCTTTACTCCTACAGAGAAATAGCGTATAATACGAAGCTGTATATCTATGGCAAGTTCGAAAGAAGTTATCAAATTGCGCGGCAAGGTAGTGGAAGCACTGCCTAATACGCAATTTAAGGTAGAATTAGAGAACGGCCTAAGCATTATCGCTCACATCAGCGGCAAGATGCGCAAGCATCACATCCGTTTGGTCCCAGGCGATACCGTGGAAGTCGAGTTAACCCCTTACGATCTCACGAAGGGCAGAATCGTCTTCCGCGCACGCGTTTAATAACGTAGAGCAGCGGCCTGATATCACCGCTGTTCTCAGTAACAGCAGGTTTTTCCTGTAGGGAGATTTGTACGCTCATGAAAGTTCGTGCGAGTGTCAAAAAGATCAGCCCCGATGATCAGCTGGTCCGGCGCAAAGGCCGACTCCGTGTCATCAACAAGAAAAAACCTAAGAATAAGCAAAGGCAGGGTTAAGCATGGCTCGAATTGCTGGGGTAGTTATCCCATCAGACAAGCAAGTGCACATTGCTCTTACCTACATCCATGGTATTGGGCGCACGCTTGCTCGAGACATCCTTGCGGCGGCAAAAATTGAGCCGACCACTCGGGTGAAAGATCTCACCGAGGCTGAGGAGCAGAAACTTCGCGACATTATCGACAAAGATTATGTCACTGAAGGCGATCTGCAACGCCTGGTGACCAACAATATTAAACGCCTTAAAGACATTGGTGCATACCGCGGCTTGAGGCACAAAAATGGTTTGCCAACACGCGGTCAGCGCACTCGAACGAACGCACGAACTCGCAAGGGTAAGGCGATCGCCGTCGGCGGAGCACAGCCAAAGGCAGCAAGTAAGACGTAGGAGAAAGGACGAGATATGGCACAAGCAAAATCCACCAAGAAAAAGCAGCGCCGATCAGTCCCATCTGGTCAGCTGCATGTACAGGCAACCTTTAACAACACTATCGTCACATTTGCAGATAGCAAGGGCAACGTCTTGACCGCTGCCAGCGCTGGTGCATGTGGTTTTCGTGGAAGTAAGAAAGGCACAGCCTATGCAGCACAGATTGCTGCAGAAAAAGCCGCAGAAGCTGCCAAGAGTAGCTACGGCATCCGCACTGTTGACGTATTTGTCAAGGGTGTTGGGCTCGGCCGTGATGCGGCAATCCGCGCAATGGCCGGCTTCGACATTGCCGTCAATAGCATCAAAGATGTAACGGGTGTGCCACATGGTGGCGTTCGCCCACGAAAGGCAAGGAGGGCGTAAATGGCACGAGATAGAAGCCCAATCGTGAAGCAGAGCCGTCGCGAAGGCGTAGCGCTTCACCCTAAAGCACACAAGATTTTGGCGCGCAAAAGCGGTATTCCGGGCGAGCACGCTCATGGCCGTCAGAGCAAGCCAAGCATGTACGCAACCCAGCTGCGCGAAAAGCAGAAGGTGCGCCGCATGTATGGCCTACTGGAGAAGCAGTTTGCTAAGCTGATGAACGAAGCAACTCGCAAGCCAGGCCTGAGTGGCGAGAACTTGCTCCGCTTCCTCGAGCTCCGGCTCGACAACGCTGTATACCGTGCTGGCTTTGCGACAAGTCGTCGCCAGGCCCGCCAGCTGGTGAGTCACGGTCACTTTGAGCTTAATGGTCGCCGCGTCGATATTCCATCAATCCGCCTCAAGGCAGGGGATGTTATTACCGTTCGGCCAAAGAGTGCAAAGTCTGGCTACTTTACTGCAATTGACGACATCTACGGCAACACCTCCCAACCACCACTGAGTTGGCTTAAGAGCGATATCAAAAAACTCAAGATCGAAGTATCGGGCGAGCCAAAGCGCGAAGAAGCTGAAGCTGGCATCAACGAGCAGCTGATTGTTGAGTATTACTCACGCTAACAAGGGTAAGGAGAATTTTGTACATGTCTAAATTAATTCACGATCCGGCGTTGGCGCGCATCGATGACAATGGACCGCACAGCAGCACATTTGTCATTGAGCCATTGCACGCCAGCTACGGCAATACGCTGGGCAACAGCTTGCGCCGGGTACTACTGAGCAGTATTCGCGGTGGGGCCTTTACGGCTTTCCGGATGCAGGGTGCGACGCATGAGTTTACCACTGTACCTGGCGTTAAAGAGGATGTTACTGACATCATGCTCAACCTCAAGGGTGTCGACTTGGTTGTTCACAGCGATGAGCCAGTCGAGCTGCGTCTTGAGAAGCAAGGTGCTGGTGCAGTAACCGCTGGGGATATTGCGACCAATGCCGAAGTTGAGGTCATCAACCCTGAGCACGTCATCTGCACGATTGATGACCCACAGGCGAATGTCGTCATTGATCTGGTGGCCGAGGCTGGTCGGGGGTACTACCCGATCGAAGAGTCGAGCGCTAACCGATTGCACAGCGACATGATCGCCATGGATGCACAGTTTAGCCCCGTGACTCGAGTGCGTTTTAAGGTAGATCCAACTCGTGTTGGTCAAGAAACCAACCTGGAGCGGCTTGAGATGACCGTCGAGACTGACGGTAGCTTGACGCCACGCGATGCCTTCGAGCAAGCTGCGGCGATTTTGGTCAATCAATACACCGCTCTGGCTGGTAGCACAACTGTTGTATCGGCACCAGCGCTTGGCACCCAGACTGCTGAGGAAGATAACGAGCTAAATACCTCGATCGAAGACCTTGGCCTCAGTGCCCGCACCGCAAACGCGCTCATCAACAATGAGATCCGCACCGTTCACGACCTCGTCACTTTGACGGAGCAGGACCTGCGCGAGCTCAAAGGCTTTGGCAGCAAAGCCCTCGACGAAGTAAAAGATAAACTAGCAGAATTGGAGCTCTAAATGCATCGACACGGATACAAAGGGCGCAAGCTCGGCCGCGAACGCGATCAACGTCGAGCCCTGCTCAAAGGCCTAGCAACCAGCTTGGTTGTTGAGGAGCGAATCGAAACAACGCTGCCAAAGGCCAAGGAGTTGGTGCGCTACATCGAAAAGCTCATTACCAAAGCTAAGAAGGGTGACCTCGCTCATCGCCGCGCTGTCATTGCTGGACTCAGCACACAAGCTGCGGCAATCAAATTGGTTGACCAGATTGCCCCGCAACTCGGCCATCGGCCAAGCGGCCACGTGCGTGTGTATCGGACACGCCTGCGCCGTGGCGATGGTGCGCAGATGGCAGTGATTGAGTTTGTTGACGAGCTCAAGCCAATGCCTAAGCCCGAGGCAACCACAAAGGAGGCGAAATAGTTATGGCTCACAAAACATTTTCGCAGAAACCAGCCGATGTTAGCCGGCGCTGGATTTTGATCGACGCGAGCCAAGCACCACTTGGCCGCACTGCGACAACCATTGCGCAGTACTTGGTCGGCAAATACAAGCCAACTTACACGCCGCACGTCGATGGAGGTGACTACGTTGTCGTTATCAACGCGGCTAAGGCTGTTGTGACTGGCAAGAAAGAGACAGACAAAATCTACTACCACCACAGTGGTTTCCCTGGTGGCATCAAAGACGCTCAGCTCAAAGAAGTGCGCGAAAACGCACCAGAGCGTATCATTACTGCTGCTGTGAAGGGCATGTTGCCCAAGAACAAGCTTGCAGCAGATCGCCTGGCTCGTCTCCGCGTCTTTGCTGGCGAAGAGCACACCCACACCGCACAGCAACCAGAGAAAGTAGAGGTACAATAAATGGCACAAGCAACATACGACTATGGTCTTGGCCGGCGCAAAAGCGCTACTGCCCGCGCTCGACTGGTCAAAGGCAAGGGGAATGTGACGATCAATGGCAAGTCGGCGCTTGACTACTTGTCGGGTAACAAGACACTGCTAGCTGAAGTGACCGACCCACTAGCCTTGGTTGGCAAGCAAAAAGAGTTTGACGTCACCGTCCTGGTGAAGGGTGGTGGCCTCAGCGGTCAGGTTGATGCTATCAAGATGGCAATCGCCAAAGCGATTACCGTTGGTGCACCAGACCTGCGTGGTACACTCAAAAAGGCCGAATTCTTGCGCCGCGACCCACGCGAAAAAGAGCGCAAAAAATACGGTTTACGCAGCGCCCGCAAACGCGAGCAATACTCGAAGCGTTAAGCATTCTTGCCTGTGTTTCACAAATACCCTGTCAATATGGCAGGGTATTTTGAGTTTCATCAATCTATATTTATATTGCTTATGTGTGCCTTTTGCTGGTTTCTGGGATGATGTCAGGAGTAGCTACTTAATCACGATCGTGATTTAATACCAATAACGCCATTATTGACTATGCATATATGGCCCATAACCCTACAAAGCTAAAATGCTTAAAAACTTCGCAGTATCATCGACCTCTCGTATGTTATATCATGCCAAACACACCAAGTCGGTGCATTGTGACAAGCCCAACACCAGAGACGAATAGGATTGCAAAGGCCGATAACGTCCAGCAACCAGCTCGGCGCCATCGCCGGCCCTCCGTCGTCTGTGGCTTATAGCGAAACCTCAGAAGGAGCACAAGACCAACGAGCATCGCGATAATAGCAGCCTCGATCCCCACGCCTACGAGATCAATTCCATACCGACCGCTCGACCCAACCTGAACAATCCCCGGTGTGTTCTCACTTGAGCAAGGATTTTCCTCATGCACAGGACTGATGATTCGCTGATCTATACTTGTATTCCAGTATGATACGTAATCTTTTTTAGGTAGCATGCACATTGTTTCTCTCCTTGATTACTGGTGTTTTTAGTATAGCGTATATCGTCATCGCAGTTCAATCAAAAGATGGTACAATAATATACTAAGTATGTACGACAAACTTCACGAACTATTTGGCCTGGCGTATCCGCTGCACACCCAGGTGTTTGGCGATTGGCACGACACATCTCGGCCAGTTATTGTGCTTATTCACGGTATTGGGGTAAATCATAATATTTGGCAGGATGTACTGAATCAGCTTGGCGACCAGCCGGTCTTGGCGGTCGATTTACTGGGTTTTGGTCAATCGCGCAAGCCTGCCTGGCCCGATTATACCCTGACCGACCATGCGCGTGCCCTGCGCAAAACGATTCGCCATGCTGCGCCGCTGCGCCAGGTGATCTTGTGCGGGCATTCACTTGGTACACTAGTCGCAATCGAATACACCAAGCTGTTTCCTCGCCGTGTGCAGCAGCTTGTGCTGTGCTCACCACCGATCTATCTACCAAGTGATATTGCTAAGCGCCCACTACGCGAGGCACTACTCAAGACAATTGGCAAAGGATTTCTTAAGGCGATCAACGCGTCACCAAAGCTCATTGGCGCAGTCAATCAGTACAAGCGGACGCAGAAGAATTTTCATATTAGCCGTGAAGGGTTTTCGCCATATGCCAAGACAGCGCGCAACAGCATTTTGCTCCAAACCTCGCTCGGTGATGCCTGTAATCTACCGCCGCTACCGATAACGATTCTCTACGGCACACTCGATGCAGTGATGATACCAAAGCACTTCAAGGCAATCCAGCGCCGGCGTCGCAATGTCGTGATCGAGACGGCTATCACTGGCCACGAGATTCGCAAACGCTATGCCAAACTTATTGCCAAACACCTCGAACAATAAGCTCGCTATTCCTATATGGTATGATACAGTGCTGCATACTACTACACCGTTCCTTGATTATAATAAAGCTCCCTTCTACAGTCAGGGAGCTTTATTGTCTGTTAGAGAAGAAGCCCTTCTTGTGTTATATTACCGTGTTTTGTTTCGGAAGTCACATAGCGTCGCCGATACGCTATTGTCAGTACTTGACTCCACCACAACTTGCATGGTTGGATCACTTGATAGTTTCATCAGCGAATAGATCTGCCCATCTGGCATAGCAATCTCAAGGCTCCCTTTGTCGGCAACGAGATAGACAAAGTAGCGCTGGCGATTTTGCCAATCATTATATACTGCATACGCCTTCTCGTACTTATTTTTCGCTTCACCAGTGATCTTCGAGCTATTACGCTTCACTTCGTAGGTGCCAGTCTCGGTGTTAAGGTCAACACTCACGCGACTGTCGTTTTGATTGATAAAGACCCGAACGTGGCCCTTCGTATTGGCCGTATTGTTTGCAAAGTGAAGGCTAATCTCTTGCGAAGCTTTGCGATTAACTTTGAGTAATTCTTTGTGGTAGCCATCAGGTGCAATCTTAGACGTTCGGGCCGATTGCTTTGTGCGGAGGCCGCTGGTGCGCGCATTGTTATTGATCAAGCGCGACCGCACGACATACTTTCCATCCTTTTGGGTCATCGAGAGGGAATGGGTTGAGCTCATCGAGCCGATATGCTTCGCCTCTTGACCGTCATCCTTCAGAATCTGTCCTTGTGAGTACTCCCAGTTGCCCATCCAGCCAATACTCTTAACGCGTGTTGGGCTTTCTTGGTAGTAATTAGCACCGTAATAATCCGTTCCGTAGTCAAGCCGCTCTGGTTGCTGCTCGGCGACAAAGTTACCATTGGCTTCGAGGTGGCCAATCATGTAGTAGCTACCTGTTGTCGAACCATATTGATAGCCATTAGCTCCAAAAAGCAGAGCGTGCTTGGTAGTCTTTGTTTGTGGATCATAAAAGCTCTTGAGGTTAGGGCACTCGATAAGGCCAAGATCTTTGCCGTCAAGTGTGCTACTGTTGAGCATGGTTGCGCCCTGGTATTCCCACTTTTTTCCGTCAGTACTTGAGTAGATACCAACCTTATCGCCCTCAGCCAGATACATCATTAGCTTCTTGGTAGATTCATTGTACCAGACGTGTGGGTCGCGGAAGTTCTGCTCTTTGGACTCTGCCTTCATGACTGGCTGGCTGTGATTATACGGGTGGTAGGTGCGACCATCATCGAGCGAATATGCCGCATATTGGTGTTGGCCAGTCTCAGTATAGCTCGTAAAGTAGGCAATTATTGCCGTTTTGGGTAAGTCACGGAAAAATCCATTGCTGTTCTGATACACCGAGCCCGAGGCAACTGCCGACCAGCCGTTGACAAACTTAGGAATCGCCACACCAAGATCTTCAAAGTGCTCCCAATCCTTCGTGCGAATATGGTACCACTCAGTGCCATCATTGCTCGACTTGTAGTTTTTGTTGAGCAAGTAGTAAAGGTGATAGTAGTCATCCGTTCCTTTGAAGATCGTCTGGATGTCATTCATGAAGCCTTTTGGCGTATTGTAGTGGTTTGATTGCTGGAATCCATCAGTATTGGTGTTGGCAGTAATGTTAGATAGATTGCTATTGCTGAGTTTCTGAGCAGATCGTGCGTGAATATAACTCGACCCCACGCTCAGCAGCGCAAAGCCTGCCACCAGCGCAACAAGAGTGTATTTTGTCGTATTTTTTTTCGTTTTGATGGTTTTTAGCATGGTGCTCCTTAGATTTTTCTTGACATTAGCAAATCAATACACAGTACATTATGAGTGTCGTTCGTGGCGTTCTCCCGTCGTCTTTCTTAACTCCTCTCGTCTCGATTGTTCGAAACGAATCCTTACTATCTAGCTAACCAGAAACGCTACGCTATGTCAATGATATCGTTTCGTATAGTACCTCATATACTGCATGTTCTGACCGCTTATTCAAACTCGCCACCGAAAATGCTATACTACGTATATGTCCAAAGAAGTTATCCTCACCGGAATTCGTAGCAATGAAGAGCCAACGCTTGGCAATTATCTTGGTGCTTTTGTGCCAATGGTACAGCTGCAGCAGCGCTACGCTGGGCGCTACCAGCTCAATATGTTTGTGCCCGACCTCCACAGCTTTACCACGCCAATTGACCACACGACACTTTACGAGAATACGCTAACAAACCTCAAGTACTTCATTGCAGCAGGGCTTGACATCACCGACGAGCATACGTTTCTCTACCGGCAGAGCTTCATCCCAGCACACAGTGAACTCACATGGATTTTGGATTGCTTTACTGGCTTTGGCGAGATGAGCCGCATGACGCAGTTTAAAGAAAAATCAGCTGATACCAACAATAATGTCACCGTTGGGCTCTTTAATTACCCTGTCCTAATGGCAGCTGATATCCTTCTTTACAACGCCCGATGGGTACCAGTCGGTGAGGATCAGTTCCAGCACCTGGAGATTACCCGTGATATTGCACTGCGCATGAATCATAAGTTCGGCGAGCTTTTCACTATTCCAGAGCCAACTGCCAAGCAAACCGCCTTCATCCAGCGCGACACCGGTCTACGCATTCGCAGCCTGACGAACCCAGAAAAGAAGATGAGTAAGAGTTCAACCGACCAAAAGTCCAAGATTAACCTTGCTGATACCCCCGCCCAAGCGCGCAAAAAGATCATGGCTGCCACGACAGACTCGCTTGGTGTTATCAACTTCGACTGGCAACGCCAGCCAGGCATTACGAATCTACTTCAACTGCTTGCAATCTTGACCAATCGCCCGCAAGCCGAGGTGAATGCTGAGTGGGTAGGGCAGACCCAATATGGTCCACTCAAGCGTGCAGTAGCTGAGGCGGTGGCTGCTTTCCTCACTGATTTTCAAGCGCGGCTCGCAGGCATCTCCGACGAGACACTGCTTGCTACTCTCGAGCGCTCTGAGCGAGCAATGAATGAGGTCGCTAGCATCACGCTCCTCCGCGTACAAAAGGCGGTTGGCTTGCGGAGTACATCATGAGTATAGTGCGAGATGGAGTCATTGTATGAAAATCACATCAAGCGACCTCCTTGCTATCTTACGGCAGTTTCGTCAAGCAACTGACGATAATGTCCCGCGTCACATCGACCAAATCGCCAGTAGCCACCCACAGCCTATCAACCAGCTGGTGCGTTTTCGCTTCGACCGCCGGCAGTACTTTTTGCTCATCGACGACACAGCGGAGGATCATACACCCTACATCATGCAGCAGATCTACACCGCAAAAAGTGACGCAACAGGGGAGATTCTCCCCAACCCACTCAGTGACATCGCGACCTACGGCCTGCCGTTCAAGGGTAAGGACGTCTACCTTTTTCAGCAGCAGCGCACCACCCAGCGCCTTGATAGCCTGCTTGCAACGCGCCATCCCGAGACCAGTCGCTCCACTTGGCAAAAACACATCAAGGCTGGCCACGTCGCTGTCAACGATAGAGTCGTCTGTCAGCCACGCCAATTGGTCGCAGAGACCGATAGTATCGCCATCAACCTACCTGATATGGCCGACCATAGCGACAAAACCCTCCCGATCCTCTACATCGATGATGACGTGATTGTTATCAATAAGCCAGCTGGTATCCTGACGCATAGTAAGGGTGCACTCAATGATGAGTTTACGGTAGCGGACTTTTTTCGGCGTTATACATCGGTTGGACTGGAGACAAATCGGCCGGGGATTGTCCATCGGCTCGACCGCGACACCAGCGGGGTAATGATTGGTGCACGTACGCCTGAGGCCTTCCAGCGGCTTAAGAAGCAATTTGCCGAGCGCCACGCTAAGAAGACATATCTAGCAGTTGTGGCAGGGCAACCCCGTCAGCAGCAAGCCAAGATCGATGTCCCGCTGGGGCGCAACCCGGCCGCACCAAGCACCTTTCGAGCTGATCCACGCGGCAAATCTGCCCAAACAATCTACAAAGTACTCGCCACGCAGCCCAGTATGAGCCTGCTCGTTCTGCGCCCCCGCACTGGCCGAACACATCAGCTGCGTGTCCATCTGGCATATATTGGCGCACCAATTGTTGGTGATCGCGTCTATGGGTCGGCAGGGGAGCGCCTCCTTCTGCACGCCTACCAGCTCGAAATCACGACTCGTGCTGGCCTGCGCCAGACGTTTGTTGCACCACCGCCAACAGCCTTTATAGCACTCTTTCCTGAGGGAGCCGATGTCATCGCTCGTTTATAACCCCCGCACCGAGCAGCGTCTTGCCCAGCTAGCGCAGCAGCCACCACAGTCATTGCTTCTTGTTGGTGCGCCTGGGCTTGGGCTTATGACCGCGGCACGGCAGGTTGCGAGCCGCACCGCACTTATCCTCCGGCCTCATACCAGCCAGGGCCATGATGACCAGCAACGTGGGGCAATTCGTGTTGATGACATCCGCTCGCTTCACACACTCACCCAGGGCAAAGCAACAGCTCGGCAATTTGTCATTATCGATGATGCCGACCGGATGACACCTGCCGCCCAAAATGCCTTCCTTAAGCTCCTCGAAGAGCCGCCCCACGCGCTTCATCTCGTCCTCACCAGCCATCGACCCCAACGCTTGCTGGCAACAATTCGCTCACGCGTCCAAACCGTCCACATTATTCCACCTCAGCGAGCTCAAACAGCCAATCAGCTTGATCAACTTGGCATTAGTGATCCGACGCGCCGCGCTCAGCTACAGTTTATTGCGCAGCAGCAACCTGCAACGATCGCACGCTTGGCTGCTAATGATGAGGAGTTTCGCACTATTGCTCTGGCAATGACCGACGCGCGTCAGTATATCACTGGTGCTACCCGTCAACGCATCGTGATTGGGCAGCGCTATAGCCACGATCGAGCTCGGGCATTGCTCTTACTTGAGTGCGTGTTGCACATTATATGGCATACACTTCGGACGCAACCATCGCAGCAGCTGCTTACCCAGGCAGAACATATCGCACGCGCACACGAGCGCATTACTGCCAATGCCAGCGTGCGGATTCAGCTACTGGCATGTGGTATACTATAACTATGTATGGATTATTATTGGTAGCCTGCGCTGGTGCCTTTGCCTTGTGGCAGCAGCAATCAGTTGCCGAGACCACTTCACAATTGCCAATGCGCCTCTCGGGTAAGCTTGATCGCCTGTGGGAGGTAGCTCAGGAGTCACTCCGCGATCGACGCTATCTCCGTGCCGAGAAGGCACTGCTCACGATTCTGCGGGTAGATGAGCGTAATGCAACCGCGTATAACCGCCTCGGTATTTTATACGCTAAGCAGAAGGCATTTGATGACGCGATTGAGTGTTTTGAGATCGCTCAAAGCCTCGAGCCAAGCGCTTCGAGCTTGCATAACGTTGGCCTCATCTATTACGAAACCAAGCGCTACGACAAAGCTGCTCTCGCCTTTGAACAAGCACTGGCAATGGAGGACAAGCTCGCTGCCAGACATATTGCCTATGCTAAGGTGCAGGAAAAGCTCGGTCATAGTAAGAAAATGTTAGAGTCACTTGAGCGAGCTGCCAAGCTAGAGCCTGGTACCCAAACATATCAGCTCCTGGCCGAAGGTTACGAACGAGCTGGCGACCACAAAAAAGCTCAGCGCATTCGGACCAAGATGCAGCCCCAGCCTACCTCTGCGCAATCACCGCAGCAGCAGCACCGAGCACAACCAGAGCCTCGCCAGCAACCCCAGCAACGCATTACTGTGCCGTCTCAGCAGGTAGAACACCAACCTTCAACGGCGTATTACCATCCACCGGCTGCATTGCCTGCTCCAGCAGCGCCAGCGTATACTCAAGCACCTCCGCAGCCGCAGCCAAATGCCGCATATAGTCGACAGTCCGTTGCTGTTCATCCACCAGCACGAGCCCCAATGCCCGCCAATCGCATCCAGCGCAGCACGCCACGCCGCATTACGATGTAGCGCCAGCGGTATAAGGTAGATAAAGGCTAAGTACAATAATAAGGCAGCAGTATGTATGCTGCCTTATTTACATTCTCAGGGCGGGGGTTCTCGCTGCGTAAGCCTGATATATCACTATCCTCACTACACATACACAGAATTACCACACTTCCAACATTATTCTTTGTGCGTCCATGCAGAGAGTAGGGAATATGTCCTCACCAATTACAGCTACTACGTAATTGCAAAAAACAAAAAAGACCTCCTCCTTAAGAAAGTCTTCGCTATATACGTATGGAGCCGCTTTACGGATTCGAACCGTAGACCTACTGTTTACAAAACAGTTGCTCTGACCAGCTGAGCTAAAGCGGCAGAAATGGTACCGGAGGTAGGACTCGAACCTACGAAGCTAAAAAGCGGGAGATTTACAGTCTCCTGTCATTGCCACTAGACGACTCCGGCAAATAAAATGAACTAACTGTGAATTAGTATAGCAAATTTTTTGCCAATGTCAAAGTGCGAAAAACACAAATCATACAATCTCTTACAATTATGCAGCGTACCTCTGTTAATAAAAGGACTTTTGCGATATACTGCACTCTATGACAAAAAAGTATTTCGATCATATTCTTATTGCTGCTACGCTCGATAGGCCGCCACAGGCTCGTCACGTACGAGAAGATTACCAGCCAACCGAGTGGCCAATATCAGAGGAAGAGCTCCACAGGCATCCTCTTATACCACTTTTTCCATCCCTTGTTGTGCGAAAGGATAGCGAGGTAGACACTAAACGGCGCGACAAAATAGCCAACCACGTCGAGCAACTTGCCCGCGACCTCACACCATTTACCGTGCAATGGGGTCGCGAGATAGGGATGAGCGGGTCTGCAAAAAGCCCTCTCCATGCCAAAGAAATCACTCATGGCCGTGATAAAATCCTCGCTATCCGCAATGCACTTGGTTGTCTAGCTATGGAGTTGGAAATACTCCACAATGCGCCCAGCTCACTGCTATACGCTCAGTATAAGCCAGATAACTCACTAATGTCGTCCACCATAAGGGAAGAGCAAATCGACTTTATTAGCATATTTACTACTCGCTCCTATAATAGATCGAATTCTCTCGGTGGTAGGCCTCGGTCAATCACACGGTGTGACTATCCACTTGGCCTATACTGCACTCCACGATCATCAATTGAGTCTTATAGAGACGACTATCCAATAACTACAGCGGCAGCTTATGGCTTAGCCGAAGTTACACCTCCACAGCGAGGCCGTCACCAAGCACCAACCCCAACGGGTCGTGTCTATCGGCTACCACGTCACTGCCGGCCGGTCTAAACTCGTTTCTGATGGTACTCGGCAAGGAAGGGGGCTTCTCGCCATATATTTCAGCGAGCGAAAAAACGTCCTCACTATCCTCACTACCAGTCAACAACAAAGATCACCCCAGCAATGGGGTGATCAACAAATTCAGCCATGGAGCCACGATCGGGGCTTGAACCCGAGACCTCATCCTTACCATGGATGCGCTCTACCAACTGAGCTATCGCGGCATTACTTGGTATTCTACCATACGAGGTACGTACCAGCAAGCCTTACTGATTTGGTTCTTGATACGCTCGTTTCGCTAGCACACTTACCCCTACTCTTCACTGCTTCGTCTAATAGAGCGTGCAAGGTTTTACCAGTGGTCAGCCTACCTCATATAACATCTATAACTAGGCTTTTTTGCGCTATACTCAATGTCGTAATCGGGGAGGTTATAGTACATGTATACATAATTCTCCTAGAATCTATTGACAAATGGGGGT
This sequence comes from uncultured Candidatus Saccharibacteria bacterium, assembly GCA_938041435.1. Lineage (GTDB taxonomy): Bacteria > Patescibacteriota > Saccharimonadia > Saccharimonadales > Saccharimonadaceae > Saccharimonas. The sequence goes on from CALISR010000014.1 coordinate 152,205, forward strand.
ATTCGTGGCTACAATACATATTGTCTATCGTTCGAGCGATCTCTTGTCGATAGAGTGTTTGTACGATAAAGTTTCGTGTTAGAATAAGGATAACCATTAAATAAAGAGGAGTCTATGGCAATGGCTGGTTTTATACAGTGTATGGAAGTAATCGACAGGTATCGTTGGTGGATTGGAGGGGTGATATTTCTCATGATCGTCCTGAGTTGGTGGCTCCGCGTGGCGAGTGCTCGCAAGAATAAAACCTACACTGCAACCCTTCGCAAAAAATACGCAGTCTTAGTCGTTGCTGAGGATGAAGACCCAGAAGTCTTCGAGAGCTGCCTCGCTAGCATCAAAGAGCATAGCAAGCCAACGCAGCTACTCGTCTCGATTAACGACGCTTCGCACGCCCACCAATCTCTTCGAGCAATCGCCAAAGAATATGCAACAACGGTAGTCGAGCAGCCTGAGATGATGAGCTATGATGCGCAGCTTGCCTCGCTAATCGAAAAAGTGCGGCGTGTGAGCCTTGTGATTGTCACAACCCCGCGTGCGCGCTGGACAACATCGACAATTAACCTCCTTTTACCCTTTGCCGAGCCAACTATTGGGCTCGTCAGTGGCCGCCAACAATATACTGGTGGAGCGACGCTCTCTCAGCGAATCGGCAGTTGGCTCCTCGATATGCAGCAGCGTGTTATTTTGCCCATGCAGAGCCGCCGCGGCCAGGCTTATGCTATAACGAGTGACACCTTTGCCATTCGGCTTGAGCTGCTTAAGCACGTTACACAGAGCAGTGTAGAGGTGCAGCCATGTGCCGCGCATCATCCATCAAGTATTGCGCTGTCTCTGCCTCCACAACACCATGCAGCCTACCAGCACAGTGCTCTCACGCAGATCAACCACCCGGCAGAGCTCTACCGGATTGCAAGTAGTTATACCCAGTTGAGTCGCGCCGCCTATTGGCAACTCTGGCATCAGCACGCACGTATCTGGCAAGCAGGGCTACTTGTCTGGCTTACGCACATTGGCTTTTGCTTTGCGAGCTTGCTCTATCTTGGGGCGCTGATCGTGCTTAGTAGCACGCTCGTCAACAACGTATACAGCACTCTGTCTGGAACAGCGACTATTGCAACGCTCTGGAGCAGTGTAACGATCCTTGGGCTTGTGCTTGGCTGGCTTATATGGCAGGCCGTGCGCAATATTCCACACCTTAAGCATCACCCGCGCGATCTATGGCTCCTGCCACTCTATCTTCCGATCGCTGGTAGCCTCGCGCTCACGAGCAAACTATGGGCACTCGTTACACTCACTCGCCATCACGCACCCGCTCCATCGAGCGCACTTCGTCAATATGCAACTGGTCTCGCGGCAATTGTCCTGCTGCTCATTACAGTGCCACTTGCATATGTCGTGGCAATGATCCCAGCTCAGCAACCACAAGAAGCTCCGCACCGCCCTGCGCAAACTGCTCCACAGCCGCAGCGGCAACGTGATAATCGCGGCAATACAGACAAGAAGCAAGCTAACCGCCCAGCAACTATCTCTAGTCAATCGCAAGCGCAGCACACTCCAGCTCATTCTGAGAAGAAGAACCAACAAGCTACCACATTAGAGCAAAAGCCAATTACGCTCACTGCCCAAGATGGCGACTCACAGTCGCTTTTGGCGCGGCGCTTCATCAAGAGTCATCATCAAGCTCAGCAGCTTAACCCTGCGCAGGCTGCATATGCCGAGAATCGCTTGGTAGCCTTAATGGGGCAGCGTGATAACATTGACAGTGGCGAAACCTTCACAGTGAGTAGTTCACAGCTTGCTACGGTTATCGCCGAGGCCCAAGCGCTCAGTGCTGACGAGCAGGCCAACTGGGCAGCCTATACTGCTACTGAATAGCAAATCCTCATCGCCACTAGCATTACACCATGGGCTATGCTATAATCAACCAAGATGTTTTATAAAATCTAACGAGTAAAGAAATGGCAAAGAAGAACAATACCAAGCGAAAGATTATTGCTCTCGTGAGCAATCTCACTAAACACCGTACCTACGTAACACGTAAGAACACGATGAATACTCCAGATAAGCTTGTTCTGCGTAAGTATGACCCAATCGCTCGCCGGCACGCTACCTACACCGAGACGAAGAAATCGCTCGGCCGTAACGAGGTCAAGCCGCGCAAAGGCTAGTCTTATTGCAATAACAACCAAAAACAGCATTCAGTCACGAATGCTGTTTTTTGTGCCAGCAATCAATTGCGAGAGTTAGTGTAGCGACCGGTGCGGTTCTATGATCGATTGTTTCCATGTTACTACCTGTAGTCTCTGTTTTTCTGCGTCAGTTTTTACTCACTATTTTATTGGGGTGACGTTTCTAAAGGATTGCCACTAAACCTAGTAAATTCTTAATCATTTGCGTAGACGGCCGCGTTTTGAGCAGCATTAGCTCTTACTGTATTTTTTAAGGGAAGCAGAAGAGGGGAAGGGGTATGGGAACTATCTATTAGGTTTCATCATCTAAGACTATCTATGGCGATAACCCTGGTGAATGGTGGTATGGCGCTCAGCTTGCGCAGCGGCAAGCTGCTCGGCAAACACGTCGAATGTCGCTGCTAGCCAGAGACCATCAGAAACCATCCGGTCAAGCAGCTCCATCGTCGGCGTTGCCATAGCAGCATAGGTATAGAGGACACCGCTCGAGATCTCAATACTGAGATCATCAAAATGCGATACTATCACCGATGCTACATCAGGCGTAAGGTAGCGTTCTATCTCAACTGCTCGCCCGAGCTCACCATACACCGTATATTTCTGCATAAATTCTTCTGGTTGCGGCCCAAACATCCCGAGCCGGAGTGGTTGCAATTTGTAGCTCGGGTAGCTGGCAATCTTACCCTGCCGACCAATAAACATATACGGTACATCACGGCGTGTGTACATATCTACCGCGGCTATCAGCCACTGTTGAGGCGAAGGCTTGGGACTATTGGCAATGCGCACCATATCTCGCCGCGACACAAGTGTGACATTATAGCCGCGGATATTACCCACGCTATAGTGCCTATCGCGATGGGTCGTCGACATAGTGTAGCCGCGGATTGGGTGGTAGTCGTCATCTCGCGGGTTGATCGTTCCGAAATAAATCAAGCCAGCTTGCTCGGCAAACTGCTGCACTATCTTGCGCGCAGCCGAACGCTCCGCAAAAGCTGCTGGCGAAACCTGCCGCACGGCGCGTGTAACGCGGTGGGTAATGGCATCATGGGCTGACATAACCTATAGTATATCACTCCTTTAGGCAAAAAATACCTCCGTCGGGGAGGTTGAATACTATTGTGGCAGGGGCATGAGGAATCGAACCTCAATCTACGGTTTTGGAGACCGTTATACTAGCCGTTGTACTATGCCCCTCTGTTACTATCTACAGTATATCAAATCTATAGCCAAACCGGAAGAATTTTCTATTGCAAAGTAACTATTGATTCGTTTATGCTAAAAATCCCTCACGCCACGCGGAGTCTGCTATAATAAAATACATGCAACCAACGCCTCCAGTTCGGCCCTTTGCAATACTCATGGTTGGCTTGCCCGGTAGCGGCAAGACATTTTTTGCCGCTCAGTTTGCCAAGGCCTTTGGCTCACCCTTTATTGATATTAACGAGCTCTCGGGCTACTGCCAAGACGATGCAGCCGCAGCAGTAGTAGGGAAGACATTTCTACAAGAGATCGCTAAAACCAAGCAGCCTTTCATATACGAGGGCGATAGCAATACCCGGGCTCGCCGAAGTGAATTTGTCCGCTGGGCACGGAGTGAAGGGTATCGGCCAGTGATTATTTGGGTCCAAACGGATGTAACAACAGCCCGAAGCCGAAGTGTTAAGAATCAGCGGCTCTCACGTGAGGCATTCGATTACTACGTACGGCGCTTTAGTGAACCTACCGCTGGCGAGCTCTATTTTGTCATCAGCGGCAAGCACCCGTATTCATCACAGTCCCATGCTGCCCTTACCTTCTTGAAGCAGATCGATCAACAAACTGAGGACGAAGCTCTGCCGAGCAAAACACCAGCCACAGCTCCACCAGTAACAAAGCAACGCACTCAAGTGCCACCACCGACACCAGCCAGTCACCCAATGCGCGCTATGTCGAGCACCCCACGGCGAGGACAAATTCGCTCGGCACGCTACATTGTGCAATAAAATAACATCTTGGTTAAAAGGAGGGAGGCTTTTATCTATGTCTTCTACGCTCCACGACGATGAGTTTGGCGATATCGCTATTAAGCGCAGCGCCAAGGCGCGTTCCATCACAATACGACTCGCGCCAAATGGCCAGCTCTATGCCAGCGCCCCACGGCACGCACCACTCTTTCTCGTTCGCCACAGCATTGTCACCAACCGCCAAGCACTCCGCCAGCTCCTGCACCAGCACGCGGTACATATTTATCAAGATGGAGAGACAATTGGTAAACATCACTCGATCGCTATCATCCGCACACAAATGGTCAATCGGCCCACTGTGCGCATCGCAAGGCAAAAGCTGCTCGTCTCTCTCCCGCCAGAGCACACCATAGACGAGCCAGCCGTTCAGTGCGCTATCCGACGAGAAGTTGCAACCATCTTGCGCCGCGAGGCCAAAACCTACTTGCCACAGCGCCTCCACGAGCTTGCTGCACACACTAACTCAACCTACCAGCGTATTCGCTTCAGCCATGCAAGTACTCGATGGGGAAGCTGCAGCAGCACAGGCACAATTAGCCTTAATATTGCGCTCATGAAACTCCCCGATGAGCTAATTGATTATGTTTTGATCCACGAGCTCTGCCACACTCACCACATGAATCACTCGTCAGCCTTTTGGGGACTGGTAGAGCGGCATGATCCTCACTACCGATCACACCGGCAGCGGCTTAAGCACGAAACACCAATGATATAGCATAAGCAAATATCACACAAAACGCTTGTGCCTACCGTCATACTCCAGGTATACTAGAAGCGTGTCGCCATACGCTACCAATAGCCAAACTAGTACTGTTGTACGAGTCAGCAGTGTTGTCTTTCCGCTCCTACTTTTCGCGTATAGCAAACTCCTCGGTCTTGATGCAATGCAGCGCATTCCTGGGGCAGGCAAATGGTCTTTCTATGCAGCGGCCAGCGCTTGGCTTGCTCTTGGTCTCTACACCTGTTTCCGTCCGTCGCAGACGAATAAGCAGCGAGCGTGGCAGCTCGTCTTGTATCATGGTCTCGCTGCGAGCTATCTGCTCAGTATCTCTGGTGTGGCAGTGCCGTTTACCTGTGCGTGGTCGTTGTTTATGCTGGCGGCTTTTGCTTATGCTGGCTTTTCTGGGTGGCTGCTCAGTGCACTTGTGCTTTTTATTACAGCAGCACTTGATGCATTTTGGCTGACGCCACAAAGTATTGTTGATATTACCACAACAACGTTGATGGCCTTTATGCTTGGTGTGGTGATTGTTGCCCTCGCATATCGCCACAATCTCTACCGCTCGGCACTGCATACTAGTCGCGAGGCAATGACCTTGCAGCACGATCGACTCTTGACGATCATCAACAATCTCGCGACCGCTATTATCGCAACCGACCAGCAGGGTATTATCCAACTCTACAACGCTGCAACGCTTGATTTGCTTGATACCAACACAAGCCCACATAGCAAGCTAATCGATACCATCCTTCCGCTGCGCGATAGCGCCAAGCAACCAGTCTATCTGACCCAGCTGCTCCACGCTGCAACTGTTACGCAAACGCGCGATGATGTATGGATGGAAGTATCGGGTGAGATGCTCCGCCTGAGTATCATATTTTCTCCAATACGTGCACTCAATACAATGAGCGGTTCAAGCGATGGCTACGTCCTCATTCTGCGCGACATCACGAAAGAGAAGTCGCTTGAAGAAGAGCGCGATGAGTTTATCAGCGTGGTAAGCCATGAGCTTCGCACTCCTTTGACGGCAGCCGAAGGGGCACTCAGTAATATCCAGCTCATGCTTCACCGTCGCGATATGCCGCAGCACACGCTCAAAGACCACCTTGATGCAGCCCACGAGCAAGTTGTCTTCTTGGCCAAGATGGTCAATGACCTCAGCACTCTTGCACAGGCCGAGCGTGGCGCTGCTGATATGCCAGAGCTACTTAATGTCCGTACACTTATGGACGATCTCTACCATCAATATCGCCCCCAGGCTGCCAAGAAGCAGCTCACCCTCACACTCGAGACATCACCGCGGCTGGGCCATGTCGTCGCAAGCTCATTATATGTACGCGAGCTTATCCAAAATCTCCTCTCTAATGCCCTCAAATACACCAAAGAAGGAGAGGTCCACCTCAGTGCGCGCAAGAAGGGTAATCGCATTATCATCGCTGTGCGCGACACGGGCATTGGCATTAGCAAGAGCGACCAAGCACATATCCTCGAACGCTTCTGGCGCAGCGAAGACTACCGCACTCGCGAAACTGGCGGAACTGGCCTTGGTCTCTACATTGCTGCCAAGCTCGCACGCAAGCTCGGTACGCGCATCGAGTTTACCAGTCAGCTTAATCATGGCTCAACCTTCTTCTTTGCACTGCCAGCTGCGCAGCAGACGACGCACGACAAACATACGAGCTCGCAGTAAATGCCCCCTTGGAGAATAAACAGGTATGTATACCCAAATCTGTCATGAGCAGTAGCAGAAGTACAATGCAAAACCACGGTTCACCCTTGACAACCCTCGCTATAGCGCGCTACACTAGGGCTTGACAGCCTGCAAAGACAGGCTATTAAATTTGGGGAGTATGCTGTGGCGAAACCAAGCAAAAAATCATCAACCAACCGCGTGACGCGCATCACCGCGCAAGACACCACGCCCACCAAAACCAAAACGTCAAAAGAAAAGACAACCTCTGTGGCATCAGCCAAAACCGAGGCCAAAAAACCAAAAGTAACTAAGCCAAAGCGTCAGCGCCGTGGCCCATTCTCAGCGATTCGCAATTACTTTGCTGGGGCCTGGTATGAGCTCCGTATGGTGCGCTGGCCCGATCGCGCAACGACATGGAAAATGTCTGGTGCACTACTTGGCTTTATTGCAGTATTTAGTGCGACGCTTTTGCTGCTCGATGCTGCATTTAAATATCTATTTCAAATTATCCTGGGGAGGTAGACAATGACAAAAAAACGCTACGACAGCACACGGCAATGGTATGCTATTCACACCTACAGTGGCTACGAAGAGAAGGTAGCCGATAGTATCCGCCAGCGCATTCAGGCCGTTGATATGGCCGACAAAATCTTCGATGCCATCGTCCCTAAGGAGAAGCAGATCCAGATCAAAAATGGCAAGCGCAAAGTCGTTGAAGTTAAGATTTTCCAAGGCTATGTCTTGGTCGAGATGAAGCTCACCGACGAGACATGGTACATTGTACGCAATACGCCTGGTGTCACAGGCTTTGTGGGGAGCGGCACCGAGCCAACCCCTGTAAGCGAGGCTGAGATTAAGAAGATCAAGAAACGCATGGGCGTGGAAGACCCCAAGCACCAGATTGACTTTAGCGAAGGGGAAGTGGTCAGTATCATTGATGGGCCATTCAAAGACTTTGATGGCACCGTGAGTGAGATCGACACCACCAAGGGCAAGCTCAAGGTGATGGTGAGCATGTTTGGCCGTGACACGCCAGTTGAGCTTGATGCGCTGCAGGTCAAGAAGGTATAAGCCTCGCACAGTTTGCATTTGTATAGGCAATCCACTATAATAGCAACGTTACGCACTCAATACCAGTAGTAATTGAGTAAAAGGAAAACATAATGGCAAAAAAAGTTATCGGCAACCTGAAGCTTCGTATTCCAGCTGGCCGTGCCACCGCTGGACCACCCGTTGGTAGCACACTTGGTCAGTGGGGCTTGAATATGATGGACTTCATCAACCCATTCAACGACGCCACCAAGGCAGATATGGGCAAGGACGTCATCGTCCATATCCAAGTGTTTGAGGACCGCACCTTTGCATGGCGCAGCCTCGGCCAGCCCGTTGATGATATGATCCGTGCTGCGATCGGCATCAAGAAGGGTAGTAGCAAGCCACACAGCGACAAGGTTGGGACGATCACCCGAGCGCAGCTTGAGGAGATCGCTCAGGCAAAAATGGAGCAACTCAACGCCATCAGTCTCGAAGGAGCCATCAAGACGGTGGCGGGCACTGCTCGCAGCATGGGTGTGGAAGTTACTGACTAATCCACTCAGTGCACATCAAAATACCTCTGCATACAGAGGTATTTTTGGTATAAATTGACATATTTTGCAATAGTAGTTTACAATGACAGTATGCGTAAACTCCTCCTCGACAAAATCTCTATACCAATCCTTATCCTTGGCGTGCTCGTCGTTGCTGCGATTGGCTGGTGGCTATATGAGGGGACGATTGGTAGCTTCACAACGACGATCTTCTATAATCGCTTCGATCACGATGCAATTCGCCATATGGATGTGAGCTATCAGTCGGGGTATGCGATAGACGGCTGGGATGGCAATAATGGTATGGTTATTGGTACCATCACCGACAAAGCGACGCGCGATCGCTTGCTGCATATGCAGCCATTTACTGATTGCCCGCACGGCTGTTCGGGGTGGTACCATTACGGAGATAACCTCCCTCACCCTGAGTCGGTATTTCGAGACACCGCTATCCTTGGCAATCATACTATTCCACCAAAGAAGTTTAGTGATCAAGCTCGAGCAGCCATCAGTAGCGACAACCGCTGCGTGGCACGCTATTCGTCGAGCCATCGCACCAACGATGTATTTTGCTTTTCACCAAGCAGCGGGGCATTTGTCTATGAGTTTGCTGAAATGAGTGGAATGTAGATAAATAGTATGCTAGCGTCAGTAAGAATGAGAGCAATACTGCGATATCTAAAGATATAACCACCTTCAAATTAAAAAGCTATATAGCACAAGAGGAACGATCATGAGCAGCACGTCATCCACCCACGTCCAGCAGCCACAAAATATACCAGTGCGTCGCACCAAGCAGATGGTATGGCTATGGCTCATTTTTGTCATTGTTGCGCTGATATCAGAGGCGATATCATATATAGTCAATTACCCTACAACTCACTACACACGAATAGATCCAGTTTGGGCAGCTATCATAATTTTCAGTATAGATGCAGCATGCTTTGCGGCTGGCATACTATGGCTTGGCTGTGGTAGGAGGCCTATTTCGCGCATCATCTATGGCTCAGCAGCGTTCTTAATGGGCGCATTTGCCTTCCAGGCTGGACGTGGATTCATTCCCGCCTCAATAACCATAGCACTGAGCTTCCTTGTCGCGACGCTTGCTACTATTCCTCGCTTTCACGTGCGTCATTACAAGCAGGTAGAGATAGCGATGAGTGTGTTGATTATCGTTGGCGCACTTGGGCTAGCATGGGCGTTTCGTATTGTTAGTATGTATCATCCGCCTCTGCAGATTCATTGAAAAATGGCAACGTATCGACCTAAGAGAAGAGCTGTGATCTATAAGCCTGCAGAAGTCCTTTCACGCTTATAGAATAAAACGTCATCAAGACACACCATACCCCTTAACCTACACGAACCGTTCCAAGCGTTGAGAGTTAAGCAATTAGAAATTAGATTGAGTATTGCTCGGGCATGTCAACACCTTCCTCGCCGTAGCCACAGGACACCAGTAACCAGCACTATTAGCATGATGAACAGCCCGATCGCGAAACTGGTCATCATCCCCCAGTCGGTGGCACGGTGCACGACGTCGGCCAGAAAGCTGTGCCCGGCACCGGGAGCACTAGCCATCGTACGCAGTCCCT
>CALISR010000015.1 GCA_938041435.1 uncultured Candidatus Saccharibacteria bacterium
AAAGAAGAAATAAAAAAATATGTAAAATAAATTTACTAATAATGTAAATAGATAACAAAAATATTTACACAGAAAAGATCATTCGCTACAATATGTAACATAAAAGTAGGAGAATAAGTCTATGAGCGATAAGAGTAAGATCAAAAGGCTGCGTGAGAGTCGTGGTCTTAGTCAACAATATATGGCTGATGTACTCGGTATGAGTCGGCCTTCCTACGATAAGGTGGAGATGGGTACGAAGGAATTAACGGTCGTTGAGGCGAAAAAGTTGTCTGAGGAGTTGGGTGCTAGTTTTGATACTATTTTCATGAAGAGCGAACCAGGCATTGATTACGACAAAAATCGCTATAAAGAGATGATTCGTCGATTCATTAAGTACGCTAGTGCGGATGGTGATGGTAGGATTCCTAAAACGAAGTTAGCCAAGTTACTTTATCTTCTTGATTTCTCATGGTATTACGACACTTTAGATTCCGTAAGTGGATTGCAGTACCGCAGAATTGCACAGGGCCCAGTACCAGACGAGTTTTTCCGTGTTATTGATGAAATGTATGATGCAGAAGAGATAGATATTAAAGTTCGGGGCAGGGCAATGATGATTAGTCTTAATGAAGATCTTGACCCAGTAAATAACGACCTACTCTCGGAAGAGCAGGATAAGCGGCTCAGAGAAATTGCAACTCAGTGGAAAACAGCCAACACACAGACGATAGTCGACTACACTCACAGCCAATTGCCATGGCGCTACTGTGAGCCAAGTGAATTAATCCCATATGACGCTATAATTCAAGAGGATCCTGACCATGTATACCAGCGGCCGATACCTAGTACAATTTGATCCTTATACAAAGAGGCATTACATTAAAAATATAGCCAAGCCGTATAGTGATAGACAGTGGCAAGCTACGCAAAAGTCTATAGAATTTGTGCTTGAACATATAGAAAAACATATTCTCACTGATAAGGCAGAAACAATTCATGTATCAGATGTGGGCCGGATCATTAAATTATATTTCAAAATTGCTGGAACGAAGGATTCTGCAAAGGGATCGGGCAATAGAGCTGTGGTTTTCCTTGATGATAAACTATATGTCGCAAGAGTGCTCTTAATTTATTCTAAAGAAGAAATTTGTGAGCCTAATGAAACTACAAAATGGCAGAAGATTGTTAACGATCAATTTCCAGAAATTATGAGAAAATTCTCTAGTCGCTAGTGACCTAGGTTAGTAACTTAGTATCAGTTAGTGTACTGCTTAGTTTTAATTCGTTAGAATATCTATAGTATGATCGAATCTCAAACTGAACAATACGTGCTTGACATTCTAGCCAATCTTGGTTGGTAAACGTCCCTAACCTTAAAAACAAACTGCAACAAACCATCCCAAGCTCTAGCCGGGCGTTAGCCCAGCTGGTACTGTGGCTGTGTATGAAGCCATATAAACAAATAGATAAAGCTGAGCGACTCGAAATTGGTATTCTCTTGGAGCGGAGGTATTCGGATGCAGAGATTGCTCGCGTGTAGTTTACCCTGTATTGTGCCTGGTATCACAATAATAGTTCTAAACAACAGACGTGCTCAGTTAAATGAATTAACCGATATGAGTGTGAATGAAACCGGGGTGGTATGAATAATTATGGCTGAGAGATACGAACAGCCTAAATGAGCAATCCTATTTCACTAAAGAACTCATTTCGGGTTATGCATCGAACATCTAGTTTTTCGCATATATCAGGTATTCTTATCGACTTTACTGGATTTCCTTGACCGAGATTTGGTATTTTTTGCTCTTCGCTGACAATAGTTATGTGCATTTCTTTGGCTATTGCTATAATCCACGGATCGGCTATACTTTCATTTACCCATCCTTTCGCTTGGTCAATCAGTGCACTTTCTTTGTAAAGCCCACACGATTGGACGAAATTCAAAATAGTTTGCCATTGCTCAGAGTAATCTTTGTGGTTTAAATAACCTTCGGTATAGTACTGGTTTAGCCAATCTTGAAACCATGAACTTTTTGTAATTTCATCTTTTACAATTTTTGGAATTAGCACATGTCTGTTAAGGATGTCAGATAGACGTTCCCAGTAAGTTGGGAAGAATTCATTGCGGTAATACCTGTCATACGAATCAATGTAAATGTTTGTATCAAGAAGATATTCTTTCATGGTTACTTTAAACTCTTTTCTAGAATTTTGAAGCCTTTATATCCGGTGCCTATTAGACGAAATGCTTCTGTATATGAGACCTGATCTTGCATAATTGCATTATGAACAAAATGAAAGAATGTCTTATCTATACGAAATCTTATGTTGTTGCTATAGCTTCCTCCAGTTGATTGTCTCCGTGACGGTGCTTCAGACTCCATTAATAGGATGATGTTGTTATACTGAGTTTTGTTAATTTTACCAGAATCCAATAAGCGCCTTGCTATTACATACCGGCTAACATGGTACTTACTTGCTAGTTCTTCTATATTCAGCGTATTCTCGCGTTCAAATAGTAGTTTAGGGACGAGTATTTCGGCGGTTACCCTGTTGACGAGCGCTTCAATCCCTGTGTGGCTATAGTCATTTTGCTCGTCTTTATTGGAGATTCCCTCATTATCTATAAACAGGCGTACTAATTCGTGAATTAAAGTGAAAAGTTGGGCGTTTCGACTGTCTTTTTGGTTAACAAAAATGATTGGTGCCTTAGAATTATTAAGAGAAAACCCTCGAAATTCATTTGGGTTGAGGGGGCGATGCGTATTGTCTTTAACTTTACCATTGAAGAATACAAATATACCAACAGACGAAATTTTGTCTCTAAAATAGCGAATGGGGTCATCTTTTGAGTCAGGAATATGATTAATAGGTATACCCAGTTTGCGACGTATGTGTTCTGCAATTATTAGATGATCAGTTGTCTTGAAGAGCTGAGTATTAGTAATACTTAAATCTTCATCGATTTGGTTTTGTAAAAAAGATTGTTTCTCCTGCATTTCGATTATTGTATCGCGAAGTTCAGCACTCATGATGCTTATCTCTCGAGATTTAAGGGTTCGGAATGACAACCTTTGGGTGTTCACGTCTACCGTCTTATCTAATACTAATAGTCCAACAGGTATTTTTATAAGTTTACTGATTTTCTCTATTTGAGTATATGTTGGTAATTTTTCGCCAGAAAGGAAATTGTCGAAATTAGGTATATTTTCTTGTAGCAATCCGATTGGCACATTGGATTGTTCTATGTAGTATAAAAGAGTGCTTGTACTAATAGGTATTCTTTTTGTCATAAAAGCCTCTCATGTCTTATAAATTAATTATAGCATGAGAAATTATTGCCAATGGCAAGCGCTACCTAATCCTTCCCTGGTAGTATCTTAATATTACTCTCATATTACTTACTTACTCCCAGTGATAACTAGAGGTAAATATTTCACCAACCTCCACCTAATCAGCTCTGTTATTAATATACTAAACCGGTTAGTACGTTTTGCTATGATGGAAGCGTGCCTCGAATCGTCTTGTCCAAAATACCCACACCTCATTTAACTAAAATTCACTATCTTAACCATACCAACATATCATTTGCGACCTCGTATTCCACATAACCCGTCTACTATTGAATAATACCTACCATATATATCTCCCTCGCATCCTCCCACCTACGAGACAGCTCTCACCCAATGACAGCAACCAGGTATGGCGGTATGGCGGATAAAACTGCCTACGACGAGCTACTATGAGACAACAGGATGCGCAGTAAACGAGACGAGGCAGTGACTAGTAAAGATAGATAGGTATATCCGGCATCCATAAACGAAACAGCACAATCCTTACACCTCCAGTAACAAACCGCTAACAGTAGCAGTCATTAATTACTACTCACAGTAATCTCATACCACAATTAGCAGCCTACACTACACTAACCACTACCACACATACACATCATTAAACAAACGAAGTGGCCATATGTCTATTGTCATTAAGAAAGAAAAAGACACCCCGAAAGGCTATAACCATGCCAACAGCATAGAAGACTATTAGAGTTATGCGACGCACTGGTTGTATCTCTCTAAAAGAAGGAGTGTCAAGCATACACGTTTTCTCTGCCTAAAAGAAACTAAATAGCACCAACAGCTTTCTCAAAATGTAAAAATAACAGCATAATACGATAAAAAAGCGAACATAACGAAAGGCGTGAATGATATAATACCAGCATAAGATGATAAACTTTGAAGAAGAGGCGCTAATTGACCCTGCATCTGCCGCGCATGACATCCGCCAGATCAGTACTCAGCTGGCCGGGGTAGATAAAGTCATCGCTGTCTTTTGTCAGGAGTTGGGAATTGAGGGAGTGAAGTAATGGCGGGAAAAACACCAACAGTCTATATGGATGAGAGTGGCGATCTTGGTTTTGATTTTTCAAAGCATAAAACAAGCCGGTATTTTGTAGCGGCCTTTGTATTCACAAGCGAACCAAGGCAGCTAGATAAGATAATTAAGAAAATATTTGCAGGATTCAGCAAACTAGAAGTGAAGAATCACCATGGTATGCTGCATTGTTATAAAGAGAAGCCAAAAACTAGGCTACGGCTACTCAATGCACTTGTTCGATCAGATGCTAGTATTTTGATAATAAGGCTTGATAAGACAAAAGTCTACACCCGCCTACACGATGAAAAGCATGTTTTATACAACTATGTTATTAACATCTTGCTTGATCGAATGATTAGTAAAAAATTGGTCCCTCTTGATAAACCGATTCGTTTTGTTGCATCACGTCGTGAAACAAGTAAATTTTTGAACGAAAATTTTACAAACTATATTACTAGGCAAACATCAGGTCGACATAATCTTGATATAAAAACAGAGATCATCAAACCGTCGCAGGAGAAGGGTTTGCAGGTTGTTGATGCGGTAGCGTGGTCATATTTTCGTGATTATGAACATGACGACAGCTCGTATGCAGATATTTTACGTTCTATCACAGTTGAGGAGGGAAGGTTGTTCAAATGACGAATACCATAGACAAGATAAAACCTCTGCCGCTATATTTGAGGAACCATACGGAGCCCCACGACAGAGGAATTACTTACCGTCTTCACGATATCATGGGAGTGGATTGTGTGTCAATACTTAAGCGTATAGGCTTGGGGAGATAGGCTCAGTTGCAATGTGTAAAAGAATTTTTAAGAACCAGACTAAACTGAGTAGAGATGTGTCATTTTACGTAATTGGTACTTTTAGTAGAAATCCGTGTGCGTTTATAGATAAGAGACTATTCGATGAGTATATCAGTAAATATCTTTTTCCCAAGAAGGGTGATATTCTAGTTTCTGTTTCTAGTACAATTGGGCGATTAGTTGTCTGTGATGGTGAGTCTGCTTACTTCCAAGATTCGAATATAATTTGGCTACAGCATAATGAGGGCTTAATATTAAATACATTTTTAAATATGTGTATAGCAGGACTAATTGGATTGTGGAAAGTAAAAGTAGCACTATGTCTAGGTTAAACAGCAGTAACTTTCTTGCAATGAGAGTAGACTTGCTAGATATTAAAGAGCAGCAAAAAATCGCCGCTTTCCTCTTCGCACAAGACAAAAAAATAACCCTCACTCGCCAACAGCTGGATAAAACAAAACAATTTTAAAAAGGATTATTGCAAAGGATGTTTGTGTAAGATGACGAGCCAAATTGAGGTGCGTAGTAGAGAGGGGGTGTTGTTTTGTGTTCCGTTGGATATTTTTAAAATTACCTTACAGTACACCACTGTATTCGAAACAAAGCCATACAATGAAATACTCAAAAACAAAAGAGTGCAGCTATCGGAGTTTAGAAAGCTGTATATCAAAGCCAAGGTCCCTTATCCAGTAGTATTTATGAGCAAGAATGACATCGAAAGTCAGATTGATAACTATATAAAAAAGACTTTTGCTGGAGTTGATATGAACAGGCAATATTCTATTGCGAGTCACGGTACTGTAGATATAAGTGAGATATCCATTGTGCTTAGGCATATAGCTGCACTACAGTCTGAAGTCAGCAAGAGCATACCGGATAGAAATAATTTATGTGGCATATTTTTAAAGCAAAAATATAAAAGTATGAGTGTTAAGGATAAAGCTCGTATTGCAAGAGAAAAACTGGATATAAATACAGATAGAATAAAGAGTACACAGGGCAAAAAGGAGTCATTTCTATACCTAGAGAGGCAATTGAATAAACGTAATATTTTTATTTCTACGTACAATCATCGTCTATGTGCACAAACTATACAAATAGAAGATTTTGCTGGGATTTTTATAAATCACAAAAAAGCACCCTATATTTTTATTCGTGCAAGTGATGATAAAGGTATGATAGACCCTTGGGGGAGGAAGAACCTTATTCTTATGCTGATGCTTGGTATGCTATTGCATAAAAATAATAAACCTGTGATGCTTAACACAAAACATAACTCCGATATTAATGATGAAGCGTATCAGCTTGCTGAAGAGATACTTATGCCACAAGAGGATTTCTCAGAGTGTGTGCATATAAAAGATCTAGTTGATATCAAGAAGGTCAGTGAGCTATACAAGGTTAGCCCGTCTGCGGTTATTATGCGCTGTTACAGATTGAAGCTAATTAGTAATAAACAAAAAGAAAGTCTTCTGAGGGAGTGTAACGAAGAATTTGAGAAAATCAGGTCTAAAAAGGGAGGTGGCCGCAATAGAGCCATTGAGAATGGTATTGTCTTGAATGTTGGAAGTGGAGCGACGGATATCATACTGAATAGGAGTAAACAAGGTCTAATAGATAATACACGGGTAAATAATCTTCTATGCCCGAGAAAGAGTGAGGACTTTTCCATTGATGGAATTAGAGAATACCTTAATGTCTAGTAACTTCACTATAATTCTAGACACAAACTTTATACGAGAAACTAGCTTGGAGATATTACAAAAAATGCAGAAAAATAGTCGACTAATAACTATAAAAGAAGTTGAGAAAGAATTACCTAAACAGGCAAGAGGAAAATTTAAAAGTTCAGGTATAGAAGTGGTATGCTTAGGGGCTGGTGAGTATGTGGTTCTTGAAAAAATATTCAATAATTCGTCTGCAATAAAGCTTATGAATTATTATTCTAATAAAGGTATGGCAGACCCGCTTCTATTAGCCTATATTGTACATAACAAGACTAGCGGTGATAAGCAGCTGTCAATGTTTGATAAACCACTAGAACTTGCGACTAGAGATAAAACTTTGCGAACGTGTTGTAAAGAGTTAGGAATTGAACTATACGAGGACAAGAAACAACTAACATGACCTACCAATCCGAACAGACCCTCGAAAATGACCTTGTTGCTCGACTGGTAGCCGGTGGGTATAGTAAGGTTGCTACCTGATGAGGCAGCAATGCTGGCCAACCTGCGATGGCAGCTAGAAACGCATGATGCTGCCAAGCCTAGTGGTGCACCACTAACATGATACAGAATTTAAAAAGTGCACTTAATCACTTGGGGTTATGGAGCGGTATTTGAGCGGGTGAAGACGCTGTGCGATAAAATGTATTTGGTGCGTGAGAATGGCGGTAGCGTATATTTAAGTTTTTAACACAAATCAGTGGTGCTAAAACGAATACCAGGTAGTGCAGCAAATTACTAATACCGATACCTACGAAACGCGCTATAGTGTAACCATATTTGTTAATGGCAATGAAAAGCTGCGCAGTAAGCGTGAGCTCATCAATAAGTTCACCTTCAGCTGGTTTATTGATAGTGATAGTATCGAGGCGGAGTTTCAGCGTTTTTAGAGTGAGCAAAAGCAGCAGATATTAGAGTGATTAGCTGTAGCGGAGGGCTTTGACTTGGCATGATTGCGCTGGCTGATTGATAATTATAACTATACTAGGCGATTGCTGCGGAGTAATGAGTATGTGGCGGCGCTGAAGGATAAGCCACAGCTCAGTGGCTGCAGGCTTTAATTAAGTGCTTAAAGTCGACGATGGACTTGTTTATTGATACATTTGTAGAATAAAATATGATATATGAAAATCTCCGCTCACCTTAAGCCCAATTCTCGCCATCGTGAAGAGGTGGTAGTAGACAGCGATGGCACGTATATTATCTACACTAAGGCACCAGCGATTGAGGGCCGGGCGAACGCGGCGGCGATTAAATTATTGGCCAAATATTTTGGTGTAGCGCAGTCTCGAGTAAAGCTAGTGCGAGGTGCGACGTCGAAGCATAAGGTGTTTAGTATCGATAGCGCAGTTATATAAAACACAAGTGCGTTGGATACAAAGTATCCAACAAAAATGATGATGCAGCTTTTTTGCAGAATATACTAAGGTTTAGTGTATATCAGAAAAGTGAGGCGCGATGAAACGCTGAAACTTAAATTGCAGAGTATCTTTCTTCTTCCTGCACGCGTTTGCCTTGTCTTACCTCGTTGGATAAAGCGATGATAACACCATCATTAATCCGATAAGTTTTCATTATGGTGCATTAATCTGCTTTTATAATATCGACTTAGATAAGTCTCAAAATGAAAAAGTAAGAAGCCTAAAGAATTTTGATTTTCAGACTCGTGTATCCTTACGGATAATTGACACCTGGCGCAGTCTTGCCCAGTAGCGCCTGCACAGTGACAAAGCGATAGCCTTGCTGCTTGAGTGTGCTGAGGATGCAGGGCACAGCATTAACAGAGGTGGGGTGAATGTCGTGCATGAGGATGATAGCGCCTGGCCGCGCACCAGCAACGGCACGGTTGCAGACAATGGTGCTATTGCGATCGGCCCAGTCGCGTGTATCGACCGACCATAAGATGGAGGCCATACCGCGCTGGCGCAGTTGCTCGAGAACGACGCTATTTACTGCGCCATATGGTGGGCGCATGATAGTCGGTGCAACGCCTGTTGCTTGGGTAATGGCACTGTTGGTTCGGTCGATCTCGCTGCCGATTGCTTCTGCACTATACTGTGGCAGAACCGGATGGCTCCACGAGTGATTACCAAGCTGGTGACCACTGGTATGGATGCGGCGCACGACGTCAGCACGAGCTGCAACTTTGCTGCCGATCATGAAGAATGTACCTTTTGCACCGTATTGGTCTAGGGTATCAAGCAGCTCGTTTGTGTATGGCCCAGGCCCATCGTCGAAGGTGAGGGCAATGCAGGCCTGAGCGCACGATCCAGAAGGTGCTGGTGCGGCTGGCACAGGGGTAATAATTGGTTTTGGCTGTGGTTTTGGCAGAGTAGGGATGGTCGTAATCTGCCGCGCCTGGGTGGTTTGCAATGCAGCGAGGATACTCGTGAAGGGGAGAGAGATCGTCATCGTACCATAAGATGACGGCACGAGCGCAGCTTGGCTAAAGGGCCAGGCAAGCGCATTGTCATTGGTGATAATGAAGTTGGTGAGTGCGTCTTCTGTGACCATTTCGCCGAGATCGACAGCTGGCTGCTGGCGCTCGGCAATTGTTGCCGCAACGGAGCGCTGCGCAGCATCAATAACGGTGCGGAGGTATGCGGTATTGCCACCAACGAGGTCGCGCAGGGTGATAGCCGCGCCCGTCTGCTTGTTGAATGTCCAAAATCGGGTGAAGTTGGCGGGGTGAGCACCGTGGGTGTCTTGGTTAGCTTGGACAATAACGGATAGGGCAGCATTGGTATTATGGGTAATTTGGTAGCTGATTGCCTCGGTCATTGGTCGGTGGAAGGTGCGGCCGGCTGCGACACTTTGGCGAAACTCGTGGTCGAGCTGATCGATGGCACTGGCGACGGTGGTGTCGATCGTGCGATTGCCTGTCAGTGGATATTCGAGGGAAGCTTTTTCTTTAGCAGAGGTGCGGCTGACCAGCTTCGAGCGGATGCCTTGGTAGTGCGAATCGACAAAGGAGTATTTCTCATCTGTTTTATCGGTTGTGCGTGCGGCTGATGGGGAAGGCTGCGGTGCAGCAGGCCGCACCACATGGACGATAATAAGGGTAATAACGAGGCCACATAATGCACAGGCAAGTAGCGCAAGCAAGATAACCATGCGCCGCCGTGCTTGCGTGCAGCGCTGTTGGTGTCGCTGCAAACGCGATGCTGGTGAGGGAGATTGACGCTCCATACCGCTAGTATAGCAAAATAATGAGCATAAGCGCCATAGATATGATGATTATGCTCACACCTATTGCACCAGCGCAGCCTATGGTATAATTTAGGCAGAATATGGGACCACAACAGCCGCGATTCAATAGTTTTCCTGAGCAGCCTCGGGCAAACAACCAGAATATCTACCGTTCGCCAGCGCCTCAGGCGCATGAGCGGCTTCCTGCGCTGATGCCCGAGCGTCGGAGCGAGCAACAGCCCGCTGACACGCATGAAATGATGCCGATGGTCTCGCAGAGCCTCACGCTGCCAGCTCTTCCTACCACGGTTATTGCTGCGCCACAGCCCGACCCGGATACAACCGTCACGGCTGCTCCTGCAACTGCTGCAGACGAAGATCTGATCGAGAAAGATTGGGTTATTAAGCTCAAGCAGATCATTAAGGACACTCAAGACGACCCCTATCAGCGCGAGCAGCAGGTCAGTGCTCTGCAGCGCGACTATATCTACAAACGCTATGGGCGCAAAATTGGCGCAACGGAGAACTAGATGAATACCGTCACCACTTTCATTATTGTTTTTGGCTCGGCTGGCCTTATTCTGATCATCTTGTTTGTTGCCTTCATCGTCTATCGCAATAGCATGCGCGAGGCCAAGAATTACGAGCGAGGCCTTAAGATGGTGCCGATTCTCATCCACTTGCCACCTGCTAGTGACGATATCGACGGTGGTGGGCGCGACAAGCGTGACCTCACAGAAGAGGTGCTATCGCAAGCCCAAGTGATGTACAACATCATTGCGAGTACCAGCACTAAGGGTTTTATGAGCCGGATCTATGGGCAGCGCCATGTGTCATTTGAAATTGTGGCGCGCGAGGGTCTGGTGTATTACTATGCAGTGGTGCCAACAGTGCTGACAGACACAGTGCGCCAGGCAATTGCTGCAGCTTACCCGTCGGCACGGTTAGAGGAGGTGTCGGAACACTCGGTGTTTAGTAAGGTGGGTAAGGCGAGTGGAACGATTGGTGGTGAGTTTACTCTGCGCAAAGAATTTATTTACCCGATTTCTACCTATATGGAATCTAAGCGCGATGCGTCGCGGGCGCTGCTCAATGCAGTGTCTTCGGCTGGGCGCGAGGATGGGGTGGGAATCCAATTTTTGATCCGCCCAGCGTATGAGAAATGGACAAAGCGCTCTATCTCAGCTGCCGAGCAGATCGTCAAGAACAAGGGTGAGAAAAAGAGTAGTGGCGGCAGTAGCCTCTCGGCGCGTGATGTTATGCAGGCACTATGGAAGCCGCCCGAGGCAAGTGACAAGAAGGAATTCCAAGCCGAAAAGCCGCTCAGTGCGGTGGAGCAGGCTAAGGTTGATGCTATCCAAGAAAAGATTCGCTACCCTGGCTATGAGGTAATGATCCGCGTGGTGGTGTCGTCCAACACGGCGGCGCGCTCACAGGTGCTGCTCAAGAATATTGTGGCGGCGTTTGCACTGTTTGATTCGCCGAGCTTTAATGGCTTTAAGTTTAACCTTACTAAGAATGTCGATGAGCTCGCGACAGCCTTTATCTTCCGATTCTTCCCGCAGGCAAATAGCCGCGATATTCTCAACTCAGTCGAGCTTGCAACTCTCTTCCATTTGCCAGATCAAAATAGCATTCCTACCTCGCAAGTCAAGCGCCAGATGAGCAAGCAAGTCGATGGCCCAACAGAGGTGATGGAGACGGGGCTGTTGCTCGGCTACAATGAGTTCCGCGGCGTGCGCAAGCCGATTCGCCTGGCAGATAAAGACCGTCGGCGTCACATCCATATCATTGGTCAGACGGGTGTAGGTAAGTCGGTCTTGCAAGAGAACTTGGCCTACCAGGATATGCTGGCGGGGCGGGGTTTTGCCTTGGTTGATCCACACGGTGACTTAGCTGAGGCGCTGCTTGCCAAGGTACCGCGTGATCGGGTAGAGGATATTGTCTACTTCGACCCAGGTGATATGAGCAACCCGATTGGTCTTAATATGTTTGAGTTTGATCACCCCGACCAAAAGGACTTCTTGGTGCAGGAGGCAATTAACATGCTGTATGGCTTGTACGACCCAGGCCACACTGGTATCGTTGGGCCACGCCTCGAGCACATCTTCCGTAACTGTGCGTTGCTGCTGATGGCTGATCCTGCGGGTGGAACGTTTGTTGATGTGCCAAAGCTGCTGGTGGATGAGCAATTCCGCAATGCCAAGCTCAAATACGTGACGGACCGGCAGGTGCTCGACTTTTGGACCAAAGAGTTCCCAGCCTCGCAGCGCTCCAACGAAGCTGGTGATTTGATTAGCTGGGTGATCTCCAAGTTTGGTCCATTTATTAGCAACGATGCAATGCGTAATATTATTGGTCAGACTAAGAGTGGTTTTAACTTCCCTGAGATTATGAATAACAACAAGATTTTGCTTGTTAACCTCTCCAAAGGTAAGATGGGCGATCTCAACTCGAAGTTGCTTGGTATTATCTTTGTCATGAAGTTCCAGGCGGCGGCGATGGCTCGGGCTAATATCCCCGAGCACGAGCGCAAGGACTTTACACTCTACGTTGACGAGTTCCAGAACTTTGCCACTGATAGCTTTGAGACGATCCTTAGTGAGGCGCGTAAGTATCGCTTGAGTTTGGTTTTGGCCAACCAGTTTATGACGCAGCTCAAGGAAGAACTGCGCGAGGCTATCCTTGGTAACGTTGGTACAACCATTACCGGCCGAATTGGTACGACTGATGCTGAGATTATGGTCAAGCGCTATACCCCTGTCTTTACTGCTGAGGATTTGACCAAGCTACCAAACTTTGAGTCGGTCTGTGTAGCGCAGATTAACGGTACGCCGTCAGCGCCATTTAGTATGGCGTGGATTCCGCCAATGGGTGAACCAAACCAGCAATTGAGCGGTGCTCTCAAGAAGCTTTCGGCCGCGAAGTATGGTCGACCGCGTGACCAAGTTGAGCGCGATATATCTGCCCGTATTAGTGTGCAACAACCCAGCCAGCCAGCAGCCGGAGCAGGGCGTCCAGGAGGCGCAGCTGGAGCTGGTGGTGGGTCGTCCTTCCTTGATGAATGGCTTGCAAAGCGTAAGCAGATGAATGCAAAGAAGCCACAATCGGCGGCAGCACCATCAAGCGCGCAAGCCTCACGGCTCAGTAGCCCAGCTACTCAACCACCACGGCCACAAACCACACCAGCTTCCTCAGCTCAGCCATTGCGTGCCCAGCCAGCCATGCCGCCAGCTTCTTCATCCTCTCAACCACCACGACCACAGCCAGCTAGCGCTCCTCGCACTATGCCAAATCCAAGCGCATCATCTCCATCGTCGGCCACTCAGCCTACTCCACCACCGTCACCAGCGGTGCAAGATGCGCTTGATAGAGCACGCCATGCTGCGCGGCCCAATATCCTTGGTGGCCAGCGGACTGAGGCGCGTGCTCAGTCTACTCCACCGGTTGCACCATCACCCGCTCCCGAGCCAGCTATGCCATCGCCAGAAGAGCTAGAGCGCGAAGCCTTGCGTCGCCAAGGTACTCTCAACACTCATGGCGACCTGAGTGGCGAGCCACAGGAAGTGTCGATTAAGTTGCATTGATAAACGCTTAATACAGGTGATAGAGAACACAAGCGGTGAGTACGATATTTTTCGGCGTTCATTACCATGTGTATTATACTAAGTCTATGAAAACGCACTACACCTTACTGGAACTAAGCCAAGGTTGGCGGTATGTCGGCGACGATTGGGAACTGGATGCTGATAACATAACATGCCGAAACAAACTCACGTCTGCGACGACAATGTTCGGCGCCGACGACACTTGCCCTTGGTGCATTGAACTTGGAGTTGGATTCACTCTACAAAAATATGTCGAAATCGGCGACCCGTATCTTATAGAAGGCAGTCGTTACGTCCTTACTGTCTGTTCGCTGTCTTTTGTTGATGATCCACGTGGCAGGTGGTACTTTAAAGATGACGATGAGGCAAAGCCTCTGATTATGAATACGCTTGATTATGATGTTATCTCTGAGTTCGTTCGAACGAAATTAAAGGAGTATGTTTTTACGCCAACACCTGATCGTCCGTATGGAGATGATGTCGAATTTCGTAATGTCACGAAGCACTGGCTTTATGATGCCGACTGGGACGACTACCACTAGCCGCCTTATTTTCGATTGCGTTAATGACTTGTTCGTCAACCACGAACTATTTGTAAATCAAAGAGGTGCTCACTATGCCATCCGCCTACTCTGAGGATGAGTATCTTGCAGCACTCTTATTAAGCACGAAGATATTCTTGTAGAAACAAGCAGAGGACTGACACACAAAAGTAATTTGCTAGTTAATAGAGTATTTGTAATTGACATTTTCATCTGTTAGTATGATAGTTATATACTGATAATACAGAAGGAGCACGCTCATGAACAACTTTGACGGATCATCATTCACGATCGGCATCTATGCAGACAAAGACAACGCTGTTACGATGTCTAAAATTATTAGTGCGTTGAGTGCCGTTGATCTTCACTTTGCCAACAAGATCTTCACAGCCACGACGGCCAGTGAGATGCCACAGTTAATGAACTTTGATAAGCCAGTAGAACAAGTTAGTCACTATATCGATGAATCGCACAAGATCCTATACGGGCTCGCCTGCTGGCACCCTTATTTCGAAAATGTTGTTGTTGGATTGGATCAAAATGCGAACGACAACAAGGGATATGCGATAAGACTGTCATTTGACTCTGATGTGCTAGGCATTCCAGTTGCGCTACGTGACGAGCAGGATAATGATGATGCGCTTCTATTTTGGAGTACAGCAACCACGATTATGACTAACTTATCTGTCAAGCTCAATGCATGCTATGCAGCGATGGGAGAAGAGATAGTATTTCCGACACCCAAAGAGATTATTGGTGACCACTCCTCTTGGGAAAACTACAAACCTACCACTTGGTGGTTCTCCGAGAAACTTGTATCGGAACATATTCTGCCAGATGAAGACCCAAATCCTGATACATCACCAACACAGACCCCTAAGGAAGCAGGAAGTGTTGTGGTCTCTTACTGGGATCCACTAACTGCCAATGCACCGTTTTATCAAGCCGAGATGGATATGATGTTGGCGCGGCTTGGCGAGAAGCTAAAGTCTTAGAGCTTCGAAACATGCTTTAGTAGCAAACCAGAAGAAATACTGATCACCTTATACGAGGGTCTATCCAACTTAAGGTATTAATGTGTTATATAATACGTTGATCAAATATTTTACACACGTTATGGAGCACCTATGGCAATAAAAATAGATGGAGATATTACTCAGTATATCAAACTAGTCGGACAGAGCGGAGAGACAGTCAAGGTGGAAGTGCAACGCATTGTCGACACGTCAGGCTGCACTTTAAGCATACGAGAAGTCGACGAAGATTTCCTCGGTTACGGCTCAACTGAGTCGTATTGGTCGCTACACGCCGCAGGATTAGAATTTCACTGGAAGAATGATCTACTGAGTGCTGCTACCCTATTCACTCAAGAACAGCTGTTCGGAAAATATAGTCCATATTCCCAGCCTCTATTTGACAATTTTTCCAACACTGCCATGCGAGATGAGATTATTCAGCATCTTGGCAGGCCTGCAAGAGAGGGGAAATGGAAACAGTCTTGGATTCGCTACAATAATCCAAATGGCACTTGGATCAACTTTGAGTTCGACAGTACATTACATTTGCGCATGGTGATGGTTTGCATGCCTGTCGGCTAGCCGATTCAGTTCTCTTCTTCCAAGGTGCCGAGTAGGTTCTCAAGGTCTTCGTTACTAAGTCAACAGTGGTATCCGTTTGCTCATGACATACGTAGCCACCGTCGTTTAGGTGCTCCTCTCTAGCCTGAGAGATCTTCCTCTAGAACAGTAGAGTTTGATCAATAGGGCACTATTTCGCATGAGAAGTGTAAGTTATCAGTGATTGAATCATGTTGTTGATAGAGTAGTGATTTGCATAGGTAAGCTACACATTGCGCCGACCAAGCATCATCATGCGCACAAAGTCGAAGGCGAGGCCGCAGAGCCAGCCGAGGGCGAAGGCAGCAATGGATTCGGCACCGGAGAGTGGATAGCCGTTGAAGCGGGCGATGAGATAGATAGCTAGAGTGAGTACGAAGGCGGCAATGGCACCAGAGAGTAGCGCGTTGGGCCGGGCAACGGTACTGCCAGTGACTTCGCTTGCTTTCTCGATGGCTGGGTTGTGGATGACTTTGCTAAAGGCGCGGCTCGAGGGCGAGAGCTGGGATTGGACGGCTGCCATGGTTTTATCGAAGCGTTCTTGCTGAGCAGCTGGGCTGGTTTGGCGTTGGCGCTCAGCGCGCTGTTGTTCGCGGGTTTCGCGCTGGCGGCGCTCAGCTTCGACAGTGGCTCGTTCTTGCTCGGCAGCTTGCTCGTAGACTTGCTCGGCTTCGTGGCGAGCGGCCCTAAGGGTTTCGCGTCGCTGACGCGTTTCGCCCTGGAGGCTGGGGTGCTCTAACTGGCGGTGTTCGCCAGATTGACGTAGGGCAGTCAGCTGCTCGGCGCGTGATTGCTCGATAGTTTGCTCGGTGCGGTGCTCAGGCTGGCGTTTGGTGGTAAATCGTTCTGCCATTGGTTTCTCCTTGGTTAGATTGTTCCGACGTTAAAGTTGCGGCGCACGAGGCGGATCTCGGTGCTGAGTTGGCGTGAGCGAGCGTAGAAGAAGACTACTACCGCAAGGACGATGCCAGCAAAGATGATATTCTCGCTGCTACCAGTGTGGGGCAGCTCGGTTACGACTTGCTCGACGACGCGCTTCTCGGCGGGGCAATCTACCTTAGTGCTGAGTGTATTGCCAAAGGTGTTGTCGATGCGGCAATCGTAGGAGGTTGCGTTGCTGGTGCCAGTACCCATCGAAGGAATCTGATCTTTGAGCTGGACGGTAAATTGCCGCTCTTGGCTCTCACCTGGTTTGATCTCTACAGCTGGCCAGCTGAGGATGGTTGCATCGGTGCTGGCGCTTTGGTTGGTGTCTTTGCCAAGAGTACCGCCACCAGCGTCGACAACTGTAGCGTATTGGAGAACGTCGCTAAGGTTGTCGCTAAAGGTGAATTTCTCGGCATTGAGGCCTTTGTTGGTGACGCTGAGCTTGTAGGTAATGCGGTCGTGGGCTTTGGCGGTGACGGTGGTTGTCTCAGCACTGTTTTGGGTGAGGTTGTGGCCACTCTTGGTCTGGACGAATTTGGCAGTACAGGTCTTGTCCTCTAACCAGAGGGTGTTGTTGCCTGGGCAGGGCTGGCAGCGAGCATCATCTTTGAGCAGGGTAGGGTTGACCGGGCAGCGGGCGGGTGCAGCGATGACGAAGGTCTTGGCACAGGCCTCGCTGGTGCGGTCGCCCAGAGAGGTTTTGACAGTGAGGACGACACGGTACGAACCGGGTGTTTTCTCGCTGTAGCTGACGGTAGGCGTACTGCTCTCGAGTGTTTTGGCGAGCTTGCCATCGCGGTAGACCTGGAAGACATAGCCGGTGATGGTAGCGCCATGCTGGGCAGATGCTGCAGCGGTGAATTGGTAGGTGGTGTCGTTCTTGTTGATGACAAGGCCACTACAGCTTGCCACTGGCGTTGGCTTGATGACAGATGGCGGCGTGCTGCAGTTTGGGTAGGTACCGACCTGGCCGGGTGGGCAAACAGGTGCGGGTGGCACTGTCTGGGTGATGAGGTTACCACAGTTGAGCATAATGGCGAACCAGCCAAACTTTGCTGAGTGGCCAACGAATGCCCGGTAGGTGAAGTTCCCCCACAGGTGGTGTGGCCGGTAGTAGAAGTTGCGCATTCCACCTTGCGCTGCCTTCACAGAATACACGCCTTCGCCCTGGGCAGCACTAAAGTGCGGCGTCATTCCCCACGAGTAGGTGCTCTCGGTGCTTCGCCGGGTTTCGAGGCGAGTTGTCGCTTGTTGCAGCTCAGCACGAGTAATGCCGATGGTGCTGTAGAGGTCGCGGATGTTGTTGGTGTTGGCGTCGTAGTGTGCCATGAGCTGCGAGCCATTGCTAATTCCACCGTAGATCATATCGCTTGGGTCGGCGGCGTTAGCCGATTCTGGTGGCGCAAGCAGCGTGAATGACTGCACGACGAGTGCGAGCGCAGTAAAGATCAGCCCCAAGCGACGCGTTGCTTCCTCTTTGCGCAAGCGCTTCGCATAGAAACCCAGTTGGCCGACGATCGCCGGACTGAGCGATAAGTTTGATACGAGTTTCCGAAACATGATGTACCCCCATAGACCATCAATGTTAGCTAAATGTTCTATGTATATTCTAGCAATGTGTTGCACGAAATGCAATTGTTTATTGGTTGTGCTTACTAATACATGATGTAGAAGCTGCGGCGCAGCTTGTCTTATTTGACAATAAGCGCCAATTTAGAGAATAATATGGAATATGGCTCGCTCTGCTCGCTCACACCATCCCGATGACTTCGCGCTCGATATTGCGCATGATGAGCTCGATCTCTTTCGCTGGTTTCTCTTGGTGTATCTGTTGGGTAAGCCAATACAATCGCCGGTGGCGGTGCAGACTTGGCGTCTCTTGGTGGAGCGCCAGCTTGATACGCCGTGGGCGCTACTTGCGGTGGAGCGCAAACGCCTCGTGCGGCTGCTGGATGAAGGCAAATACACGCGCTATGATGAGAAAACAGCAACGGCGCTGCGGCTGTGTGCACAGCAGCTGATTAACTGGTATGATGGCTCGCTGATGCTGCTCATCGATAGTAGCTCGGGCGAAGCTGAGTGCGCCAAACGTCTGCAAAAATTCTACGGCGTCGGGCCAAAGACGGCGGAGATTTTCCTGCGCGGCGTGGCTGAGTTATTTGCTCAGCGTGTGGAATAAGCGGTTGTTGGATAATATAATTTAAGGAGAAACAAATGCTCAATACATTGCAGAAAATAGGACAGAGCGGAGCGCAGTGGAGTCGGCGGCACTGGCGGGGGCTGGCAGTATGTGGAGTGGTTATTATGGGGCTGTGGCTTAATAACACGAGTCTCTTCATGCCAAGGCAGCACCCACGGATACTCGCTCACCGAGGCCTGGCGCAGACCTTTGACTACAGCAAAGTTGGTAATGACACCAATACTGCTGCCATTATGGATAAGCCCGAGCACCCCTATCTTGAGAATACGATCCCATCTATGCGCGCTGCCTTTGATCATGGTGCGGATGTGGTGGAGCTTGACCTCAAGCTGACGAAAGATCAGCAATTAGCGGTCTTCCATGATTCAACACTGGAATACCGCACAGAGGCCAAGGGCGAGATTGGCAATTACACGATGGCTGAGCTCAAGCAGCTTGATGTTGGTTATGGCTATACGGCAGATGGTGGCAAAACCTTTCCATTCCGCAGCAAAGGGGTGGGCTTGATGCCAACACTGGATGAGGTGCTGGCAGCCTTTCCGCGCAAAGATCTTCTCTTACATGTTAAAGACGGCAACCACCAGACATACGAAGTGCTGTGGGGTAAGCTTCGAGCAATGGACCCAGAACGCTTCAAGCAGATGACGGTCTACGGCAATGACGATGGTATTGCCTGGCTGCGCCAACAAAGCGCGACGCTGCGCTTGTGTTCCAAGGCGATGA
>CALISR010000016.1 GCA_938041435.1 uncultured Candidatus Saccharibacteria bacterium
ACTGCGCGCACGGGGAGTATCGGCGGCTGCCATCGGCCGCCAGTTCGGCGTCAACGTCAAGACGGTGCTGGCCTACTTGCGTGCAGCAGAAAGCGACCAGACTCACCAGTAGGCATCATTTTGCCAGCCGCTCAGCCCGCCCCACCCCCTCACCCCTCATCCTCCACATACCGCGCTAGCGCACTCACCAGCCGCCGCGCACTCTCCAGGCTGATGTCCATGCCGCGGGAGCCGTCACCGATATAGAGCCAGATATCGTCGCCGGTGCGGTGCTGGTAGCGCACCAGGCTGAGCTCGACGGCGGCAGGATAATGCTGGATGGAGCCAGTGCCATCGGTGATGCGCTCTAGGGCGATGCAAGGCATGAGGACTGGGGTGGCTTCGTGGAGGTGGTCGTCATCTTTGTCTGGTGCATCGGCGTCGTGGCCGATGCACCAAGCTGGGCAGGCGGTGGTTGGTGGTGTGTTGTTCTCCTCGGTGTGACTTGCTGGTGTTGCCATTGGTCTCCCCTTCCTTGGCCTTTGGGTGTGGTGGGGCTGTTAGATTGCCTGAGTAGTGGGTGGTAATTATCACCCAGCAACGTGACGCTCACCGTGCATTCTTGTATAATAGCACTATGCACACATTACACCACACCACAGCAAAACCAATGCGCTACGCGTTACTCCTCCGGGGCATTAATGTTGGCGGCAAGCATAAGGTGAGTATGGATCACCTGAAGGCGGACTTGA
Organism: uncultured Candidatus Saccharibacteria bacterium; assembly: GCA_938041435.1. Lineage (GTDB taxonomy): Bacteria > Patescibacteriota > Saccharimonadia > Saccharimonadales > Saccharimonadaceae > Saccharimonas. The sequence continues at coordinate 732 of CALISR010000016.1, forward strand.
TGGAGCTGGGCTTTTGTAATGTCGTCTCGTATATCAACAGTGGCAATCTGTTTTTTGATAGCAGCGAGCCGGAGGAGGTGATCCAGCGCACATTGGCACGCTATTGTGACGCGACCTATGACTTCCCAGTGCCGTTTATCATCATCAGTGCCGCCACACTCCAGCAAGAGGTGACTCAGTTACCGAGCTGGTGGCAGGATGATACGGCCTACCGGCGGGATGCGCTGTTTTATTTGCCAGAGGCGGACACGGCGGCTATCGAGGCAGAAACGGCTACCTGGGCGAATGATCGCGAGCAGCTCCATTTTGGGCGTACAGCGTTCTTTTATTGTAATCACAATCAGGCCGACTATCTCACATCAAACTACCATAAAAAGCTGCTCAAAACCCAGTTTTATAAGCAGCTAACGATCCGTAATGGCAAAACCTTCCAGAAGATAATCGAGCTGACGGTGGGGGATTGATGAATATCTACGCCTGCTATGGCTAAACACATCGGAATTAGGAACCGATCACCCCGAGCATCAACTTCACTGTTACAGTATGGGACAACCTGATAGACGGTACGTAGAGTTACGTCACCGAACATATACATGTATACGTCGCGATTAATTGCATTGGCTTTATATAGTGTCAACGATAAATCCAGGCAAGCCAGCCAGTCGTCGACAGCACTCCGCTGTTCAGGCGTCCACTTTGACCTGACTTGGCTCATTGTGGGGTGGTTGGGTTGCTGGGGGCTGGTTGTTGTTGGGATTGTGGGGGGTTGCGTGGGTTGGGGTGCGCACTAGCGTGGGGGTATGAGTCCGTACGTTCGCACGGTCAGGACGGCGTCGGGGGCCCGTG
>CALISR010000017.1 GCA_938041435.1 uncultured Candidatus Saccharibacteria bacterium
CATCACGAATCAACCCCTGCTCTTTCAGTGTAGCAGCAACGGTCTTGAACGTGTCGCCCTCACCAATCGTTATCGTCTTGGTCGTGGTGTCGGTCCGGTCGACCGGCTGCAGGTTTTGATGATACCACCAGTATGCTATTGCAAGGATGAGTAAAATTAGCAATCCAATGCCGCTGAGCCACCACAGCCATCGGCGACGCCCGTGGCGTGGCCGCTCAGTATTGTAGCGTGGAGATTTTTTCTGAGAGCCAATCGTCCGGCCCTTTGGCGCGTCATCGGCAAAGAGCGGCGAAACGTCATCATTACCAAGCAAGCTTCCCCGCTGCGGCTCTGGCGTGGGCTGCGGCGGCTGGTCGTCGTCGAAGCCATAGAAGCTATCATCATCAAGCCCAGAAGGCAGCGCATCATCAGCAAAATCATCAACTGAGGAGGTGGCTGGTTGTGGTTGAGATTGTGATGCTGGTTGCTGGACTGGCACTGCGTACGTGTCGCGAGACGGTGCTGGTGCGCGGTAAGGCTGTGGCTGAGGTGCTGGTTGCGGCTGCGGTTGAGACTGAGGCTGAGGCTGAGGCCTACTCACCCACGCGTAGGGGTCATACGCCTGCTGCGGCTCAGAAGACGGTGCTGGTTGCGGCTGGATAGATTGTGTCGATTGTGGCTGTTGTTGCCCTACCATTGGGCGATGTGGCTCTGAGCGGCGCATATACGGCGATGCACTGCGCCCCGAAGCAGCCGAGCGCCCCGACCGTGGTGTGATGCGTTCTGCTGGTGGTGGCGACATTGGTGGGTTTGGATTCCCTACCTGGAAGCCTCTGCCTGGCTGGCGGCGAAAATCAGTCATAGTGCGTCTCCAAATAGTCTTGCAAAATAATACTGGCAGCAACAGCATCGATAGCGCCCTTGCTATACGGCTTTCCTTGAGCACGAAGATACTCCTCAGCCTGTACGCTGGTGAGCGACTCATCTTGAAATGCCAAGCGCGGCGCGATATCTGTCAATTGGGTTGCAAACCGCTCAACATAGGCGGTTTGAGCTGTAGGCTCGCCCGATTGATTGCGCGGGTAACCAACGACGACAACCCCAACGCGCTCACTCGTAATCAGCTGAGTGATCTGCTCAAGTTCACTACCATCCACTTCAATCGTATCATATGCGACCGCAATTCGCACGGATGGATCGGCAATTGCAACGCCAATCCGCCGTTCGCCGACATCAAGTGCTAAGTATGTTCGTTTATTGTTCATTGAGGTCAAATACCACCTTTATGCGATTCGTGTCATTTGGCGCTGATTGCACCCAGAATGGTGAGAACGAGACATCGGCCGAGCTCACTCCCTCAATCTTCTCGACATGCGAGCGGATTTCGGCATAGCGCTTGCCCTTGGCGTAGTCTTTGAGCTCCGACTCGTCGACTTTGGGACCGATTTTGCCATTGGTCGTGATAGTCGCATTGTAGGCATTACCATTAGCCGAAACATTGGTCACCGAGAGCTTATTGACGCCATTGCTATGGACTTGCTGATTAGCCTTGCCGTCAATCTGTTGCTTGAAGTATGCATCGAGGAAGATGCCTGCCTCGCGCTTCTCAATCGCCGAGAGGGAGTACTCCACCGCACCAGTCAGCTGGGCTTTACCATCAGTTGCTTCGCCACCCACCTTGACATTGGGCTGGATATCGCTGTCGTTTTGTTTGAAGGTATCACTCAGAATAATGTAACTGTCACCATTAAATTGTGAGGCAAGTTCGCGCTTAGCACCATTGCTATCGAGTGAACTATTGAGTCTATTCCTCGCCTGCTCAATGTCACTGCGCTGCACTGTGGTAATCGTCTTGTCTGTGCCACCAGAAGTATCATGCGTGAAGGAGACAGAGAAGCCAGAGGGGCCCTTGGCCGAGCCCGATGCACCATTGTACTTCGTGCCACTCTCTACTGCAGTGACCTCTGTTGTGCGGCCTCGCATAAGGTCGCCACCCGACGCGTTAGAGTCGAATACCACCGACGATGTCGTTTTATACTGCATACCATTCTCGGACGTGATAGTCGTCCCAGCGTCAATTGTCGCTCCATTGCGCAAGACGTCAAACGAAGCGGGCGTAAAGCGCACTGTCCCCGTAGCCTTTGCACCAACATCTTCTTTGCCAGTGGCAGTGAAGTCGATCGAGATGGTCTTGCGCGTTGTCTTGGTTGTTGTCTTGATTGTCCCTTCTTGCAGGTTTGAGCCAAGCGAATCGCCAATCGTGACACGGGTGCTGAGTGGCAGATCAGAGGTGCGAGCCTTGATGGTGATGGTCGCATGTGGTGCGAAGAAAATCGCCCACACCAAGAAAACGATCAGGACAACGAGTGCCGCACCACCGATCAAGAGTTTCTTGCGCATTTTGTTGAAGTCTGGTACCTTCACCTTTTTCTTGAGATCTGAGGCAGCCGAAGCATCTGCCGCTTTGTCATCATCTGATGCAGTACGAGCAGCTGGGCGTGTAGTAGGACGAGCCGGTACAGGAGCATCAGGTGTTACTGGCTCAGGAACATCTGGTTCGAGCTCACTACCATCAATGACATCTTCGTCATCAACCTCGAGCGCTGGGATCTCAGCCATCTCCGGCCGGCTTTGCAGCGTCCGTGCTGTAGGGATACTTGCCGAAGCCGCCAAAGTCGAGAGTGCTTGGTTGCCAGTAATAATGACGAGCCGTTTGCCTGCTTGCTCAGCAGCGCGCTGGACAAGCTTGAGGTTGACGGCGCTCTGCATGGCGCCAATCCGCTTGGGTGGCACAAGTGCGACGATTTTTTGCGAGGAATCCTTCACCTTGCCAATAATGGCGGTAATGTCGTCCTCGGTATCGATATAAATGACATCTTTTTGCATTTAGATCCTCAACATTTTATTCAATTTATTGCGTAATGTTTCTGTTTCGCTTGCCCCAATCATCGTATCGTAGCCCACGCGCAGGAGGCCCATCGCGGTGATAAATGAGTGGTCGCTGACCTTGTTCGTCAGGTCGACCACGCCCGAGACGTCACTGGGCTTAATATGCTGCACCACTGGCCGGCGTGTAAAGGGGAGGTCGGTATACCAATCGCGCGTCTCGAGGGCTTTGACTAGTGGCTTGAGGCTCGCCCCACCACCACAGAGCAAGATGCGATTGGGTAGGTGATCGACCGAGCTAAATTCGCTAAGAGCAAGATCGACTCCTGCTAGCCAGACATCGAGGGTTTTATCAATTGCAGTATCAAAATGCTGCTTAAGTTCTTGTTTCATTTGCTCGTGGTTAGTCGCGACCTTGAGCTTCTCGGCCTCGTTGTAGCTAATGGCGCACTCGTTGGCAATCGTATTGGTAAAGCTGCGCCCACCAATGCCAAACATCCGCGTCCCTTCCACACCGCCATCATTTACCACCGCAATATCTGTCGTACCGCCACCAACGTCGGCAAGAATAGCCGTAAATGAGCTATTCGCATCTGTACCCAGTACGCTCCGGCTCACCGCAAAGGGCTCAGCCGCCACCGCCACGAGGTCGAGCGCCAGCTCATCAGCCACGCGCTCGAGTGCGCCAATGTGCACCATGGGAGCAAACGCTGTGTAGATCTGCACCGCTACGTCCTTACCTTGGAAGCTAATTGGGTTGCTCACCTTGTAGCCATCAATGTGAATGCTGACGAGTGCGGAGTTGACGAGCTTTACCTCTACGTCTTGGTTACCCGTCTCGAGAGCGATCTGCCGCTGCGCCTTGATGGCAGCCCGGTCTTGCACCTTCTCGATGATGAATTCCATTTCGGTCTCGTCTAGTGGACGATCGGGCTGCGGACGACGGTAGCGAATGGTATTTGTCACACCCTTCACAAGCTCGCCAGCAATGCCAATCACTGCACGGCGCGCCTGTATGCCAGCCTCAGACTCGGCTTGGGCCAGAGCATCTTCGCAGTTGCGCACGACTGCGGCAATGTCGGCAATCGCACCCGAGTGCATATCGCTGCGGTCTTGGTGCTTGCGCCCCACACCAATGATCTCAATCTCCTCACCATTAACCCGGGCAAGCAGCGCCTTAACGTACTCTGTTCCAATATCAAGACCAACGAGGCATTCGCTAGTGCTGTTATCTGCTCGGGTAAGAAATCGATCGAAAACCATAATCATCTCTATTATATACCATATACAGGCCTGCCTGCTAGCCCTAAACGGTGATTATTGGCGAATTTATGATGAAATGATTCATTTTGTACCGAGCACTGCAAGCATCGTTATCGAGAAACATTGCAGAAAAGTCATACAGTGGTAGCACATCCTTGACAAAACAGAGGTAACCACTGTACAATACGCTCACTATGACTAACCGTGAACCAGTCGGTGCCGTGCCTATCGGCATCTTTCCGCTTGAGAACTACGAGCCAACCAAGCATACCCTGCTTGGCCGTCACCTGTATGAAACGGTCGCAGCGCTTGAAGCGCACCATGCCACGCCCGACGAAACAACGATAGCCTACCAAGCTCCCTTTGGGCGTTATAACGAAGGCGGCACATTGGCTGTTGACCTCACAGCTGACGCCACTGGCCTGACCGCTGGCCAGCTCGCCTTTGCCGACCCTGATAAGCATCATTCTTTTGCACTAACACTGGCGGATAATCGGCAATGCTGGTATAGCCGGGCCGACCCTAGCCAGATGCCTATCACCCACAACCACGTGGCACGCTTGCTCGACCGCTCGCGCCCGCTTGGCGATTCGGAGTTATTTAGATGGTATGCAACCAACCGCAGCACAACTGCTGCCGACCTCCAGACTCTTCTTGACGAAGCGGTCCTCCCTACGGTTAATCCTGAGCAAGTTCGCCGTGATGCGACCTACTGCTATAATGATATTATTCTCAAAGGCGAACAGTGGTCTGGTGTGCGTCTTGCACTGACAATACGTCGGCTTGGTCAGCTTGCTATGGGCACTACAGCAAATCTAAAAATACCCTACAGCTGTGATGAGCTCGACGCACCAGTGACTTGCCGTATTACCAGTGATGACTTAGAATATACCACGCTTGCCTGCTTTTATGATCATAACGAAACAACCTCGCAGCGTCGCCGTACATATGTTGAGCCAGACATCGCAGAGCTAAGCGACACTATCGCCCAGCTAACAGAGGATATGATTGCTGAGCGCTGCGCTCTCCAGTAGGGTCACGCCCTCTCTTCTGCGCCCTTGTAGGCGTTATTAATGCCAACAATACAACACCAGTAAATATGTTACTGGTGTTGTATTGTTTATTCCTGGTTATTTGCTAGCGCTACCGCAAAACTGCCTTGATCCGGCGGATACCAGCCGAGCTTGATTCTTCCTTGGTGATCTTGAAGCGCACGCCATCTTCGGCCAAGATGCCAGTGTGCTCGACGTGTGGCCCCCCGCACACTTCGAAGCTCACGCGCTGATCACCTTCGCCGATAGAATAGACCTTGACGGTGTCGCCGTAACGTTCGCCAAAGGCACCAATTGCACCGAGCTTCAGTGCTTCATCGGTTGGGTACACGGCAAAGCTCACGGGCAAGTCTGCCTCGATCCAGGCATTGACTTGGTCTTCCACCGCTTGCTTCTCCTCTGGGGTGAGCTTGTCGTGGTTGAAGTCGAAGCGCAAACGTTGAGCGGTGATGTTGCTGCCATGCTGCTGCAAATCTGGTGCTTTCAATACCGTGCGCAGCGCCGCCCCGAGCAGGTGCGTTGCCGTGTGATACTTAAGATGAATTGGGTCGTGACCTTCCAGCCCACCGCTAAACTGCCCTTTGCGCGCCGTCTTGGAGCGCTGGCGCTGCTCGGCCATTTTGGCGTCAAATTCTGCTCGCCAGTCCTCAGAGAGCGGGATCCCCTGCTTGTATGCCTCCTCTGTACTGAGCTCTACCGGGAAGCCAAAGGTATCATATAGCGTAAACAACTCCGCACCAGTCAGGCCATCCGCCACATACTGCTGCATCTGCTTAAGCCCCTTGCGTAGCGTCTGCCGGAAGGCTTTTTCTTCCTTGGCGAGCACGGCGATAATCTGTTCGCGCGCGGCTTTGACCTCTGGGAAGTCTGACTCGTATAGGTCGGCAATCACCGGCACCACTGCCTCGAGGAAGTTCTGCTCAATGCCAAGGTCGAAGCTGTAGCGGATAGCCCGGCGCAAGAGGCGGCGCATCACATAGCCTTGCTCCTTGTTGCTTGGCACGCAGCCATCGACCGCCATGAAGCTAGCCGCTCGCAGGTGGTCGGCAATTACCCGCATACTCTCAGTGTGCGAGGCATAGCTCTTGCCACTAAGCTGCTCAAGCTTGCTGATAATAGGCCACATCAGGCTAATCTTAAAGACATCAGGGTCGTTATTGGCCGCAGCCGCAATGCGTTCCAGACCAGAGCCGTGGTCGATATTCGGCTTATCTAGTGGAACAAACTGTCCCTCGGCTACCTTCTTGTATGCCATAAAGACGTTGTTGCCGATCTCCATAAAGCGCCCGCAGTCACAGTTAGGGTGGCAATGCTCACCAAACTTCGGGTCGTGCTCAATGAAATCAAACTCATAAAACATCTCGCTATCAGGCCCACATGGGTCACCGACTGGTGTTGTCTCGGGTCCGCCGTTGCGACTCCACCAGTTTTTGCTGCCGTCATAGTAAAAGATGCGCTCACCTGGCTGGATGCCACGGGCCGCGCCGCGCTCTTCGCTGCCGATGTCGGCACTTTTTGCTTCGATCCCCTTTTCGGCAAATTTCTGCCGCCACAGCTCGGCTGCTTCGGTGTCTTTGGCAATATTGTACTCAGGTGCACCAATAAAACACGTTACATACAGGCGATTCGGGTCGAGCCCTACTTCCTCGGTGAGGAATGTCCACATCCAGGTAATTTGCTCTTTCTTAAAGTAGTCGCCCAAGCTCCAGTTACCGAGCATCTCAAAGAAGGTAGTGTGGCGATTATCGCCAATATCGTCAATGTCTTGAGCACGCAAGCACGTCTGCGAGTCGGCGATGCGCTTACCCTGTGGATGTGTCTCGCCCAGCAGATATGGGATCATCGGCTGCATGCCCGCACCAGTAAAGAGTGTCGTCGGGTCGTCGGTTAGGATGAGCGGGGCCCGCTTGACAATGGCGTGCTGCTGCTTGGCATAAAATTCGAGGTATTTGTTGCGGATATCTTGAGCATTCATAGGGGGTATTATAGCACGGACACACTACCTCGTGCATCTTTGGTGGTGTGATTATAAAAGCTCTCCATAACGAAGCGTAATGCCACTTGAAATACTACTTATACAAAAATCGACTCATCCGAGCCGATTTTTGCATTGCTATATTACTATCTAACGCTTGGTAAGCTTACTGCGGTAGCGCCACAGGCCAATTGCTCCACCAATGAGAACGATACCTACCCCGCCGAGAAGCCACAGGTTGACACCAGTCTCGGCAAGTGCAGCTGCTACAGAATGCGTCTGCTTGGGCGTGTGGGCTGCCGTCTTGGGTGCGGCGGCAGCTTGCTGTGGTTGTTGTGGTTGCAGCGCAGTGCGGATTGCGTCAACTCGCCGCTGCAGTGCCGCCTTGGCTGCATTATCTTTGACAGTATCGACCACTGACTGGGTCGTGGCAAGCAGCGCAAGATCTGGTTTGGCTTCGAGCGCGTCAACGGCTTGCGCGGCTGTCTTTTGGCGTGCTTGCTCCTCCTGGATAGCGGTAGCTATAGCAGCAGTGAGTGCCTTGGTCGCTTTGGCAAGCTCTGGCGTTGTGGTTGCTTTGAGATTTGCTAAGCGATCTGCCTCTGTCACTGCCGTGGCAACGTCCTTGTCTGCTACGACGTAGGCTGGCGCGGCGGCGAGCTCTTGCTTGGCTTTGTCGTAGTCGGTGTGGTCGACGCGCAGGTCATCGATTGCTTGCTGAAGCTCTTGCAATGCTTTGTCGATCGCAGCCTGAGAAGACGTTTCGTCAGCCACTACGGCACGGGCAATCACCTGCTTGGACGTAGCTTCGGCCCTGGTGTGCGAGCTGTAGCCATCCAGCACCATCGGCTCAGCTAGCTTCGCTTCGAGCTTTTCAGTGGTTGTGATCTCTACCTCGCGCGTTACCTCTGCTTTATTGTTGGCATTATCAACCGCGCGGTAGGTAATTGTATATGTGCCTGGTTTTGGGTTTGCAAGGTCAAGGTTTTTTGCGTCAATAACCACGCCATCGCTATTAATACCTGTTCCGTCCGCTCCATCATTTGCTGCCACAGTATGCACAGCATCGACAATTGAGCGACCCGCTCGCGCCACGAGCTTCTCTGGCTTAGCTGGCGTAAAGACTGGTGCGGTAGTGTCAGCATCAGCATACGCCTGATGCGCCACAAGCTGCGGCCCCACCAGTCCAATGCCACCAACGACGACTACTGCCGCAGCAATAACTCTCATGCGAGAGTGAATGTGTTTTACCCTCATAATAATCCCCCTTATGGTTGTCTATAAGTGTCAGTATACGAAACTGCTGTTTGGGTTGTCAACAGAGTTACTTCTGAATGATCGTGCGACATATTTCCTGATACTTAAAGGGAAAATACATGCCTTGCAGAATAGCCTCTCTGTTTGCACTCATTATTGAGGTAATAAAGCAGCTATAAAGCCACGGAATCGACGACAATCCCTCCGCCAAGGCACTCTGCCCCGCGGTAGATCACGGCTGACTGGCCAGCTGCCACGGCCCGCTCAGGGTCACTGAGGTGGAGGGTGGCTTGGGCCTGAGCTGGGTCATACTGCAACGTGCATGGCCTCAGCTGGCCACGATGGCGCAGACGGACGGTCAGCTGGTCGCTCGCCGCTGGTGCGCCGTGAATCCAGTGCAAATCGCCCACCAGCACATCATGACGCCACATTGCTTCATCATTCATATTGCGACTCACGTATACTACATTTGCTGCCATGTCCTTACCGACGACGTAATAAGGCAAGCCGCCACCGACATCCAGCCCATGGCGCTGGCCCAGGGTGTAAAAGATCGCACCATCGTGCTGGCCTAGCACTACCCCTGTCTGCTTGTCGATAATATCGCCCGGGCGAGTGGATACATACTGGCTTAGGAAGTCTCGCATGCCAACATTACCAACAAAGCACACTCCCATCGATTCCTGCTTGCGCGCTGTCCAGAGGCCACGCTCAGTAGCCATGTGCCGCACCTGCTGCTTGGTATAGCCACCAAGCGGGAAGAGTGTGTGCTGGAGTGCATCACTCGTCACGCGGTAGAGGAAGTAGGTCTGATCTTTCGCTGCGTCGGTCGCGCGGTAGAGACGATCAGGCTGGAATGAATGTTCTTGACCAGTCGCCGCGCTGTCATCCTCTGCATATGCGCCACCAGTCTGTGCATAATGGCCAGTAGCAATGAGATCAGCCCCACGCTCGCGCGCGGTATCGAGAAAGAGCCGAAACTTAATCTCTTGATTGCACATGATGTCGGGGTTAGGCGTGCGCCCAGCTTGATACTCGGCTAGCATGTAGTCTACCACCTTGTGCTTGTAGTCGTGCTCAAAATCAAAAACGATAAAGTCGATACCCAGCTGCACTGCCACCCGCTTAGCATCAGCTAAGTCTTCCGCCCAGGGGCACTGCATGCCGGGTAGGTCTTGGCTCCAGTTTTTCATATACACCCCAGTCACATCGTAGCCCTGCTCAACCAGCAGCGCTGCGGTGAGACTGCTGTCCACTCCACCACTCATCCCGACAAAGACACGCTGCGTCATGGCCGCACCACCTTGAACCAGCCGATTTTCACCAGCTCTTCGATTGTCAGCTGCCAGCCACTTGGCGTGAGCCACCAGGTGTCTGACCACTGCCGGTCGGTGGCGACAGGGTGGCTGCGCATGGCGATATGTGGCACATACTGGCCAAACTCCAGTGCAACACGGCGCGAGTGGTAGGCGCTAGTAACGAGGATAATCGAGTCAAGATTCTTTTGGCGAAGGAGTTGGCCAGTTTTTTTGGCATTTTGGCGGGTGGTTTCGCTTAGTTCCTCGGTGAGGATGGCACGGTCGGGCACACCAGCCGCCACAGCTTGGCGGCGCATTGCCTCGGCATTGCTGGGGCCAGTCTTATCGGCGGCAGCACCTGAGAAAACGATGAAGCGTGCCCATCCATTTTGGTAGAGACGAATCGCTTCGGCGGTGCGGGCCTGGGTATCACCACCACTCACTGCCACAATAGCATCGGCAGCCTGGCACTGCTCAGCACTGCTCGGAGCTGCTTGGCACGTGGCAAGGTCGTCACGCGTCAGCCAGCGCCCACCAAGCCAAACGAGGAGCATTAGGGCGATAAATATCCCGGCAAGCCAGCGTAATAGTTTCATCGTTGTGTTACCCCCTTCATCCGCTCTTGCTCGTGCTGCACTGCTGCAATGATGCACTGCGCCGCACGCTGGCAGTTCTCCTCGGTCGAGAGCTGCCCCAGGCTGATACGTAGACTTCCGTCGGCTACCTCTGGCGGCAGGCCAATCGCGGTGAGGACATGGCTGCGCAAACCCTTATTGGCTGCACAGGCACTGCCAGTTGCCACGAGTACACCATCGCGCTCAAGTAAGAAAACGAGCCGCTCGGCATCTACCCCCGGGAACGAGACGTGCAGATGCCCCGCCAAGCGATGCTTCATATCACCCGAGACAACTGCTGTGGGGATATGCTCACATAGCATACGCTGCATACTGTTGCGCAGACGTTCAAGGCGCTGCGCCTCGGATTTGCGGTGTGCTTGGGCATATTCAAGCGCCGTTGCAAAGCCGACCGCACCGGCCACATTCTCTGTCCCACTGCGCAGGCCACGCTCTTGCCCGCCACCAACGATGAGCGGATCAAGCCGCACTTGGCTAGCCAGCCACAAGAGGCCAACTTGCTTAGGACCATATATCTTGCCCGCATTAAGTGTTAGTGCATCCACGCCAAGGCGCGCCACATTAATATCGAGCTGACCTGCCCCCTGCGAGGCATCACTGTGGAGGTAGAGTGGCGTTGATTCACCCGCTTCGAGTCGTCGCTGGCGCTCACGGGCTGCTACTGCGGCAATTGCCCGCAGTGGCTGGATCGTTCCCAGCTCATTGTTAGCCAGAGCAATACTGATGAGTACCGTCTCTGGGCGGATCGCCTGGGCAATCACATCGGGCGTCACCACGCCCTTTGGGTTCGCTTTTACCACTGTCACATCATGCTGGTGCGCTGCTGCTAATACGGCATGGTGCTCAATATTTGCCGTTACGACATGGCCGTGTACGCCAGCAAACATGAGGTTGATCGACTCCGTTGCACCAGCCGTCATAATAATCTCATCTGGCTTGCCGCCCAGCGCCACCGCAAGGCGGTGCTTTGCCTGGCGATAGGCCTGCCGCACCGCTACTGCTGGCGCATAAGGACTAGACGGGTTAAAAAACTGCTCTGCAAAGTAGGGCTGCATCGCCGCCAAAACACGGTCATCCATCGGCGTGGCCGCTGCGTGGTCGCAATATATCATCTCTGGTTTCACTCCAATTAGTATAGCACTCTAGTCCGGATCGGCGAAACGCTGGCCAGTATTGGGGTCAACGCGGTAAATCTCGCGTGCCACCCGCTCATAATATAAGCGCGTTGCCATGACAAAATTACGGAGTTCATCACCGGTCAGGTAGCTGTAGCGAGCACCCTCTTGCACTTTGAGGATACCCTGGTCGTTAATCTCGTAGCGGATAGTATTGGTCTGGATATGACGCTTCTCATCTGTCCACTCTTCGTGCCAGATCCAAGTTTTTTCGTCTAGGCAAAAGAACTCGCGGTGCCGCCCCTTCTCGACTGGGCCAAATAGCTCTGCTCCAATCTCGCTCTCCAGCGTGATGAGCTCGCGCTCGGTATAGCGTTTAAACGGCCGCTTCTTCGACTTACCAACACTGGTATCGCCCGCCAGCAGCGCGTAGGCCTTGCCAAGGAGTGAGCTTGGCTTTTTCACTAGGCAGCACGCCCCCCGGAGTAATAACCGCTATGAGGAGATGGAGCTGTAGCCGTAGCTGCACTACGATGTGCTCGTCTTGCTGCGTACTGTGATAGATCTACCACATTACTACTGTCGCCGTTCCCATTTGATGGATAATTTTGCCTTTCTGAATATGGCGATGTTGGCTCACTACGTGCGTTGTCGTCACTATATTCATCACTATCATTAATTGCATCATTCCATTTGGCCGGATCAAAATCACCGTTCAGCGTTCCAGGGTTACCATGGCCTAGAACATGAGCCGCGTCTTCTGCCTTTTGTGTTAGATAATCCTCCGCTCTATTACTTCCTCTCGTCGCGAGAACATACTCACGCATCTTCAAGACAAGGTTCGTGACACCTTTGGCGTACTCTATATTCTGACGGTAAGCCTCCTCAGGAGAGATAGCCTTGACTTTTTTCTCACCCACTAGGTCGTCTGCGTCACCGTCATATATCTTCGCTACCCGAGCAAGCTCTTCTTTGACGCGGGCGGCCTTCTCGAGCCGTTTAAGATCCTCATACGACATGATACCCGAGCGACTCTCATCGCCTTGGGATTTTGACTCCTGCGTCGCATCGCCCTTATGTGTGGGCTGTTGTTGTGGTGTGTGATCTATCGAAAAACTCTCACCGCTCATATATGAAATAACCTTTGTACATTTGCCGTTGTGGTGGTGGCGATGCGCGCAACGGGCAGGCCTTTCTTGGCTGCTTGGTCGCGGGCTACCTCCTCCACATAAGCCGGTAGATTGATTCTACCACGGAAGGGTACCGGAGTCAAGAAGGGAGCATCGGTCTCAAGCAGTATGGCATCGAGCGGGAGATCGGTGTAGAGCCGCTGCTGAGCACTGTCTTTTGTGAAGGTGCTGATGCCATTGACGCCAATAGATAAGCCGCGAGCACGGCCCTGCTCAAGCTGAGCCTGGGTATCGGTAAAGCTATGCAAGACGCCGCGCACTGGCTGGGCATCGTAGATAGGCCAAAAGTCCTGCCACACTGCGCCGTGCGCTTGCTTTTCGTCGCGCACGTGGAAGCTAACGGGCAGCTGAAACTCCGCCGCGAGCTGCAGCTGTGCCTGGAGGCACTGCTGCTGCGCTGGGCGGGCGCTATTGTCATAAAAATAATCCAGGCCAATTTCCCCTACCCCCACAATGACGGGCCGGCCCTGCCGGAGTGGCTTCTCAGCGAGAAGCTCCCGGATAGCGGCAATGCCTGCCTCACCCGCTGCCTCAGCATCATGGGGATGAATACCAACCGCTACATAGCAGTGGTCGTGCGCCAGGGCAAACTGCACTGCCTGGCGCGAGCTACGCACATCCGTCCCAACGCAGATCATGGCAATGCCAGCCTGGACAGCCTGCTGGTAGGCTGCCTCGCGCGCTGCATCGTCGTAGAACTCGCTATCGTGTAGATGGCAGTGCGAGTCGATGAGGCGCGGCATGGGTGGTGTGTTGCCAAGAGTATGTGTTGTATCACTTGTCATAGCTTACTCCTTTGTTTATGAGGCTGCGTGAGCTCGTGGGTCGGGAGTGTGGATATAGCGCTTCGGGAACAGTGGTGGGACGTCGGCTGGCACGACGCCAGTGCCAAAGATAGTGTGGATAGCCTGAGCAGTAGCAGGCATAAATGGCACGAGCTCATCGGCAATCTGCAGCAAAGTACTGGCTGCATAGGCTAAGACTTCGCTCAGGTGCGACTCGGCATCGTGGTCGGTCGCGCGGCGCTTAGCGATCTCCCATGGCTTGACCCGCTCGAGGTATTGGTTGAGGCTGCGGACGGAGCTCCATACTTCATCGAGTGCTTTATCAAACTCCAGTCGCTGCATCATGTCGCGGTAAATGGTCATATCGTGCTCGGCTTGCGGCGCATCGCCAATCACTCCTGCTTGGTAGCGTGTCAGCATAGCTGCCACCCGCTGCACAAGGTTGCCGAGGTCGTTACCGAGCTCGCCGTTGTACGCTTTCTCAAATTTCTCCCAGGTGAAATCTCCATCGTCTTGGGTAGGAATATGACGAGCAAAGAAATAGCGGAAGGCATCAGCCCCATAGCTCTGGATAATTTCCATTGGGTCGACCACATTGCCGACTGTTTTGCTCATCTTACTACCTCCAACGTGAACGAAGCCGTGGACGAGTAGTGTCTTAGGTAGTGGGAGATCAAGCCCGAGCAACATAGCGGGCCAGATCCCTGCGTGGAAGCGCAAGATATCCTTGCCAATGACTTGCACATCGGCTGGCCAATACGCCTGCCACTCGGCCCTATCTGGATAGCCCAGCACCGTAATGTAGTTGGCTAAGGCATCAAGCCAGACGTACATCACCTGGCTGTCGTCGCCTGGCACTGGCACGCCCCAGCTCAGCGTCTTACGCGGACGGCTAATTGAAACGTCTTGGACACCATTTTTGATAAGCTCGAGGAACTCATTTTTGCGGAACTCGGGCACGATTTTCATCCGGCCTTCAGTGATGGCTTGGCGAATCTGCTCGGTAAAGGCACTCGCTTTGAGGTAGTAGTTCTCCTCTGAGACGCGCTCATACGGCGTTTGATGATCAGGACATATACCATTCGTCTCGTGGACTTCCTTGTCGGTAAAGAATGCCTCATGCCCCACGCAGTACCAGCCCTCATAGGTGTGCTTGTAGATTAGCCCCGCCTGAGCAAGCCGCTGCCAGATGTACTGCACTGCTGCAACGTGGTGCGGGTCAGTCGTGCGGATAAAGTCAGTGTATTCTGCGCCAACTGCCTCCATCAAGACTTTGAAGTTGCCATACATGCTGTCCACATAGCCCTGTGGGTCGAGCCCATTCGCCTGAGCCTTGGCAGCAATTTTATTACCGTGTTCGTCTGTGCCAACTTGGAAGCGTACCTCGTGGCCATTTTGCTTCTGATAGCGTGCCCAGATATCGGCCAGGAGATAGTCGAGCGCATTGCCAATATGCGGCTTACCGTTGACATAAGGAATAGCAGTGGTGATGTAGGCGTGTTGTTTGGTCATAGGGGTATTATAGCATGGGGCGAGTTAGGGTGTCTTGGGCTGCTGCCGCTTGGCAATATCAATTGACACATCAAGCTGATCCGCACGCTGTACAAGGGTGATTGTATCGCCCATGTCAGTTCTCCAGGTGGTTGAGATACGTATATCCTTTGTGATGTGTTCAATCTCACCTACATTATCACCATCGACTGGTTCACCCCACGCTGCGCGCCCAGCCTGCGCATAGCAACGATAAAGGCCAAGACAATCCATGACGGGTAACTGACTTGCAAAACATATCGTTACCTGAGTGACAGTATCCTTATAACTAGATACTTGCATCGACAGTTCCCCATCATGATACCACCGTACCGCCTTCATATGGGGCATTATGCTCATTATCCGCCAACCCTGCTGTCGCATCGCGTCATCAAACTGCTCCATGGATAGCGGCCACACCTGGCTCAAAATACGATTGACTTGAGCAGCATATTGCTCTGGGGTGGGATATACCTGCATCTTGGCATCGAACTGCTTTTTCATGAGCCAGTATGTGCGAAAATCAGGCGCACCTTGTGCGTTATGCTGCTGCACCCCAAGACGGGCAAGATCAAAATTGATCATATACGGCTGGCCGCTATCGAGCTGAGCAGTAGCAGGTTGATGACTTGCAGACTCAAGCTGTGGCAGTTGCCACGTCCAATTAAGCATGTCGACTGGCGACGTAATGCCGCTTATATCGCGTAAACGTACGACGCAACCATGTGCTGCTGCACGTAGTGCTTGGTCGGAAGCGGCTCTTGGCACGTAGCACTCCCAGTCATACTTACCTTTTCTGAATCCAAGTGCGCATAATTGTTGTTGCTCATTATTTGTTAGTTGAGCAAAGCCAGTTCGTCTTGTACATCCATCAAATGAGATGACTACATGCGCGTCATCAACCACCCCTAGGCCTTTCAAGTGTATGGCAGTCCGTTGCTTCCAGCTTTCCATTGCATCATCTACCATCGTGGCATACTGCCGCGGCTGCGTGCAAAACGACTGCAGTGTCTGATATAACGCATCCTCAAACGCCTCCCATGTTGGGTAAACAAAGTCAGCAGTTAGCGATGTGTCGCTTGCGAGCGTTGTATCTAACGCTGGATTATGCCACTCATACCACACAACCTCAAACGTTGCATATAAGATAGACTCCGAGAACAGCTGCCTTTTATGATCTGCTTCGGTGGCTGGCCTGATGCCAAGCGTCAGACGCTTATACGATGGCATATCCTGAGATGGCATAATCCAATGCGCGACATGACGATCTTGTTGTAGCTGTGCCGTGCCCCAGATGCGATTGCCCGCCTCTACATACGTCTGCCATAGTGTATGGACGTCGTCAGTACTCATACCATCTGGCAACTGGAAGGTAAACGAAAGGGTATATTCCTGAGAGTTATACTCATTTGGCCAATCGATCGCGGCAAGCACACCAACCTGGCTTGACTCGGTAATCCGATCATTGCGCCAACCAAATACGTTGCTCACCGCCTCAAAGTTGAGCTGAACTGACGACTTAGTCAATTCATCAAACCAGTTCATAACGTTGACAAAACTGCGTGGGGTCATGTAGTCATGGTATTGCGCTTGTGCAACTTGTTGTATATTAAGTGTTATAGAGACACTCTGCTGCTGTTCTGTTTTATGATGCCACAGCGTGCAAGACTCACGAATAACCTGCTTATCCTTCACGTAATGACGGCACCACGTGATCATATTTTGCCGGGGTGTACTGTACGATGAGTCTACTCCACCCCATACAGTCGCGCCATACTCAGTGCAGTAAGCATAGAGCGCCTGCGCCTCAGCAGGTGATAGCCCATCAACGGAAAAGTTCATCACATTCCGCTTGTCTTCACAAGTAATGCTTCGACGGTGCTGCGCTGGAGATACAAGGTGAATAACGTTATTGACACATCCTGGCTGCGTATCTATCTCCCAATCAAGCTCCTGTCGAATAGCATCTAATACCTCATGTTTTGTCATGGGCCACGATAGCGACCCGATACCATAAAACCACCCTAACACATCGCTCTCGAGACGGGATGAGAGGCCATAATCCCTGGGTATTTGCGTGAGATCAAGTGTGGAGAACTTCTCGCTATACTGGCGATAAACCGCTTCATGATCGGGATGCAGATTGACACTGCGCACACCCGCGTGCAATAAATGATCGTTGGCAATAGAGAGCTGACCAGGATCAATTGCATCCTTTTGCTGCTGCCACCAGATATCCATCTCAATCTCTGGAATTTGTACTGTCCATACCAGTAACCGGCTTGGCGAGTTTATACCTCGGGTATCGCGGAGCCAGATAACGCACCCATGAGCAGCCGCACGCAGTTGCTCTTTAGTGGCAGCTTGCGGCAATCGACATTCCAAGCAGTACCTCTCAACATCCTCAACAAAACCGCACGCTTGTAGCTGGCTTTTTTCTGTCTCATACGGAAGGCCACTTATACTAATTACCATCGCCGTTGCGTTGTTAATCCCCTGGCTGGCAAGTGTAATGATATTATTCTTCCACTGGAGCTCTGTTTCATCGCTATCAAATAGCAACGCGTAGTGACGCGGCTGCTCACTTAACTGACGTAATGTTTTATATAACTCCTCTTCAAAGATGTCCCATGCTTGGTGAGCCGTGACTGGTGCTGGAGGTACTGCTGGAGGCGGCATAACACCATATGGATTGTTTGTTCGATTATGCTGCTTTGTATCTGTGGCGATGATTGTGTACAAAACATAACTCGACGGCAGCCCTTGGTCATAATCATCAGGAATTGCAGGTCGCATACCAAGTGTGATGGTCACACCAGTTGGCAACTTCCATTGCCAGCATAGTGATGAGTCAAATGTTGATTGTTGAGGTATCGCGACGCCCCATACATTAGTTGCTGCTTGATAATATTCGATGAGCAGACCTCGTATCTCATTTTTTCTTGCGTCACCAGGTAAGCGATACTCAAGAATCAGACCACGTACCAGCCGTTTTCCGCCGACTTCATCCTCATTCCCTACCGTGTCTTTAACAAGGACATTACCGTGCCAATCATCATACGTCGTATCTCTATACCAATGCCATCCCAATGATGATTGAATAGCTTCAAGCTCATATTCAAACAATGGCCATGGCAATGCCGCGAGCCAGCTCAGTGCTGCCACCCAGCCACGCCCTGTCATGTACGGTGGTGATTGCTGCGTGGAGAGATTCCTCTCAACATACAATGATACCTTGATGTCCCACTGCTTTGCTTTTGTGTCTACTGGGCTAAAATCAATCGTGCATATTTGCTGTATGATATCAATATCTCTGGCACAAGAAATCTCATCCTTGATAGGAAAAAATCGCCACTGATATGAAACTGTCTCACGCGGTGCATATTTGCCGTAATCAGTATATTCTTTTGGCTTGCCCCACGCGGCATGGGCCGCTTGGAGGTATTCATCGTAGGATTTGCGCTGCAACCGTTTATTCTTTGCGTGAGCGACAGTACGCGTGATGCTATAGCGGCTTTCGTCGTCACTACATTGAACGATGACTGTGTGCCCAGTAGCATCTTCAAAAACAAGCGAATGTTCTTCATTTCTCTCATCATCCAGCTTTGCCTTCCATCCATACGAGGAGACCAGTGCCGCTATCTCAGACCAAGCTGATGACCATGGCATAGCTCTGATCGCATCAATCCACTCAATAAGCGCTGTGGGACTCTCCAATGACGCTACTGGAGGCTTTTCCCGTATTTGCGATGATTGTTTTTTCTTCATATATCATCCTTGTACTACTGTCTATATCTCATGAGGTGCCTTATACTATATCACTTTTGGTTCTATCGCACGAGTATCATGGATACACCCTACGGCCGAGTAGCAACAGTAATCAGCACATAGAGCTTATCCGTGCTCTGCATCAGGGTGATGGTATCGTCCTGGTCGGTCATCCAGACGGTTGAGATAGCAAGACCTTCTGCGGCATGCTCGGCTTCGTCCACCTCGTCGCCTGGCTCGCCCCAGGCTTCCCTCCCAGCCTGCGCGTATTGGCGATAGAGATCAAGACAGGCTGCCGTGGGTGAACCATTAGCAAACCATGCCACTACCATAGATACAGTGCTGCCCTCGCCAGACACCATAACCCGCAGTGGCCCATCATAATACCACCAGGTATTCTCCTCTTGCTTCATGAGCTGCCAGCCCTGGCTCTGCATTGTGGTATCAAGCTGCTGCAAAGACAAAGGCCATGGCTGGTGCAGGATGCGATCAATCCAGGCGGTGAATTGCTCTGGAGAGAAGTATGTCTCCTCATGTAGCTCACTCTCCAGGCGCGGTAATGGATCAGGGCCAGGATAGGGACGAATCGTACGCGGGCGACGGGCACCATCGGGCGGTGCACCAGTTTGCTCGCTGACAAGGACAAACATGATTGTCTTGTCTTCCTCATTGAGACTAATACTAACGTGCTCCCGCGAAGCTGGTGTTTGTGGGGCAAAACTCTTCCACACCGTACCAGTGAGCTGACCTGTGCGTTGTACGTCGGTCGGCCAACCCCAGGCCGCCGTGCCAGCTGCGCAGTATTCATCGTAGAGTGTGCGGCACGCGTCTGCTGGTAATTGGTGAATTACATCGATGACTGGGCTACTCGCCACCGACGTTACAACGTCATTTTCTATTGTAGCAAGCAGTGGCATGTGACCATCGTAGTGCATGCACTGTTCATGCCCCGTCTGTGGCTCTTGCTCACGTGGCTTGACGAGCTGCCAACCAAATTCTTGGACGAGATTATCGTACACCTCATACGTCATTGGCCAGGGGAGTTTGCGGAGTGCATTAATGAGCGAGACAAGACGTGCGCCGTCAATGGGCGTGGGCTTGTCAGATGACTGAGCTGATGATTGGTTTGCCTGCATAGTACCTCGTATTTTTGCTTATGGTATGTCTCTTTGGAAAATAAGAGTACTCGTATCGTACCACGTTTTGGTATAGCGTGCTACCGCTCAGTCATATTATTGACAAAGCTGCAATCTATCGTGTACAATACACCATTCTGCTATGGAACATCGCCCATCATCCCACCCTTCCGAGCACTCGCCAGACAATGAGCGGGCGGCGCAGCTGGAGAAAGACCGCCAGTATCTGTTATTTTTGCTTGCAAATGACCTTGGCTATGACACGCGTGATGTATCTATCTCTTCTGAGCATAGCGACACAGAAGCATCAGTCAACCCCGCTCACTACATGATAACAATACCGCCACGTCAGGAGTACCAGCAACCAGGCCGAACAGTGGCTATCTACCCTGATATCACGCTTGTGTTCGATACGCACGCGACGCAGCAATGTCGTCCTGAACAGCATGAGTCGCTTGAGAGCTGCACAAAGGAGGAATTACTCGCTCTCATCAAGCAAGACGCAGCCTGCGGCCTAGAGCTCCCTCATGGCCAGCGCTTTACGGCGAGCATGGTGGATGCACTCACTCATCCGATTGCCGATGCCCGGGCGCGCATCACTGAGGCTAAGGAGATGGAGCAGCAGCACCATACGGCTCGAACCCGGCGCTCACTTGGCAAAGTAACTATCCACCGCGCTGCCGGAGAGCTTAGGGTTGCACCACTGACTGTCGAGAAAGCTCTGGATGATCCTGTCATTCGTAAAAAACTTGGCAAAATTGCTACCACCCAGCGTGGTACAGAATTGCAGCATCTCCTCACGCCACGCCAAGTAGCGACCCTCGCCGAGCACCTTCAGTCTACCCCACCACCAGAGGGATATCGCACGCTTAACGGCGTTGCCAAGAAGCTTGGCATTGGCGGCAATACAGTGCGGCGTATCATTGATGAGCTTAACGGTGCTGGCGCTAATATCCACGGTGAGGAGTACCACAAAGCGACTGGGCTATTATACCGCTACTACTCGCCCACCGACCAGCGAGATATCGAGAACTGGGCGCGCGAAAAAGGGCTCTTTACTCCTGCACCAGCGGGATATCTGCTCTGCACGACTGTTGCCAAGCGGCTCCATGTGACGCACGCGACAATTAATCACGCTGTTAAGACCCTCGGTATAACACTCGAACAATATCGTGCGCGGCGTCAAAACGGCCAGCCATCTCACAAGCGAGGCTACCACCTCTCGCCTCGGCAAGCCGAGCAAGTGGCGGCTTACCTGGGGCGATCACTTGGTGTAACGGTTCGCTAAACACTTAGGTTCGACACACACTCCCACTACCTATGCTATAGTATGGTAATGCGTATGGAAAAACCCCAGCAATCAGCACAATCACCCGAGGCATTTGACAGTCATACTGCTCAAGTAGAAAAGCTCAACGACTTGCACAAACTTCTACGCTTTTTGCTTGAGAATGATCTCGGCCTTTCTACTCACGACCCGGCGCAGGCATATATGTCACAACATATTCAAGAAACATCCGCATCGCAGCAACTCCTTCGCTTTATTGCAACCATCCAACCACATGACACCCAGCCTGCTCGCACCGTTATCACTTATCCAGATGTTGCTTTTGTTTTTGATACTCCAGCTGTAGAACAAGCCGCGCAGGCTCAGGGCAATAGCTATCAACCATTGCACGAGTATAGAAAACACGATCTTGCTGAGCTTGTGCAAGATGAGACGTGTGGTGTTGCCCTATCGACCGATCATCATTTTGCCTGGTATATGTATGATGCACTCACGAACCCACTTGCTGATGTGCATCAGCGTATCGCTGCCGACCAGACGAACAACAACTGGCTCCATGGCGTCTATCATCATGGCCCAGAGCCACTTATATCTGTTGGCCAGGCTTCTCGCCACCTTGATATAACACCGTATGCGGTTGAGAAAGCGTTGAGGAACCCTCAAGTTATCCAGAGGATTGGTGAGATCATTGTCGCTCCACGCGGCAAATCGATGCGCCCATTCATCACACCCAAACAACTTCTGAGCCTCCAAGAGCATTTTCGTCCCCACAACGCCGATACTCATACACTCCTCCCTCCACAGGAAGAAGAAATGACCTGCCCGCAACTCGCCAGAGCACTTGGTGTACACGACATGACAGTGCGACGAGCTATTGCCGCCCTTAATCAAGAAAAATCCGAAGGCGAGGACAGTCTGACTGGCACAACACGCAAAGAGCAAGGTCGACGCCCAACTGTATATTATTCATCTGAGCAGCAGGCACGTATCCTCACTAAGCTCCGAGAGAAAGGCTATTCTGTGCCGGCAAAGCTACGTGATAAGCTGGGCGAAGACCTCACGCATAAAAATTAAAGATGCTACAATAATAGCTATTATGACTGTACGACTCCGCGCGACACAAATGCAACCCAGAAATATCCCAGAACCAACAGCCGTCTCTCATACATCAACACTGCTGGATTTATATGCAACATTAAAGCAGCTAAGAAATCGGCCAGGATATCACTAGCCTGTTGCTCCTTCTATTTACTTATTGCTGCAGTTTTTGCTTATAGTAAAAGGCGTTTGCCTCGATCTCTTCCACTGTGTCTGGGAATTGCTGCCCAAGTTGGGTGCGACTAAGTTTTAGTACAGCGTCTTGTGGGCTGAGCTCAGATGCAGCCAGAGCTTGGCGCACATATTCGCGAATATGCCAATACTGCTGGCCATCCTTGATAAGCTGCTCCCTTGGTGCACTGAGTGCACCAACCATCATGCCTGTGGCAGTGTGGCTTGCTTTTTTGAATATGGTGATGCCGACGGCAACAATCAGCAGCCACAGCCCAATAAGCAATACGATAGCGCTCTGCTTGGGGTTGCATATTGCCACCAGCACAAGCGCAGCAGTTACGCCAACGGCGATTTTATGCCGCCGCACGAAGCTCTTCCGCTCCCCTGGCTGCTGCGCGGCCTTCGCATTGGAATCGAGCTCAGTAGGAAAGGGATATGATATCTCACTCAGCGCGCTACGTGCAATAATGTGCGAAATATCGTCGCGGACAATTGGGTCAAAATGCTCTATGCGATAGTCATCCTGCAGTTTCTTAGTCGATCCATCAATAATATCAACTGCCATAGCAACACCGGTCTGAGCCGCCATATCTCCCAGCGTTACACCAGCTCCAATGCCAAACGAATTTTTGAACCATCCCATAGTCATACTCCTTCTCTCGCATCCACCCACGGTCGATTGATGGGCAAACTTTTCTTATCACAGAATAGCTGATGTAATTATATATTGCAAGGTATATGGGAGTAGCCGACGCAATTACACCGCGGAGGAGCTTGACGTTCGGCTATCTGCAGATTGCCGTTACTTTTCTCGCATCATTGCCAGTACCGCAAACCGCCCACCAGTGTCACCCGCTGCGTGCGAGAAGTAGTTGGGGTTTGTTACTGTATCGACAGGCGAGATGTGGATATTGCGTGGCGCAATGCCCGCGCGCTGGCACGCAGCAGCATTAAAGCCCTGCAAGTCAAGATGGATACCATCAGTTTCGTACGAGCAAAAGGAATGCCAGGCTGGGTCAGTTGCCTGGTCAAAATACTGCATGACGTAGCTCTGCCGCTGCGCGCTCGGGCTCATCCAGACAATGATATCCTCTGCCCGAGAGCCTTCGTGGACGAGGCGATCAATTGTCCGAACAAGTAGTGGTGAGAGTGTCGAATGTCGCCCCAGGTGCAATAGCGCGAGCACTCGCTGCACCGGATCATACAGCACCGTCGCCACGCAATCGGCCACTGGCAACAGTAGGCCCACTCCAGACGAGCGCGTCACGAGGCCGTCCGCTACCATCTCGGCAGTATGGCGAGTCATCGCAGCGCTATCGACCTCGCAGAGCTGGTCATAGCTGCGGCCTGCGCCATAGACAACCCGCTGATACACCACATCTGTATATGCGGCCCCGCTCGCCTGGCAAAAGGCCTGTCGGTGTGCCACTACCTGTGGATGATGTATCTCACTGAGCGTACGGTCAAGCATTGTGCCATCACTGCTCGATGACACGCTAACGAGGAGTTCTGATGGAAAGCAAGTAGGCTGATCAGCCCGGATCATCGCGCGCGCCACTCTTGCATAATAGCGAGCCACTGGGCAATCGACACGTCCTCTGCCCGCCAGTCTGGCGATATACCAGCGTGTTGCAGCATCGTCTCGACTTCTGTCTTGTCTAGTGCAAGGCCCGCCGCAAGTGCGCTGCGCAGCTTCTTGCGCTTCGCTACAAACCCCGCCCGTACCACGCGGAAGAAATCCTTTTCGTCTGCTGGCGACACGAGAGGCTGAGCACGCGTCTCGAGCACCACTACCTGCGAATCTACCTTGGGCGGCGGCACAAAGAATTGGCGCGGTACCACTGGGCCTCGCTTCGCCTCAGCATAGAGCTGAGCACTCACTCCCAATAGGCTCATTGCACCGGGCTCAGCGGCGATTCGCTCAGCCACCTCCTTCTGCACCAACAGTACTGTGCGACGCGGCTTATTCTCCGCTGTCAGCAGCTTTTGGACAATCTTGCTCGTAATATAATACGGCACATTTGCTACCACGGCATAGTCAGCGGGAAGCTGACTAAGGTCAAACTGCAGAATATCCTCATGCACTACCGTTAGCTGCTTGCCGGGGAATTGTCCTGGTAGTTTGCGCGCTAGATCAGCGTCGTACTCTACCGCGGTTACCCTGCCCGCTCGGGCCAGGAGCCGGCTCGTCAATGTACCAAGCCCCGGGCCAATCTCTAGCACCGTATCATCAGGGGTCAGTGCTGCTGCATCGGCAATCGCCGCTAGCATATCCGGGTCTTTGAGCCAATGCTGCCCCAGAGATTTTTTATTTTGTAATGCCATGATTGTATTATACCAGGGATTAACTATATAAACCGTATTAACAATCTGTGTTAAGATTAATGTTGAATCAAGATTATAAGGGCATTCTGTGAAACACATATTTATCGATACCAACATCTATTTAAATTTGTACGATTACAGTAAGGACGACATTAAGAGACTACAAGCTCTGGTAGATTTGCAGAAATCAAGCAAACTAAGTCTGTACATAAAACACCCAAACA
>CALISR010000018.1 GCA_938041435.1 uncultured Candidatus Saccharibacteria bacterium
TACAAATCGATTTGTACTATAGTTGGGAGGGAGGGAGGGGAAATGAGAGGAGGATAGGGAGAGAAGGTAGCAGAACTAACAATAAACAAAAGAGTTTATGCTTTTGTTGGTAACGATAGCAGTGCTTCGAACCCCTTGCATTTTTGCCTCATCCTCGTATAATAGACAATTACTATTCTCTTAATAAAAACGAGTGAGGTTACCTAATGTCTCTTGCCGTTGTCAGCGCAGAAGCAGCGCCTGTTTTCCCGTTACCATCCACTGTTGAAGGTAGCTCACAGCTGCTTGCTAGGCCTACCTCTCAGGCTTGCCAGGTTGGGCGTCTTGCGCTTGTTGCTGAATTGCCGACTGCTCCGTGCCATAGCAATGAGGAACTCGATGCGATGCGCATTATCGACAACGAACGCCACCAGCGCGAGCAAGCCCTCCACAGCGTCATCGATAGCCTCACACGCATCATTGCCAAGATGAAAGGTGGCGCCGCCCGTGGTGACCAGCCGCCCATCACCTTCACACATAGCGAGATTACCTACTCGGTGCATTATTTCTACGAGCGCTGTCTAGACTGCCGCGATTGCGGCCACGGTTTTGATCAAGACCTCTTAGCACAGGAGCAGCACGGCTTTACCTACGGTGGTGAGAAGCCACCCAGCACAAGCGAGGCAGTCAGCAATGTCAAAGAGCTCTTTGTCCTACTGGCCCATATGGCCCAGGCCGATACACGCGCCGCCTTTAGCAACAGCTACATCGCCCAGCTGCCCACCGATATTGAACCCCTCCGGCGCTGCGAGAGCGATGATCCAATTGGTACAGAGTACAACCAGTATGGTTACCGAGTTAGCCCGCCCGAGACGAACACTACCACTGATATAGGCATCACCCAGGCCGACACCTCACACCAGCCTACCCTATCTGCAGCATAGGCCCCGAGAGTTCCACTCATCAAAAAAACGACCACCGCTACCTGGGTGGTCGTTTGTGCTGTGTCTTCTCTCTTATAGATAGATATACGTATCGTACGTACTGGCAGGTACCGTCATTTCGCTGTAGTGACCCCAACCAGAACCGCCTGCATTGAAGTAATTAAACTGGCTAATGCGGACAGTATTACTACCAGCATCATAGCCTTCAATGTAGACGATGTGTCCATACTGCCCCGCTGAGATAACACCAAGAGCATTGGCTCGTGGAGTGCGACCCGTCGAGAAACCAGCATTGCGAGCAGCATTTGGCCACATATTGGCGTTGCCCCAGTAGCGCGGTGCATAGCCAGTCTTTTGGTAGGTCTTCCAAGCGGCGTAGCTCACACACTGGCGGCAACCATAGCCAAGTGGATCCTCACCACCACCAGTTGCGCCACCATGCGACATTGCATTAGCATCAACGGTACAGCCACCGGCCCAAGGGTAGCCACCCATCGAGCCATCACCAGAGGTAATACCAAGTGAACCACCACCGCCAGCGTTGCGGATGGCCGCTTGGATGGCATCCTGCTGCGCCTTTTGGACGCGGGCTTTCTCACTCTCGCGGTCGGCGGTGAGTTTTTGGTAGTTTGCTTCTTCATTTTGCGTGCGGGCAAGGAGGTCAGCTTGCTCGCGCTCCTTGGCGGCGAGGGCTTCGCGGGCGTTCTTTTGGTCGGCCAAGACACGCTCGACTTCCTTCTTTTGCTCTTCTAGCTGCTTTTTGAGCTTATTGACGCGGGTGATCGTCTCGCTCAGCGTGGTCTGGATGCTATCGCGGCGATCTTGTTCCACCACATAGTCGCCAAGACTCCGGCTACTCGCCAGCATCTCCAGCGGGCTAATGGTGCGGTCGACATACATATCGGCCAGCGTGTCGCCCAAGGCGTCTTGGTTAGCCTTGATGTCACGCTTGGTCTGGGTAATCTTCTCTTGCAGTTGGTCGTGTTTCTTCTGGCTGATATCAATCTGCGCTTGGATCATTGCCTTCTGCTTCGACAAAACCTCGAGTTCATTTTGCAAGCTCTTTGCCTTCTCGTTCAGCTCCTTGGCCTGCAACTGATACTGCCCAATCTCTTTGTTGAGCGCATCAATCTGCTTTTGGTACTCTTCCTGCGACACGGCCGAGGCAGTCCCGGTGGTCACCCCGAGGTAGGTGCTGACTGGCGTACTGAGCGCCATAATCACAGCAGCCGCCACGATGACCGACTTGGTGGCAAGCCCCTTGGTTCTTTTGGGTGCGGCCACAACAGTGCGGGCACGCGAAACAGATGTGGTGGATTGTTTCATATTTCTTATGGTAACAAGCGGTGTGTGCTTTGTCAACACAGGGCCTCCTTT
The DNA here is from genome assembly GCA_938041435.1 of uncultured Candidatus Saccharibacteria bacterium. Classification (GTDB taxonomy): domain Bacteria; phylum Patescibacteriota; class Saccharimonadia; order Saccharimonadales; family Saccharimonadaceae; genus Saccharimonas. The sequence goes on from CALISR010000018.1 coordinate 2,301, forward strand.
GTATCAATGCTAAATCTTTAGGTAGCGGCGGGTGGCCACCAGCGATGAGACGACGCCGATGCAAGCGCCCAGTGCCATCATTGCCAGGGCGATAAGCCACCAGTAGGATGCTGCCATATCAATCGTGGGCTGGAGAGCCACGCCCCACTTCTTGAGCGAATCGCCCGAGAGGAAGAGCGTAATGATACCCAGAGTAGTCGCAATCACTGCGGCAATTACTCCATACACCACTGCCTCCACAAGGAATGGCCCACGAATAAAGCCCCGGTCGGCACCAATCAGCTTCATCATCTCGATTTCATCGCGCCGGTTGAAGATTGCCATGCGGATGGTATTGAAGATAATCAAGAATGAAATAGCGATAAAGAGCACACTAGCCGCTACTCCAGCCTTTTGCGACATATGCGTCCACTCTGCAATGCGCGTCGTACCGTTGCGCCGCTGGCTCATAAAGGTCGGTGTTTGGGTGGCGCTAATCAGTGGTTTGAGCGCAGAATTAGTATTGACGAAGTCTATCAGCTGCGATGTATCGTTGTTGTCATGCAGCGTGATGCGGATCGTCGCGGGCAGTGAATTCGTCGCCTCCTTAAGGGCGTTCAGTTTAGCCTCATCGTCCTTGTTGGCCTTGGCGAATTGCTCCTTGGCTTCCTCAGTACTAATAAAGCGTACTGACTCGACGTTACTGAGGCGGCGCAGGCTTACCAGCACTGGCTGAGCGCGCTCTTCCGAGACATCAGGGCGGAGGTAGATCGAGCGGTCGATATCCTTGTTGATGGCCTGAGCGGTATCAGCCAGCGAACGCTGGGCGACAAAGGTAGTAAAGACAATCAGCAGTGTAATCGTCATCACAAGCGTCGCAGCAACGGTTAGCCATGCATTGCGACTAAAGTTATTAATGCCATAGCGACACATCCGGACAAACGTCAGCCACTGGCGACGGCGGCGCTTTTGCTGCATCAGGGCGCGGGCGGTATCTTTGCGACGACTCATTGGCGGTAACTCCCTCTGGCTTGGTCATGCGTGATCTTACCATGCTCAATGGTAATGACGCGGCGCTTGAGCCGGTTAACAATCTCGACATTATGGGTGGTCAGCAGTACGGTGGTGCCATATTTGTTAATCTTCTCGAGCAAGCGGACGATATCCCAGCTGTGCTTAGGATCAAGGTTACCAGTGGGCTCATCAGCGATAAGAATCTTGGGCTGGCGCACGACGGCACGGGCAATCGCCACGCGCTGGCGCTCACCACCACTGAGCTGGTGCGGAAATTGCTTCTCTTTACCCCGAAGGCCGACGAGATCGATCACCTTAGGTACTGTATTCTTGATCTCGCGGTTGCTCATGCCTGCAATCTCCAGCGCAAAGGCGACGTTCTCAAACACCGTGCGCTGCGGCAACAGCTTAAAATCCTGAAACACCACACCAATCTTGCGACGCAGCAATGGAATGTGCTTATCCTTAAGGGTGTCGTAGTCGATACCACCGACCACAATCTTACCCGTCGTGGGCTTCTCTTCGCGGGTAAGGAGCTTGAGTAGCGTGCTCTTGCCCGCCCCGCTCGTGCCAATAATAACGACGAACTCATTGGGCTCAACATGCAAGCTTACCCGATCAAGCGCCGGCTTGGCATCCTTATCATACCGTTTAGTTACTCTGTCTAACAATATCACTATACCAGTATAGCATATGGCTGAGGGGGTGGAGCGAGAAAGCTGCTACTTCTCCCCCACCCCCATCGCCAAATATGCCTCGATAAAGCCGTCGATGCCGCCATCGAGGACGGCTTGGGCATCATGGGCTTCGTGTTTGGTGCGGGTGTCCTTGACGAGGGTGTAGGGGTGGAGTACATAGTTGCGGATCTGCGCACCCCAGCTGGCAGACTCACCGGTGCGGAGGTCGGCCAGGCTGGCGGCCTGCTGCTCGTGCTGGAGCTGAGCGAGGCGCGAGCGCAGAATGGTAAGAGCGGTCTCGCGATTTTGGATCTGGCTGCGTTCGTTTTGGATGGCAACGACGATGCCGGTGGGTAGATGGGTAACGCGCACCGCCGAGTCGGTCGTATTAACGCCCTGCCCGCCTTTGCCACCACTGCGGTAGACGTCGATCCGGAGGTCTTTGTCCTCAAGCTGCACCTGCTCAGGCTCAGCGATCTCGGGCATCACCTCCACCAGGGCAAAGCTTGTCTGGCGCAAATGGTCGGCATTAAACGGGCTGAGCCGCACCAGGCGGTGCACGCCATGCTCGCTGCGCAGCTGGCCATAGGCATACGCACCATGGAGGCTGTATGTCGCACTCTTGATGCCAGCTTCTTCGCCCGTCGAGCGCTCGAGGAGCTCCGCTTGGAGGCTATGCTGCTCGGCAAAGCGCAGGTACATCCGCTCGAGCATTGCTGCCCAATCCTGAGCATCGGTACCACCAGCCCCAGCACTAATCTTAATAATAGCCGGTTGGTCATCGTGCTCACCACTGTAGAGGAGGTCGCGGTGGCGCGCTTGGTAGTCGTGCTCGAGGGCGGCAAGCTGCTGTTCGAACTCTGGTATCATCGAATCATCGCCAAGATCCATGAGCTCCACAATGTCGCTCGCCTGAGCCTGCAGCACCTGCCATGGTTCTATCTGTCCTCGCAGTGCCGCTGCTTGGCGCGACACCTGCTGGGCGTGGACTGGATTAGCCCAAATTTGTGAGTCGGCCAGCTGCGCCTCAAGCTGAGTAAGCTGAGTAGCTTTGTCCGCAATTTGCAAACGACGAATCGCATCAAGAATATCGGCGAGGAGCTGTGCGGCGCGCTTTTTGAGTGGTTGCATAGGTCTATTATACCGCACTCTGGAGCGCCGGCTCTACTATACAGCGCAAAGCATTGCTGGCCACACATATCACAGCGTATTGCTGCGCGCTCACTTGCTCCATTACCTTTGTTTAAGTAAAGTGCGGAGTCTCGTTGTTATTGCACTATCGCAATACATCGAGCAAAACCGAGAAGCCACTATCGCATGGATGTGGCTTCTCATATAGGCAGCATTGTGTCGCCTCGCGACTTCCCCTACTGTGGTTGGACTGGTGTTGTGGGCTGAGTTGGTGCAGCTGGTGCTTGAGGTGCGAGGAGCTTGGCGGTCATTTCATCAATGTGATCAAGCCGGCGCACAAGGTATGGGTGGTCGCTCAAGGTCTGGGCAAAGCGGTTCATTGGTCGGTTAGCAGTGTAGCGCTGCCACTGGCGAGCAGTCTCATTCATACCCTCCGCCACATCAGGGCCAACGTGCACCTTGACGAGCGCATTCTTGACAAGCTCTGGATCTTCGGTGTAGGTAAGCGCCAAGCGGTCGGCCGTATACTCAGTACGGCGCTGCCAAAAGCCCGCTAGCCAGCCAGACACCGAGGAAACAAACGGCAGTGCCAAGAACGGCTGCAGATACAGCATAGCTATGGTGTGCTTGTACTTAATGTGCCCCATCTCGTGAATGACGACCGTCTTAAGCTCATCGGGCGTGAGGTAGCGGATCGAGCCAGAGTGCAATACAATACAGTATGGATTCATAAAGCCAAAGGCATAAGCATTGATGACCGGGTTCTGCGTGACGAAGATCTCTACCCGTGGCAAACCGAGGTCGGCCGCTGTGACGTTAGCCCAGTCGCGCAGCCAAGCATAATCACTATACTCTACTTGCATAGCATTGCCCAGCATCTTCTGCCGCTCCATCCGGATGAAAAACATCCCGACAAGGAGGATGACACCAAAGAGGATAGCACCGCTAAACAAAGCAATAATAAGCCTCAGCCAAAGTGGGACTTGCTCTGTCATCACGCTAGTTTCTTCTGCATGGAAGTGATCAGCCAGTGCCGTAAAAATAAAATACGCCGATGTCATAAAAAAGAAGCCAATAAAGGTAACTGCCAGCACAGTGTTATCACTGGGCATATTGGCGCGGGCCACGGCAAGCTGCCCCTTACTATACTGCGGCGCAGCAGCAGGCTGTGGTGGGTTGGTGTGCGGTTGTTGATCCATTGGATTATCGATTCCTTATCTTGTATTGCTTACACAATTGTTTGTAATCTATTATAGTATATTCTGCTCAATCGCAAAATAGCACTCTACTTCGCCAGTTCCATAACGGAAACTACTCATCATAGCTGCGAACGATTCCTATGCAAGGGATGAACATACTGGAGAGATATTTGCCCTTATACCGATTGGTCATGGAAAACGCGAGGATAAAGCGGCTTATGCTTGACTGCCCTGCACCGCTGCAATAAATTGCTCACCACGGTCGGCATAGCTACGGTATTGGTCGAAGCTCGCGGCGGCGGGACTTAGGATGACGACATCACCAGGCTCGGCCGCCTGCTTAGCGGCAGCTACGACCTCTGTCATAGGCACACTACCAAGCGTTATGATAGGTACAGCAACATCATAGTTTTGTAATACCGCGGCAATCGCCGAAGCATTCGCCCCCATCGTAATGATAGCGCGGACAGACTCGCCTTGAGTGTACACTTCTTGTGCGAGTGGCTCGTAATCACCACCTTTGTCTGCCCCACCAACGATGAGAACTTTGGGCTCCGCAAAGGCACGCAGCGCTGCAATGGCACTGCCCGGTGTGGTAGCGATACTGTCGTCATAATACCGTACCTCATCCTGCTCTGCTACGAAGGCTAAGCGATGTGGCAAACCAGTAAAGCTCGCCAGTCCTTCCGCCAGGCGCTGCGGCACAGCCTGTGGATCGAAGGCGAGCACTGCGCTCAGCGCAGCACAGGCATTCTCAATATTGTGCGCACCCGGCAATTGTAGGCGGTCCGTTGCGCAAAGCCGCCGCTCACCCTGCCAAAAGGCACCATCTTTCACATACACCAGCCCATCGTCTGGCGTGCCATAGCGATACGCTGGTGGCGGCGTACCCAGGCTGCCACGCGCAACGTCCGTGTCAAGCGACTCAGCAATCTGCGCAGCATATGGATTGCTCGGATGATAAATACACACATCGCCTGGCCGCTGGTGTCGCCGAATGTTAGCCTTGGCATCGACATACTCGGCAAAATTAACGTGTTTGTCGAGATGGTCGGGCTCAATCATCAACACCACCGCGATCTGCGGTGAGCGCTCGGCATCCCACAATTGAAAGCTGCTCAGCTCATACACCACCACATCATCTGGGCTAATCTGCCCCAGCTGTGCCAAGGCTGGCCGGCCAATATTACCCACCACATGGACCGTGCGCCCAAGGGCTTGCAGCATAGCAGCGATGAGGCTCACCGTTGTGCCCTTGCCCTTTGTACCTGTCACGCCAATGATCGGCGCGGGGCAGCGTGCGAAGAACTCATTCGTAGCCGACCACACCGTCCCATCTGTCTCGATCCGCCACGGTGCCAATCCAGGGGTGCGCATGACGATATCGGCATCACCCAGCTGAGCAAAGACATCTGGGCCTGTCAATACATCCACCACCCCAGGCGGCACATCAGCAATGCGCCGCTCATCGGCTATCACAATCTCCGCCGCAGGCCACACCTGCCGCGCATAATCATATGTTGCACGACCCTCAACGTCGTACCCAGCAATCGCAACTTTCATACCGCCATTATAGCATACGCAGCACCCAAAACACAGAATATACAGAGGTCAGAGAGTGTATCATACTGCCCTTGTTCTTGGCGCGCTCTCATCGTCTCCTCGTTAATGATCGCTATCTCTCGTAGCGGTATTATTGCTTTTTCGCCTGTTTCTTGTATACCACGCGCATTAGCACATCACTATATGCAACAGACCGCAACAGCTCTTCCTCCGTCAATTTGCGCTCACTGCAACTATTGCTATAATATATAGTCTATAGTTAATTTAGTATCTACAACGAAGATAAAGGACACAAGCAATGGACACTCAGCCCACTCCTGGCCATAACCAACCAGCTATGACCTCGCCAACGAACACCATGAATATAAATGCATCGCAGCCTGGCAATACACCGCCACCCCACTCGGGTAACCCATTGCTCGCAAACAAGAAACTGCTGTATGGGTTGATTGCCGGCGTGGTGGGCATTGTGCTAGTCATCATCATTATCATCGTTGTGGCCATGCAGTCGGCACCACCAAGCCGCAAAGACTTGCAAGACGCCCAAGCGCTCATCCGCACCCATAGCCGCACCGAGGATCGCCTGCTGCAGCCACTTTCTCGTGGTGAGACGATCGACACCAAGGCATTTGCAGACAACCGCAAAGAGCTCATAAGCAAGCTTGGTAGCTCACGCGCTGTGCACGACGAAGACATCAAGCGTGCGTACGAGCAGTACAAGCACGAGACGGACGAAGCCGTCACTGCACTGGGCAAGCTGCCCAGCTACTACTCCACTGTCGCTACCTTTATCAAAGAGTGCGCCGATACCAACACGCTGAACCGCCAAATTCTAAACTTTGACTTCCGCAAGGGTGGCAGTGCAGCGCTTACGAGCGCTCCTGCACTAACCGATAGCGAGATCGAAAAGGAAGCAAGCAAGACCTATGGCTCGTGCATAGAGCAAGCCAAAAAAGTGCAAAACATCAGCGAAAATGACAACGCACGCAAGCTTGGCACCGAATACGTTACGTATTACCAAAAGGTCAAAGACCACCGCCTCAAAGCTGCTCAATACTACCGCACTCACAGCGACCTAACAAGCCGCAGCAAGTACAGCGGGCAAAACACTGCACCCAAGATGCCCGACAACAGAGATAGCAAAGCTGAGACATACGTCATCGACGACGGCGTCCTCCACAAGAAGGATGGCAACCTCACCGAGATGAACAAGCTACTCAACTCGAAGATGGCAGTGTACCGCGCAGCCTAAGAGCACACGTGCAAGACCAACACATATAGCCGACCTTTGCGGTCGGCTATATAGTAGGCAGAGGGAAATAGACTAAACAACCGGTACGATGCGGTCTTGTGCCATGTATACCGATACGCTGAAAAACTTCCTCGAAGTTATCGGGGAGAAAGCAATCGGGCATGTCCTCAGGATTGTAGCCGTACTTCTGGATATCTGACTGCGCTTCTTCGCTCATAACTATTCCTCATATACAAGTACCTGCCAATGCGTGTGACGGCATGACACTATGATGACACTATGGATCGCTATCGTTTGTTTTAGCGACTCCTGTACCTGTAAAGGTTGCTTAAAGTATGCGACTACTGTGGTTTATTAGATTCAGCCTGACTGCGACGAAACTTTCCAATTTTATGACTGATTTCTAGCAGGCTGTCCCGGGTTGCCATTCCCATGACTTTTTCCAGCCACTCCCAGTCTTCGTCGGAGGGGGAAAATCCACCCATTGCAAACTCAGTAATTACATCCATTATGTCTGAACACTCTCTGTCGGTCAGCGTGAGAGTGATAAGCCTATTGTAGCCAAGCTTTTCGTCCCCAGGGCGGTAACTTTTACTGTTGGTTGGATTGGCGTCACTCATGTGTTGTTCTCCTTTGCTATTACTTTAATAATACAATGCAGTCTAATAAATGTAAGTGCTTCTCTGCCTGCCTTCGTGTCTCATACCTCCACTAAAAAATAGCAAAAATATTCTTATCAAGTTTTTATCTATCAAAAGACGAAGTGCCACTGCCAAAAACTTCGACTATCACGGTGTAAAAACAAGCAAATATACTAGACAGAGGTGCTTCTACCCCTGTGCAAACAGCCCTTCCAGCTGCTCACCCAGCCGCACGATGTCGCTGCGCTCACCGCTGCTTACACCAGCGAGTGCCCAGGTGTTAGCGGCAATGAATTCACGTGCTACGGCGTTCATCTGCTCAAGGGTCGTACCTTTGATCTCTTGCGGCACCTTGGCATAGTCCTTCACATAGCCATCCCAGAAGAAGCGGCTGGTGTAGAACCCGCTAATCTGTGCTACTGTTTGCGCCCCCATTTGGTAGCGCCCCAGGCCATAGGATTTGGCTGCCTCAAGCTCCGCCTCGGTAATCTCACCACGCAGCACCGCTTGGAGCTCACTGACAATCAAAGCAAAGAGCCGCTCTGCCTTATCGCACTCCACCTCGCCACCAAAGTCCCAGCTGCTCTCATACTTGCCCACCGAGCCATCACTAAACATCCCATAGGCCATGCCCTGCTTGCGGGCTTTGCCAAAGATGCGCGAATGCATAGTGCCAGTGAGAATACGGTTGAGGCAATCGAGTGCAGCGTCTTCTTTATCGCTAAGCTCGCGCGGGATCTCCATCGACCAGCCAAAGGTGAGGTTGCTGGCCTCTTTGCGACGGATGAGGGTGGGCTTACCACTGTGAAGTTCGTCGTGCGGCACCGCAAAGCGCTCACCACGCGGCAGCTGCCAGCTCTCCAGCATGCGCTTGATCTGCGCCTTGCGCCCCGCCATTTTGCCAGCAATGACAAAGCGAAGGTTGTCACTAGTGTGGGTCCGTCGGTAGTGCTCCTGAATATCGCTCAGCTGCACCCGTGCAATGGTACGTACTCGCTGGTGGTAGGTGTAGATGTCATTCCCCAGTAGCTGCTGAATCTTGGGCCACAGCACTCGGTTATGATTGTTAAGATAGCCGACAAGCTCGCTGCGCACGTTGCCCTTCTCCGCCTCGAGTTCCGTCTGGTTGAACTTTGGCTGCGTAATGGCCACCTGCTGCAACTGCAAAATACGCTCCCACTCAAAGTCCGCACAGTCCGCCACATACACCATAGACAGGTCGCTCGTCCAGGCATTGTGGTAGGCACCGTTTTTAATAAACTCTGCCTCGTACTCATGCTCGCTCGCAAACTGAGCATTGGCACCAAAGGCCATATGCTCCATAATGTGCGCCGTCTCGTAGATGTCCTTGCTCGCAACATAACGGTTGCCCGCCCGAAATTGGAACTGGAAGCTCATCACGGTTGCGCCAGGCACGTCGATGAGAAGGCCACAGGCACCATTCTTTAGCCTGACCTCTGTTACTGTGTGCTGCATTTAGCGGTTCTTTTTGCGATTCTGCCGCTGGGCTTTCTTTTTCTTGCGGGCGGCGTTACGTTTGCGGTTGACATCGGCAGTAGTTGGTGCCGCTTTTGTTTTGGTAAAGTCCTGATCACGATTCGCTTCCCCACTTGTGATTTCATTCACACCGCGCTCCACCGAGGTTTCAGCCAGGCGGGTAAGCTCGGTATCGTGCTCGTTGTCAGTTGCCTCGCGAGTGATGGCATCTGTCCTGCGCACTTGGTAGATCGCGTGGAGAACCTCAGCTCGGAGGTTAGCCTGCAGGCTATCGAACAACTTTTGCGACTCGGCGCGGTACTCCACGAGCGGGTCGCGCTGGCCCACACTGCGCCAGTGGATTCCTTCACGCAGGTGCTGCATATTCTCTAGGTGCTGCATCCACAGTGTGTCGAGCACCTGCAGATACACTTCACGCTCAATACCGCGCAGTAGCTCGCTACCCAGTTCGTCTTCTTTGTCTTGATACAATTTTTTCGCCGCATCGAGTGCCATCTTAGTCCGGACACGGTCGCGCTTCTCGGCACCGATTTTCTTAATCTCGTCTTTGTCCAGTGGGAAGATCGCGCCAAACTCCTCAGCAAACTTCGGGTTTTGCTTGGCTGGTACCTCTGTAAGGCTCTCTACTGCAGTGCGCAGCAGGCGCTGAATTTCTGGCTTGATGTTGTCGCCATCGAGAATCTTGCGTCGCACAGTATAGACCACTTTGCGGTGGCGGTTGATGACGTTGTCGTACTGAACAACATTTTTGCGCGCATCAAAGTTAAAGCCCTCAACCCGCTTTTGCGCCGCCTCAAGCGTCTTACTGACTGCTTTGTTTTGAATAGCCATGTTTTCTTCTACTCCAAGGCGCTCCATCAGGCCAGCAATACGCTCACCCTGGAAGATCCGCATCAGATCGTCTTCGGTCGAGACGTAGAATTGGGTGTCACCCGGGTCGCCCTGGCGGCCACCACGGCCACGTAGCTGGTTGTCGATCCGGCGCGACTCATGCCGCTCGCTGCCGATCACCACCAAGCCGCCAAGCTCCTTCACGCCCGGCCCAAGCTTGATGTCTGTGCCACGCCCCGCGATGTTCGTCGCTAGCGTCACAGCACCCTTCTCGCCAGCGTGTGCTACAATCTCGGCCTCACGCTCATTATTCTTAGCATTGAGGATCTCATATGTAATGCCCGCTTTGTCCAGCCACTGGGCGATCAGCTCATTCTTAGCAATCGAGCCCGACCCCACCAGCACCGGCCGGCCTTGCTCATGGTACTTCTTGATGGCAGCTGCCACGGCTTTAAGCTTAGCCTTTTCGGTTTTGTAAATAAGGTCTTGGTGGTCTTTGCGAGTAATTGGCTTGTTGGGCGGCACTACCACCACATCCAGGCTATAGATCTGCTGGAACTCCTCTGCCTCAGTAAAGGCCGTACCAGTCATACCACTGAGCTTCTTATACAGGCGGAAGAAATTCTGGAAGGAAATAGTTGCCAGCGTCATGCTCTCTTGCTGAACGGGCACGCCTTCTTTCGCTTCGATCGCCTGGTGGAGGCCTTCGTTGTAGCGGTTGCCAATCTTGAGGCGGCCAGTGTGCTCATCGACAATGATCACCTCGCCATCATTGGTCACCACATAGTTTTTGTCACGATGGAAGAGCGTCTGGGCGCGCAGCGCTTGGTTGATGTGGTAAACGCTGCGGACATACTCAGGGGTGTACAAATTTTTTATACCAAGGAGTTTCTGTACCTTATCGATGCCACTATCTGTCAGGGCCACACTGGTGTGCTTTTCGTCGAGACGGTAGTCCTCCGGCACAAGCTTGGCAGCAATCTTGGCAAATTGGTAGTAGCTATCAGGGTTCTCAGCCGCGGGCGCACTAATGATGAGTGGGGTGCGCGCTTCATCGATCAAGATAGAATCCACCTCGTCTACAATGGCAAAGTTGAGCTCGCGCTGACGCACCAGGCCAATCTCATTGACCATATTGTCGCGTAGATAATCGAAGCCGAACTCGTTATTTGTCCCATAGGTAATGTCTGCCTCGTAGGCTTCGCGCCGTGTACAGGGGCGGAGCTTTTGCATGCGTGGATCAGTATGGTTCTCGTTGGTATACGTACCATCGTAGAGGAAGGACGCTTCGTTAATGATCACACCAGTGCTAATACCCAGAGCGCTATAGATCTGCCCCATCCAGCCAGCGTCACGCTGGGCTAGGTAGTCGTTGACGGTCACGACGTGCACACCCTTGCCCTCGAGCGCATTGAGGTACGCCGCCAGGGTGGACATCAGGGTCTTACCTTCACCGGTCTTGAGTTCGGCGACGTTGCCTTCGTGCAGCACCATCGAGCCAATCAGCTGCACATCATAGTGTCGCTCGCCAATCACCCGATCGGCCATCTCGCGCACCACTGCAAAGGCATCAGGCAGGATGGTATCAAGCGTCGTACCTTTCTTGTGCAGGCGCTGCTTGAGGACCTCTGTTTGCTTGGCTAATTCCTCATCCGAGAGTGCTTTGTATTTGGGCCCAAGCTTGTTGATCTCGTCTACCTTCTTTTGTAGACGCTTCAAGATCCGCTTCTGCGGATCGCCAAAAATCTTCGTCAGTGCTTTTTGCTGTGTTGTTGCCATGGTGTCAAACTTCCCTCGCTTTCCTCTCTAAGCGGCCATTCAATTCAAAAAACTCCCCTCATTATACCGGGTTTGCGGCTATTTGGGAAGAGTGGCCTACACAAAGTATAAGCAAGAGGCCGATACCCAACCGATATCAGCCTCTTAACTCTTGCATACTTATCGCCTACTCCGCAGGGTGATCCTGCTCGCGCTCGAAGCTACGCTTGAAGCGAGCGAGGAGGCCACGGCGACCGAGGTGCGGCAGCTGGTTTTGCTTGTATTTGCGCAGTTGGCCAGCCAGTTTGCGCTCGACGATGTCGGTAGCAGCCAGGACGTTGAGTGTGGAGTCTTTGGCCTTGATGGTTTGGTCTGGCACGGTAATGACCACCTCTACCTCATACTTATTGCCATGCTCGCCATTAATCTCCTCGATGCGTACCATAGCGCTCACGGTCTTGCGAGCGTGGCGCGACACCATGCGGTCGAGCGCACCGATCTTCTTGCGGATGTATTTTTTGGTTGGCTCGTCTGGCGAGTATTTGCCAATACCGGTAATGTCGATGTTTGCGATCATGCTGACCCCTTTCGTGTTAGCAACTTGTGCTTATAGTATAGCATGGTTGAGGAGAAACAGGGGTTGTTATGAGTGGATTATCAGCGCAGAGAGAGACGTTCGGCTAGCAATCCCATCCGTTCGGCCATCTTTTCGCGCAGTTCTTTAATCTGGTCGAGCAAAGCCTTCGTCTCGGTTTTAGGTGGTGTCTCTGTGCGGCAGTGTGACGTATCTATCAACTTCATCAGGCCTCTCAGCTCTTGTGCGTTGGCATCCTTGTGCGAGGGATGCTGCTGGCTATCACCCTCTGTGGGTTGGAAGAAGGTGTATTCTTCTCCATCATCGTATTGCTCGGTGCCTGTGCCGTGGGTGCGCACGACCTGCCATTTATCGTTGGCATCTGCCCCACAGCGATACACTACCCAATCATTACTATCAGGTGCCATAATAGCGACAGTCGGGCCCAAAACAACTGGTCGACTATCGTGCACAACGCCAAATACCGCTATATACTCGCCCTCGGGGCCTGTCAAGAATATAGTACGCTCGGTGGCGTTGGTTTCACCATCTTTGCTGAGCTCTGGGTTGGTTTGGATACGACGCTCCTGCAAAGCACTCTGCCTCCACCATGCATACTCGAAGGGTCTTTCTGTTAAGATACGGCTGAGCTTTTCTTGCAGCCGGTCTGCCAATTTTGACGGGTCTTGCCGCTCTCCGTTTGCTGGTGGCTGTTTTTCGTTCATTCTTGCTCCTTTGTTGCAATGCTTTCGTCCTATAATGCAGTATATTGTGAGTAATGTCAAATGGCTGTGAGCCTAACTCCCACAATTCCGCTCCTCAGCACCAGCCCATTCTCGCGACTTTATTCAGGTAGAGCAGCAGATTGATTGTTATAATCGACCTCAACTCTAACGCTGGAGGAGACGCGAAAAGAAACAGAGCGCTTTAATCCCGCAAGCCGTTTGCTTCGGACGCCACCAGCTCCCCTACTTGCGGTGCGCCGCACCGATTGCTTCGCTAATGGAGACATAGTCGTCTCGGTCGAGCAGCTCCACCAAGCCTTCGTTGATATCGCCCACGACCTGTGGCCCTTCAAACATCAGCGCCGTCACCAGCGCGACGAGGCTCGCGCCAGCCCGAATCTTCTCATACGCATCCTCCGCCGTAAAGACACCGCCCACACCAATGATGACAAAGCGGTCACCATACAGTGCATACGTCTTATGGATAAGCCGCGTGGTAATGGCCTGCGCTGGCCGGCCACTAAGGCTACCAGGAGTATCGTCAGGCAAGACACTTGGGTCGGTGAGCTTACTGCGATCTTTGACGAGGTTGCCGATCGTCAGGCCCGCGACATTATGCTTGTCGATGATGGAGAGAAGCTTGGCAAACTGCGTCCACGTCTTATCCGTTGGCATTTTGATAAAGACGGGGCGCGAAAGCTTCAGTTCATCCACCGCAGTGAGGAGCTTCTTGAGGCGAGCGGGCGTGGTGAAGGGCTCACCGCCATAGGCATTCGGGCAGGAGATGTTAATCTCGTACAGTGGTGCACAACCAGCTTCTTCAAGCTGGCGAAGGCTGTCGCAGTAGTCGGCAATCGCTTGCTTGGGGCGGACTTGCTTGGGGCTGTTCGTCTTGGCTACGGATACACTCAGCGGAAAGTCGCGCCAAACCCGTGGTGAGTAGCTGCGGATCTGCTCGATCGCCTTTGCCACACCACGATTCGCCAACCCAACATTCACGACGATCGACTGCTCGCTGGCCAAGCGACGAAACCACGGCTTGGGGTTGCCCTCACAAGGCATGGCCGTTACTGAACCACCAATTTCAAAGCCGCAGCCGATTTTCTTTGCCACAGAGGGCAGATCAAAATCTTTATCCAGCCCAGCAGACAGACCAATGGGATTAACAAAGTTGAGGCCAAGAATAGTCTGCTCGAGGCGAGGATTCTTATAGCGCCAGCCGCTAAGGAGCTGCTCACCCCGAATGGCATGGAGTGCCCGCGCCGTCCAGAGCATCGACTGGTGCGCTGCGTCGGGCTGCCGCCGGAAGAGAAACGGCTTGGCAACTTTGGCATAGCCTTTGCGGCTCATTTTTCTGATTGTGCGCCCCATCTAGAGTACCTCCCTGTTGTTTAGATATGGCTGCAGCACCGTTGGCACACGGAGCTGGCCATCCGTTGTTTGATAATTCTCGATAATTGCTACCAGTGCGCGAGCCAAGCTCACTGCCGTGCCATTGAGGGTGTGTACCACCTGGAGCGAGCCATCAGCCCGGCGGACGCGGATGCCAAGGTTGCGCGCCTGGAAGTCGGTGCAGTTGCTGCAGCTGGTAAGTTCGCGGTAGGCGCCATCAACAGGCGACCAATACTCGATGTCATACTTCTTGGCGGCTGGTGCACCGAGGTCTCCCGCCGCGATATTGACCACATGATACGGCACGCCCAGGCTTTGCCAAATCTCCTCCTCTAGCGCGAGGATTTTCTCATGCATCTGGGCTGACTGCTCGGGCAGGCAATAGATATACATCTCTAATTTGTTGAATTGATGCACCCGGAAGAGCCCGCGGCTAAACTTCCCGGCAGCACCAGCCTCTTTGCGGTAGCAGGGGCTGTAGCCAGCGTAGAGCAGTGGCAGGTCTTTCTCATGCAAGATCTCATCGGCATGGAAGCCCGTCAGTGGGGCCTCGGCTGTACCAATAAGCATGGTATCTTCGCCCTCGATAAAGTACTCGTTACTCTCTTTGTCGCTCTTGGGCGCAAAGCCCGAACCACGCGCCACGCGGCCACTCACCATGTGCGGCACCGTCATGGGGCGGAAGCCTTTGCCAACAAGGAAGTTAAGGGCATATTGGTAGATGGCATTCTCGAGCAGCATGAGGTCGCCCAGCACATAATAAAACTTCGTGCCAGCCACCTTAGCGCCGCGCTCGAAGTCGAGCCAGCCTCGGCTCGTAGCAAAGTCGAGGTGATCCTGGGCCGACTCACGCCGCTCACCCCACTGCTTAATCTCCACACTGTCTGCCTCGCCGCCCAGTGGGACGTCTGGCAGGGTGATATTTGGCACTGCCTCGAGCTGAGTAAAAAAGTTGTTCTCTATGGTGCGCAGCTCTTCCTCTAGTGTGGCGAGCTCGGCTTTGAGCGCCTTGCCTTTGGCGATGAGTTCTTGGCTGGGTTTGCCGCCCTTCATCTGAGCGGCTGTCTCGTTGCGCGTGGTACGCACAGCATCCACTCGCTGCTGGAGCTCCCGGCGCTGGTCGTCGCACGCGAGAAGCGCAGCGATGGACACCTCATAGCCCTTATGGCGCGCTGCTGCCTGCACCTCGTCGGCATGCGCGCGAATATAACGAATATCTAACATAACTATATTATATCAGATACCACGCCAAGCGTAATGGCAATTTGTTCGATAAAACTTCCGGGCACTACACCCGCCCAGTCGGGGTATCATTGGGCACCATTCCCGGCCATTTTTGGCCTCGCTTCCCTGTCTGCAAGCACACTATTGGCTGGTGATTCTAGCCGATTACTAGCACAGAACCAGCTATGATAGCTGGTTCTGTAAGGGTTGGTAGGAGGCTGCCTAGCTCAGTCTGATATCTTGACAATGCTAAGGCTTGCATCGGTGATATTCGCGTCTTGGCCAGCCGAGTAGACGACAAGCTTGAGCGGTGTCCCGGCCGTTACCCGCATCAGGCGAGTGTATGGCATGGTAAAGCGGTAGCCCTGTTGGTTGTTGCTCCACACACCCTCTGGAGTGTCGCGGGCTGTGTCGTTGACAGCCTGGTACACACCGCGGGGTGACGATGTATCGTTCAAGCGAATCCGCGATTGGATCAAGTACACACCATCACTTGGTGCAATGTACGATTTACTCCCGGCATCCCACGACCCGCCACCGTTGTTTGTTACGACGGTCTTGAGCGGCACTGGCGCAAAGGTATCCTTGGCAATTGTCGCAGCCGTAACGCCGCCATTGCCATTGCCAAGCGTTGCCGTAAAGATGGTCATCTGAGGGAGGCTCTTCCATTCCATGTCGCAGTTTGCGGCCGACTTCTTCGACAATATTTGGCCAACCGTGCCACCCGCCGGCACCGTGCTACCCGCAAAGGTAAGGCCGAGCTGCGATGTGCCGTTGCCTGTGACAGTCATATTTGGTGAGCATGGCTGAGTGCTGTTGGTAACATTAATCGTTGCGTTGGTGCCATCCTGGCCTTTGGGTCCAGTAGCACCTTGCTGCCCCTGGATACCTTGGGCACCTTGTGGGCCGGGCTGGCCGGGATCACCCTTCTCACCCTTGAGGTCGGTGTAGGCGATGAGGTTTTGCCAGGCTGTTTCGCCAGTGTAGCGCCACTGGATGTAGAGCGTACCCTTCTGGAGCTCGATTGTTCGGCCATCGGCACCTGCTGGGCCAGTTTGACCCTGCGGACCTTGTGGACCGGGCTGGCCTGGTTGCCCTTGCGGCCCAGTGTCTCCTTGGTCACCCTTTGGGCCGGGTACGCCTTTTTCTCCTTGTGCGCCAGGTGTGCCAGGTGTGCCCTGCTCGCCTTTGGCACCTGTGTCACCTTTCGGGCCAGCATCGCCCTTCTCGCCTTTTTCACCATTTTTGCCGTCTTTACCATCTTTGCCGGGCTCGCCTTTGTCACCTTTTTCACCCTTGTCGCCCTTAGCGGCCGATGCACCATCTTTGCCGTTGGCTCCGTTTGCCCCGTCCTTACCATTGACGCCATTGGCACCATTTGCGCCATTTTTGCCAGTTGCACCAGTAGCACCATCGCGGCCGCGTGCACCGTCTGCGCCATCACGGCCATTGGTGCCATCTGCACCTCGTGCGCCGCTCGCTCCGGCCTCGCCGCGTGCACCTTGCTCGCCTTTTGCCCCACGCAGGTCCTCGACCGAGGCAATATCTTGCCACGCGCCATTCATAAATTGCCACTGGATCTTCCCATCGCGCTGGCGCAAGCTCACTTGGTCTGGCCGCACACCCTTGAAGCTACTATTGTAGCCCCATGGCCACCACCACCAAAGCAATATAATGATAATTAATAATATCCCAAACAAGCCAAATACAAGCGAACGGCTTGCAAATTTTTTGCGGTGTTCATTCATAGCTATACCCCTATTTATACCCTTTTGCCCAATTATAGCACAAGCGTTATAAAATTAAAGAGCGCAAGCCACTCTGCCCTCAAGTCTCAGCTATTTTTGGGTCTCTTTTCTCGCTCTACCCCTGTTAGGTGTACAGTAGTGCTCCTCTTAGCTAGCCAAAAACCCGCTTTGCTTACTACAGCACAGCGGGTTTTGGCTCTTTGTATCTATCTAGATTACTCGGTACGCAGCGCTTCGATTGGGTCAAGCTTCGCAGCCTTGCGGCTTGGCAGCCAGCCAGCAATGATCGCTACCAGCATCAGGCCAACCACTACCGCAGCAGCATGCTCTGGTACAAAGACGAGAAGTTTATGATCACCAAAGTGGAGCTTCTCTGAGATAACCGGGTTGAGTGCCACGCCAGCACCCCATGCACCCAGCACACCCAGCGCACCGCCCAGCAGGCCAACCCAGGCAGCCTCGTAGCGGAACAAACGGCCAATATCACGCCGGCTTGCTCCCAGCGCCTTCATCAGGCCAATCTGCTGTGTCCGCTCCAGCACCGAGATGTACTGCGTGTTGACGATGCCAAAAATACTCACTATTAGCGCCAGCGCACCAAAGCACAGCACAATCGCCTGTAAGATATCAACAAAGCGAAAGAGTGTCTGCTGCAGATCTTTGGCAGTGGCTACAGCGTAACCATCGTGCTCGAGGGACTTCTTGGCAGCCTCAGCATCCTGCTTGGCAACCGCGGTGGCAGACATGTACTTTTGGTATTGGCTCGTACCCTTTGTGCTGTAGTCACTCAGCTCGCGGGCTACTTTGGCATTAATACCAATGCCGCGCATTGCTTGGGTTTGGTCAGCCGATTTGCGCGTCACGGCCGCAATGGTAAAGGTCTTGTGTAGTTCCTTGCCATTGATCAGCTCATTCACCCCAGCCTGCCCCTTCTCAGCAAAGACCTGGCCAAGCGTTGCTTCGTCGATCTTCTGTGGCATTTGCACCACTGTGACGGTCAGCTGCTTACCCACCATCTGGGCAGGCGATTGCCCTAGTATCTCGGCATAGCTCTCGGGGACGACGGCTTCGCCAGCCGCGAGCTCAGTACCCTTGCCCAGCTGTTTGCCAGCCACCACTTCGGCCGCGAGCGCACCATCAAAGACGCTCACATCACTGCTGTATTTCTTATCCTTCTTAGTTGCAAAACTCACGTATTTGGGCTGGAGCTGATAGACTGGCCTCACCTTCTCGAGGTCGGTGCGGGCCGCCAGCCTGTCGATGTCTTTTTGGGTCAGGGCTTTATAATCATTGCCATAGCGGTTGATACTATCAGGATTATACTCACGCAGGTCAGCCTGCTGGCCCGATTGTACCCCGATGAGTCGCTTATCTTTAACAATAAACACCGCCTTGGCATCAATATTACTGCTAATCAGCCGGTCAATATACTGGCGTGCACCCTCGCCCGCCATTAAGCTCGCCATAATGGCGAAGCCGCCCACCGCAATAGCGATACTGGTAAGCAGGGTACGCATCTTGGCGCGGCGCAAGTTGCGGCCAGCGCGGCGAATGATATCGGTCGTCTTCATGATTAGTCTGCCCTCCTTAGTGTTGGCTTGGTGGTTGTGGATTTGGCTTTTGTGGTGGTGCTCGTGGCTTTTTTCGTTGTTTTCTTGGGCTGCGTGGTAGGTGCTACGGCTTTGGCTGGGCGGCGAGTTGGCGCTTTTTTAGCCTTGGGAGAGGCTGTTGCCTTATCATTCATAGCGCTGTCGTGATCAATCGCCCCATCTTTGATGCGAATAATACGCTGGCAGCGCTGTGCTAGATCCTCGTCGTGTGTGACGATGATGAGTGTCGCACCATGCTCCTTGACATAACGAAAGAGCAGGTCTTCTACCACTGCAGAGGTCGCTGAGTCGAGATTACCCGTCGGCTCGTCGGCAAAGAGAATCTGCGGCTCGGCAGCAATTGCTCGAGCGATCGCTAGGCGCTGCTTTTGCCCACCACTGAGGTCCTTGGCCCGTGCTTTGATCTTATCTTCCAAGCCAACCGCCTTGAGCGCCGCCACGATACGCCGCTTGCGCTGACTGCGCGGCACACCTGCGGTCTCGAGCGACAGACTCACATTGTCATAGCAGCTCTCGCCACCCTCCACAAAGAAACTCTGGAATATGAAACCCATCGTCCGCGCTCGAAAGCGGTCGGTCGCCTTGCGCTTGAGCCGCAAGATATCCTCACCATTGATGATCACCTCACCCTGCTGCGGCTTATCCAGGCCAGAGATGGCATGCATCAGTGTAGACTTGCCCGAGCCCGACTTGCCCAGCACTGCCACGCTCGACCCCTCCTCGATTGCAAGGCTTACGTCCTTGAGGGCGGTGAAGGTGTTTTTCTTCTTGCCGTAAACTTTTGTAATGTTTTTTATTTCGATCATTGCGCCTCCATAAGCTGCTAATGTTAATAGCAATTATACCGCAATCACCCAGCGAGAGCAAACGAAGTGAACAACGATCGTGGAGTTTTTTCTCACGCTTCAGAACAAGGCTGGGTCGAAAAAATATTCTTGCGCGTGAACTGTCACTCCCCTACTCAATAGGACGTGAGGTAAGTCTGAAAACAAGCTATGGAGAAATTACACCGGTGCCAACGCACCCACTGCAAGCAGGATGATGAGTAGTGTACTCAGCGCCAAGCGGTAGGCGACAAACTTATCAAATGAGTTACTCGAAACAAAGCGCAGCAGCCACGAGATCGCCACATACCCCACCACAAAGGATATAATAATCCCCAGTATCATCTGTGGCCAGCCAATCAAGCGGCCAATCTGCTGCGACTGCGTCACGGCTTCCAACCCACCTGCTGCCATCAATGCCGGAATCCCCAGGAAGAAGCTCATCCGTGTGGCAGTCGTGCGGTCGATATCGCGGAACAACCCCGAGGCAATCGTCGCCCCCGAACGCGACACCCCCGGGATGAGCGACAAGCACTGCATTAGGCCCATTGCCATGGCATCGCGCCAGGTGAGGTTGCGCTCATGGCGTGTCTCGCGCCCCCGGCGGTCGGCCAAAAACAGTACAATACTCCAAATCATCAGCCCAGCCGCGACAAACCACAGGCCGCGCAGCACCGTCTCGATCGTGTCCTTCAGGAGTAGCCCCACCACTGCAATTGGCAGCGAGCCAATGATGACGTACCACCCCATCCGATAGTGGAACGTCCGCGCCCGCGGATTTACCACGCCAGCACACCACGCCGAGGCAATGCGCCAAATGTCCTGCCAGAAATAAACAATCGCCGCAGCAATCGCCCCAATCTGCACCACCGCTGTAAAGGCGACAAGCCCGGGGTCGCTCACCGAGTAGCCTAGTAACTTCTCTGCCAGCATCAAGTGGCCCGTACTCGAGATGGGCAAAAACTCAGTAATCCCCTCGACAATGCCAAGAATAATAATATGAAGCCAATCCATAATGTGTTTTCCTTATGTCTTGTACCAAGTATACCAAGTTCGCCACAAAGCACCAAGCCGGAAATAAAAAATAGTGATCACGCCAGTTTGTATCTAAAAGCCACGCACGATTGTTGACAGTGAGATTTTGGGACTCGAGCTGGCAAAATTTGACACGTCATTCATATATTGATATATATTAACTTTTGCTCGAAGTTTGGTTACAAGGGCAAGAGTTGCCCTTTGCTTCGAGCTCACTTCTTGAAAGGAGGTGAGAAAGATGAAACCAGAGATGTGGTGTATAGTCATCATACTTAGTATGATGCCGTTTACGCTAATCCTTTTGCTTATCGCCAGCGTTTTTGAGAAGCAAGAGTGGTACAAGGCACTCAAGTGTTATGCATTTTTGAGCCTTGTCATAGATATCATCTCAGTCATCATCCTGCGGCGCTGCAGACCTATCGATATACTACAGCCGATAGATTTAGCTATCGTGGCAGTAGCCTATGCGTGTAGCGTCTGCACCATCTTCTCCTTTGTGTCTTTGTGGCGCATCAGAAGGTGGCGCAAGAAGCGTCACAGTCAGGGCGAATAGCCCACCGAACATAGCTCACTGTAATTCGTACTTCAATCTGATCGTAGTGCTATTTATTGCACTCTCGGGTTGAGACATATCCGGGTTTAGTTTGAGCATGGTTGGTGGGCTATGTTTGTGGCCGATCTATTTTCGTTCTTACACTCAGAAGCGACCACTATGAGAGAGTGGCCGCTTGTTTGTTGTTGCAAAAGAAAGGTTGAGATATACCTGCGCGCTGGGGCGAGTGGGTTCTACCACCCGCCACCACCACCGCCGCCGCCTCCGCCACCGGAGAAGCCACCACCAGTCGAGCCGCCACTAGACGACGAGAAGTCGCTTGACCCCACAGAGGTAGAACTCGACAAGCTACTCATACTCGAGACAAACATTGCTGCATTGAAGGCGCCGTGGCCAGCGTACCAATCGGGCTGAGTGCCTATTTCCTCATAATACTGCCCCAGCTGCTGGCTCCACTGCTTCTCTTGGCCAAAAAGCACAGCATAGGGCAAGACCCGCTCGTAGAGTTTGACGAGCTGAGCGTGGTCGCCAATATCCACCTTCTCGGCAGTCTCGGGGCTCTGCAACAGGCGCAGGCGGTCGGCCTCGGCGTAGCGGATGTACATCTTGAGCCCCAGCAGGTAGCGGCGCAGCGCCAGCCCTTTATCCGACAGCGGCTTAGCAAAGCCCAGCTTGCCAATGATAATCACAATAAAGACCCCTGGGAAGAAGAGGAATTGCAGCCCGCTGAGGAATGGCACAAACATCGTGGCTGCACACAGCACCAGCACTAGCGTGCCCAACACACTCGCAAGGATACGGAAGCCCCGTGTGCCCTTCCGGCTTGTGTCGCGCAGCTTGTAGGTGTGGTCGATGAGCTCATCGAGCTTCTTGGCGTTATCGCTCAGGCGGAAGGCGTAGGAGGTATTGTTGCGCAGCGTCTTGAGGTTGATGCGCTCGCCCACCGCAGGCAGGTGACCAAAGATATCGCCCAGGATCTCTTGCTCCTCAGGGTGGAGGCTGCTCACATCTTTGACAACCTCGAGCTTGTACTGTGCCCGCGAGAAGAATGTCTTGGGCTTGACCTCGATCAAACGAATATAGTGCCGCACCGCCCAGTCGATCATCTGCGCTGCCATGGCCGAGCCCTTCACCATCCGGAATGGCCGCACAATCTCTGCCGCTGTCGTCACACTTGTGCTCGGGGGTGGCAGGTATTCTGGCACAATTATCCCTAGCTCCTTGCTCCGGCCAATTGCCCGCTGATAGAGCCAATACACCAGGCTCGAGGCAAGCCCCAGCACCAGCATACTCACAAAGAATATGAGTGGGAGAAATGCTTCCAGCCGCTCTTGAAACACCTCCCCCGGCGTCTTTTTATATTCCGCAAACGTCCCCTGCGGGAAGCCCACTGCTAGCGTCATGCCAGCATATGGCGCGAGGTAGCCCACCGAGGCAGTTATGGTGTCGACGCTCGGTGATGTGACGGTGCAGGTGGTACGGCTCTCTCGCCTACCAGTGTAACATTGCGGCGGCGTCCGGCTGATGGCGGCAAGCTCGGGGCTCAGCTTGAGCGTGGCGGTGGCATTGCTAATGGGCACGCGCCACGATGTGCCAATCACATTCCAATAAAACTCATTCTTTTGCGTGTCGCCATAGTTCCACGTCACATCGCGCTGGGTATAGGTAATGACGTATGTCTTGCTGTCCGAGACGTAGGTGTCTTTGTTGCCAATGCGCAGGGTGTTGCCCGACCAACTATACTCATAATCATTACCATGCTCATCCTGCACCGAGCCAAGCGCAAAGCTCGTGTGGTGGCCCTTGTACCGCGTAACGAACTCTGGTGCGAGGCCATGGTTCTGCTCTGGTGGGAAGTTCGCTGTAATGGTGAGCTTGGTTTTGAGGGTGGAGCGTTTCTCGCTGTCGCGCCCGAGCTCCATATCGACCGCATATTTGGTAATGGTGAAGTTATCTTTGCTACTCTTGCTGCTCGATGATGAATAGGCTCGTACCGATGTATCGGCCTGCATTAGCACTGCCCCGAGCGCGGTGCCCAGCAGCACCAAGCAGACACCAATCGCAGATATCACGCGTGTCATTCTCATACATCGATTGTGCGCCATGTGGCAAGGAATGTCAAACGGGGCAATTGCCCAAGGATCACTGGTCTATGTAGCGCCTAGACCCTGCAACTTACCGCAGCCTGCTATACTGTCCTGTCGATGGAATATTTGCCAGGATCAACCTCTCGTCGGTCTCGCCCCACCAGCGCCAAGGCCAAAAAATAGCTGCCACCAACTAGTCTATCCATTCTCAAATATCCCCGTCAATCACTTCCTTCTACCTCTGCTAATCTCTGTTCAAGCTATACCGCTTATGCTGTGATATTGCAAATGGTTATGCTATACTCACAGGCAATACCTAGTGGCTAATGGGCGAGGTGAGGAGTATAGCAGGAGTGAGACGATATTGGACGCATTTTCGGTTTGCAAGTGTGGCAGCAGTGGTGGTACTGGCGGTTGGCTTTGTGCAGCTGCACCAAGTAGCCATGGCCGAGCCTGCCACGAATTCCAACTCATCCACCAAAAAAGATGATAAGCCCGACATCTGCGACCCCAACACGATGCGCTTCAAGACCACAGCGCTGAGCTCCCCCACGGACAAAGCTCGCGCCGCTAAGGCCCTTGCCAACCTCCGCGGCCTCATGCAGCCCATCCGCAACGCTGGCGATGGCAGCACCATTACCGCCGCTAAGCAATACGGCAGCGATTACACCGGCGAAATAAAAGGCTCATTCCAGCTCAAGAACAGTGGTAGCTATGCCACTGGTAATCCCACACCCCTCTCCGTCACCTCGCCATCATCTGTGCCGAGTAACTACCGTGGCAAGGTCTCAGGCAAAGCACCCACTGGTGGCAGCCGCGCCGTTAAGGCCTTTCGCGCTACCGATGCCGAGTACGAACAAGGCAAGGTCACACCCGCCCAGGTGCAGGGCGATGGCAGCTGGACGCTCGACCTCTCACCAGTCGATGGCAGTATTGGTGGTGAGTGGCGCTTTCGTCTCTACGATGCCAGTAGCGGCCAACCCCTCGGCGAGAGCTGGCCACGCGCAACTGAGTACCAAAATGTCGAGATTCAATCCTACGTCATTACCGACCAAACTTACCTCGTTGCCAAGCAAGCCGCCAACACGAACAATACCTTTAGCTTCCCCGGCACCGAGAAGGGCCACAAAATGCTGCGCCTGGTAGATACGCGCAGCAACAAGATCCTCGCCGAGTACTTCCAACCACAGTTGGCGGGGCTGATCCGCTCGTACGAGTTCTCGCCTGGCCAGGATGGCTATGGCACTCATCGCGTGCACTATTCATTTATGTACGACCAGTCGCTGGCGCTGCTCGTGGCGGTTGGTGCGGGCGATAAAGCGATGGCAGACCAGCTCGTCAACGGCTTCAAGACCATCCAGATCAAGTCCGGCCGGTCGCGCGGGGCCTTCCCCTCCAGCGCCCACCAGCTCGACCCTAGCAACCAACAGGCCCGCTACTACACTGGCGGTGTCGCCTTCGTCCTCTACGCGCTCATCCGTTACCAAGAGAAGTTTGGCGATATCAATGGCGTCAGCAACATGGTGCGCTCTGCCTTGGCCTGGGTCAAGACCAAGAAAAGTACATCCGGCCCTGGTGCTGGCCTCTACCGCGGTGGCACAAATATCAATGATGACGATAACAACAAGCAGTTCGAGATCGCCTGGCACTCCACTGAGCACAATACCGACCTCTGGCATGTGTATGAGCGAGCCTCGCAAGTCTACGGCGACGCCAGCTACCGCCAAGAGGCCGACAGCCTAGCCAAAGTCATTATGGAGAAACTGTGGAACAAAGCCGAGAACCGCTTCGACCAAGGGCTTGACGACCACGCCAAAGCGCTCGACACCTCCAGCTGGGGCTCGATCTTTCTCAATGCAATTGGTGAGTACGACAAAGCCAAGGTCTCGCTGGCCTACACGCGCAACTTTGCCATGAGCCGTGCCGGCTCTCAGGGCTACACTCCATACCTCACCGGCACGTACACCCCCACCGTCTGGTTCGAAGGGACATTCGGTGTCACCCAGGCCTACAACGTCGCAGGCAACAAAGACGAAGTCGCTGCTAGCGCCCAGCGAACGTACCGCTCCCAAGGGGCTAACGGTGCTTGGCCGTACGTTACCAATGTCGACGAAGCCAACCAAATGACGAATGCTTACTCCGTCGCCTCGACCGCATGGTACTTGCTGGCCACTGCTTACCCCGACGCCATTTGGTCAGAATGCCGCACCGACAAAAAGCCCGACGAGAAGAAGCAGCCACCAATGGTGCGCCACATCGGCAAGGTCACCCTAGACAAGTTCCTCGCTGGCGAAGACAAACCGCTGTGGGTCTTCATCCTTATATCACTGCTCGCTCTCTTGGTTGGCATTGCTGCGCTCATTCTCTACCTTATCCGAC
This sequence comes from uncultured Candidatus Saccharibacteria bacterium, assembly GCA_938041435.1. Classification (GTDB taxonomy): domain Bacteria; phylum Patescibacteriota; class Saccharimonadia; order Saccharimonadales; family Saccharimonadaceae; genus Saccharimonas. The sequence continues at coordinate 27,994 of CALISR010000018.1, forward strand.
GTTATCGCGCCAAAAATGCCGCCACGCAACTGGGTAGCAAAGATAATAACACCCCTCCAGGTGGGCCACCAAGCCCTAGTGGTAGCGGCACACCCCCTCCACCAAGCAGTCCGTCAGCCCCAAGTGGCCCATCAGCCAGCGGCCTGGGTGGCCTCGCAATGAGCACCCCACCGCGCACCACTACTCCACCGCCACACCGCTCTAGTGCATCACCCAGCCGCGGCACCTCCATCGCCGTCCAGAGTGGCACCTCGCACCATGTATCACCACGACCCGCACCAAGCAGCCCACCACGACCACCAAGTGTATCGGGTTAGCTCGTAGCAATAGGAGTACAAAACACCACCAGCAAATAGCTGGTGGTTTTGTTTGTGCAAAAGGCTTCTGCTATTTATACCGTGCTGCGGCCTCCACCTCTCTAGGATTCTGCAGATGAGCTTGTACTCTTACTGGGAAGGGTGCGGCTCTACGCCGCTATCTTTATTGCTTCCGCTGGTGGGTCAACTGGCTTTTCCACCACCTCGTACTCACCAGAAAATTCGTGGTACACCGTAGAAAATTGCTTTGTCCCAGCACCAAGCCAGGCTTTATCATCCTCTACAATAATATCTATTTCCCTTACTGGCACTGGCGAAGCATATACCACACCCGCTGTGTCATTTCGGGCCACTGCCATGGTGTGCGCGATCGAAGCCGCAACTGGCTCATAATAGTCATTGCCAGACCCCTGCGAGCACGATTGAAGCACTACGCGGCACAGCCCCTGGCTATCCGGTTTCATGAGAGCAAAGAGTTGCGCAAATGTTGGATCAGAGGTAATGTCAATCTTCGATATGCCCGGCATATCCATTGCCTCATCAAGCGACCAGTCAGCCCCCACAAGCGCACTGTCATTACCATTCCCCGGCTCAGGACTTATTCCCATCTTTATTACACCTGGCGAGCCATGCCCTGCCAGAATAACAGTCGAGGGCTGGATGCCACGCTCTTGCAAAAATGCAACATAGTATGGTATATCATACTTCACAAAGCTAACCTCAAAGTGTAGTGTTGCGGATGTATCACGATCACCATGCTGTCGATTAACATTGAAGAGCGCACCATTATGATCGTCCAGCGGCGTATTGCCCAGTACAACAGTCACTGGCTTGTTTTGTAGTGTCTCAAGTGTCCGAGGGTCTTTATTAATCACATGCTTCATCAAGTCTATCTGCTTTGAGTCAAGGTCCCCAAGCATACTGATACCAGTGTGCTCATGCACATCCAACAGGGTACGAACACTGCAGCGCTCTATAAGTCGTACTGTCTTAATAAGGTCTCGTTTATGGTCTTCGTAGTAGCCCTTGAGCTTAAACTTCTCACTTAGTGAATGGTAACGATTGTGGAGACCCGTTGCCATTCGCAGCGGCAGTATTGGGTCCTCATTATAGCCACGCCACGCCTGCTCTAGTATATCCGTCGCAAAAAGTGCCTGGCTCTCGTAGAGCTCATCCTGACTGTAGCGTTCTGTCGGATATAGCCGGTCTGTTAGCTCATGCAGCCAGCATGCCCGCATGCCATGCAGCCTATCCTTGGGTATGATTTCTTCTGCAGCTGGCGAATGGAGCGTCTTGACGACTGATGAGTTACCCGCCATGATAGTATAGAGATTGAGCAAATCAATTGCATGCTTATAATCATCCGACTTTTCGATACGAGCTATCTGCCACAAAGTATGCATCGCGCGCTCATTATCGTGCTGGCTATCTTTCCACAGATGCGCGATCGTTTTGCGCGGCAAATAGCGACAAGCAAAACGAAGCGTGTCGGTTGCTACAGCACTATTGGCCTGATCGGTCAGCTCTTCTTCGTCCGTTTTTTTATGGCGATAGGTCTCTGCAATGAAGAATATTTTCAGTGCTGATTCTATCTCATCAGGATTATCCAGCTCGTGCTGCTTCGCAAACTCCGCTGCCAACGACTGCCGCGCTGTTTCTTCCTTAATCCAGTAGCGCCATGCAGCACTCGCGTTGCCACCAGCATGGTCCTTCATCCTATTAACCAGAGCTAGCTGGTGCACTGCTTGCATCAAATCACTTGGTTCTGTTGTTTGCTCAAAGCGTTTCGCATCATGCATGGCAGCATCGCGTGCGCGCGGGTCATTCTCGTATTGTGGCATTGTCTTTCCTCTTTTTGGTGTCATTATTATGTAGGGTCTCGTCTCATATGTCAAGGGTGTATTACCTAAACATTAAGCTCACATCAATCCTCCCGGTGATTGCTTTGTTCTTGGCCAGACCTTCTTCTTGCTCTTTATGTATAGAACATAGGCTACAAAAGCCAAATTAATCCAGCTTCACCCCTGGGTACACCGCCCGCGTTGTCTCGTCGATGTCGCTTTTGAGCTGTGGGAATGGCACACCCTCACGCGCTGTAACGCCTTCGAAGATCCAGAAGACGCGCTCGCTAAAGCCCCAGCCACAAGCTGGTGGCATGCCGTATTCCAGCATTTCCACGTAGTCGATATCCAGCATCATCGCCTCCTCGTCGCCCGCGTCGCGCATCTGCTGCTGTTCCACAAAACGATTCAGCTGGTCGATCGGGTCATTCAGCTCACTAAAGCCATTGCCAAGCTCGCTGCCGGCAATCACTGGCTGGAAACGCTCCACCGTTTGCGGGTTATCCGGGTTGGTTTTGGAGAGCGGGCTAATAAACTTCGGCGTATTCGCCAGCCAGACCGGCCCAGCCACCGTCTTGCGGATGTTTTTCCACAGTTTATCGATGCCGCGTGGGATGGAATCAGTCTTCTCTACTTCCAGGCCATGTTCCTTCAGCTTGGCAGCTACCTCATCAATCGTCGTATTATACACATCAATCCCGTAGTGCTTATGGATCACCTCGGCGTAGTCCCAGACTTCCCACTTACCACTCATATCGACCTCAAACTCGCCCAGGGTAAACTGCAGCGTGCCAAAGGTTCGCTCCAGCACATACTTGTACATGTCTTCCATAAAGCGCATACCCTGCTGCCAGTCCCAGTAGGCGGCGTACCACTCCATGGCGATGTGCTCGGGCAGGTGCTCGTCCGAATAATTCTCGTTGCGAAAGCGTGGGCCAATGTCATAGACCTTCTCGAACCCCGCCCCCAGCAGGCGCTTGAGCGGCAGCTCGTGGCTAATCCGCAGGTAGAACTGCTGGCCATCCAGCGCGTCCATGTGGGTCACAAACGGGTTGGCATCCGCCCCACCGGTGGTGTGCTCCAGCACCGGCACGTTGACCTCAGTAAAGCCGTGTTGGTTGAGGTAATCGCGCGTTGCCTGCCAGAACGCGCTGCGGCGGTAAAAGCGCTGACGCACCGCCGGGTTAACGTTCATATCCACATAGCGGCGGCGGAAGCGCTCTTCTTTATTCTCGAGCTTTTCGGGCAGTGGCCGCAGAGCTTTGGCCAGCAAGCGCAGCTCGCGCACCCCCACCGAAATCTCGCCCGTCTTCGTCCGCAGCACCGTGCCAGTCGCCTCGACAAAGTCGCCGGTATCGAGTAGTTTGAGTTGTTTCATGCCGAGAATGCCGCGCGAGGCGTCGAGCTCGGCCATCGTGTCGCGCTGCAGGTAGAGCTGCACTTCGCCGCTCGCGTCTTGCAGCTTGATGAAGGCCAATTTGCCAAAACTGCGGATAGACACCACACGCCCAGCCACCGCCACCTCCTGGCCAGCCATTTCGTCGTACTGCGTCACCACTGTCGCACAGTCGTGTGTGCGCTCGGTGTGTGCTGGGTAAGGGTCGATGCCTAGCTCGCGCAGCGCTGCTAATTTTCGTAATCGTTCGTCTCGGTAGTCTTGTAATGTCGCCATAATTGCTTGCTATTATAGCGGAGAATGGGATGGTTGTCGACTAGGACGATGAGGTTGCTTATCTACTTGGCGGTGTTGGCTGAGGTTTGTGCGGCGGGAGGCAAGCTACTGCTTCCCTGCTTATACCAGTTGTATCCTCTGATATTCTCACAGCCGAGCCGGTATAGCCAATAGTGTCCGGCTCTGTCGTAGTGTTTATGTGCCCACCATCTACCTTAATCGCAAACGGTATCTGGCCTGCTTCTCTTCGTTCTTTCTCGGTATAACCCTCTCGAGAGTACTCAACAGTTACTATAGTGCGCCCTTGGTTGCCTTGGTTGGTTGTATAAGAATACAATGAAGCTCGTGTCAGTGTACCATCAGGATTAGCAATCTCCACTGGTGAGTTCTCTACCGCAACCTTCACCTCCTGACTTTGTGGGTTAGTACAGTGAAGTTCGCCCGTCTTGGGGTCAATCGTGAAGGGATCAACTTCTGTATATGCTGCCAACTCACCAGAGGTTGGCTGTGCTGCAATTGTCGAGCTTTTCTCACGAGACTGGTAGTGATGATGGCCAAGATAGCCCCCACCAATCAGCGCCGCTGCAGCCGCCGTCAGTGCGGTGAGCCGCCGCACTGCCGGGTGTTTATTATGCTCATGGTTTAGCCAATTATGTGTATGCTTCTTGTGGGAGTAGTGTGCGTGTCGTGCCGTGTATCGAGCCATCGTCGGTCTCCTTGGGCTGTTATGGTTGATTGTCTATCATAGCATAACATCGACAATAATGCAATGATGGTGAATTGCTTATGGTTTGGTATGGTTCATTCTGTATTTCCAGCGGGCTAGCTATTACCCAAGGCAACATCGCTCACGTACTTAGCCTTTCTCGTGCTAAGACTAAGGCCAGCCACTCACAATGAGCTTTCTCGTGCCATCGGATATAAATCGGCAGAAAGAAAGCTAACACGTATCACACATAAACCACAAGAGGCGAATATACGCACCATGTACAAATCAACCCTCACCCGCCGCCACCCAATACTACTAAAAACCGAGCAGCTCACACTGCCCGGCCTATCACTCATCTTGAGATACGCTTATCGTACCTGCTGGATAGTGTAGGTGATCTCACCCTTGGGGGTGGTGATCGTCACCTGCTCACCTGCACGGTGGCCCAGCAAGGCTTGGCCCAGGGGTGATTCGTCACTGATCTTATTCTCCAGCGGGTCGGCCTCAACTGGCCCTACCACTGTATAGGTCTTCTCTAGCCCAGCGTCTGAGGCGAGGGAGACGGTGCTGCCCAGGTGGATGGCGCCGGTGCTTGGGGCGGTGATTTGCTCGGCATTGAGCAAGATCTCCTCGATTTCGGCAATGCGCGTCTCTACCACGCCCTGCTCTTCGCGTGCGCTGTCGTATTCGGCGTTTTCACTCAGGTCGCCGTAGTCACGGGCTTCAGCGATCTTCTCGGCAATTTCGCCGCGGCGACCCTTCAGCTCCTCCAGCTCTGCCTCGAGCTCTTGGCGGCCAGTATCAGTAATCTGGTAGGTTTTTTTCATTATCTTCATACTCCTTTCTTGCAAAGTCGGTGAGGCATGCCAGGGGCATGGCTATACCTTGCGACAAGCTCCGCAATGGTTACCCAGTGTAGCAAGCAATTGGCTTGTCGTCAAGCGCTGCTGCTTGCCCGTCCGGCGGTCTACGACTTCCCACTCCTCTGCCTCGAGCAGCCGATCGCTCACCGTGACGCGGGTTGGCATCCCTAGGAGTTCTGCGTCGGCAAATTTCTCCCCGGGGCGGGCGGCGCGGTCATCATACAGCACGCTGATGCCAGCTTGCTGCAGTGTGCCGTAGAGCTTATCTGCCGCCGCGACCGATTCCTTGCCAATCTGCACCAGGTGCACGCGGGCTGGGGCTACTTCCTCTGGCCACACCAGGCCTTTGTCGTCGGCGAATTTCTCTACAATCACGCCCATCACGCGGGTGATGCCAATGCCATAGCTACCCATGTAGGCGTGGTGCTGGCGGCCGTCCTCACCGGTAAAAACAAGGCCCATCTCCTCTGATTTTTGGGTGCCGAAGTTGAAGATATTGCCCACCTCGGCCGTGCGACGTTTTTGGTAGACTTCGCCAGTCTCAGGCGAAATATCACCTTCTTTCGCGAGTTTAATCTCGACGAACTCGCTTGGTCGCGGTATATCACGACCCCAGTTAGCGTTGTAGGCATGTTGGCCAGTTTTATTGGCACCAGTTTCAAAGTTCACCATATCTTCACATGAATCATCGACAAACAGCCGCACATTCTCAGGTAGATTATACAACCCAGCAAAGCCGAGCTTTGCCCCTGTTACTGCCTCAATCTGCTCGCCATCCGCCAGGCGTAGCCATGGTACGTTCGCCACCGCCTTGAGCTTATCTTCGTTAATTTCATAGTCACTTCGTACGACCGCCAGCAACATACCATCTGGCGAATCGTACAACATCGACTTAGTGCTAGCTGTGCGCGGAATGTCCAGCGCTTTCGTCAGCGCCTCTGCGCCGATAATATTTTCGTCGTCTAACATGCCTAATGGTTTCATGACAGCACCAGCATCCGGGTTCGGCGTTGCACGCACTGGTGCAACTTCGGCGTTATAGGCAACATTCGTACTTGGCACGATGAAAATATCGTCCTCACCCGCCGCGCAAATCGTCTGGAATTCGTGGCTAAACTTAGTAAAGGCCCCACCGCTGGCAAAGGTAACATAGGTGTCGTCCCCCAGGCCAAAGCGGTGGTAGCAGCGCTTATAGGCCTCGATAACCGCTTGGTAGTAGGCGTCCAAATCTTCCTTACTGGCATGGATGCTATACATATCCTTCATGATAAACTCACGCCCACGCATGATACCGCTCTTGGCGCGCAGCTCGTTGCGGAGTTTGTTCTGGAATTGGTAAACGCTGATAGGCAGGTCTTTGTAGCTCTTCAGGTAACTGCGCAGCAGCTCAATAATCGGCTCCTCGTGCGTCCAGCCAAAGCCAACCTCGGTGCCATCCTGCAGGTGCGACTTAAACCACACGTCCACCAGCTCATCACTCCAGCGGCCGGTCTCCTGCCAGAGTTCCTGGCGCTGCAGGGTGCTCATCAGCAGCTCCTGGCTGCTAACGCGGTTCATTTCTTCGCGGACGATTTGCTTGATATTCTCGAGCACGGCCAAGCCCAGCGGCGTGTAGGAATAGACGCCGGCCATCGTCTTGTGCACGTAGCCAGCGCGAATCAGCAGCTGAGCGTTGTGCGCCACCTCATCGGCGGGGGCTTGTTTGCGGGTACGGGTAAAGGTGTGTGATAATCGCATAATCCTTCTTATAGTAGCATATTTTGTGCAATGCTACCCCACCATAAAGACAAACATCGCCAGGAATGCAATCGCATTCTTGAGCATATGAATGAGAATGCCGGGCCATATTGTACCAGTCGTATGACGCAGCGCCACCAGCACGATGCTGAGCATCGCGACATCAATGCCGACATTGAGCTGGCCATGTACATAACCAAAGAGCCCACTCACCACTACTGCAATAAGCCACACTGGCATGTGCGCAGCATGGAGTTTGCTATACAAATAACCACGAAACACCAGCTCCTCGGCCACTGGTGCTACCACCACCAACATTGCAAAGGCGAGCAAGCGCTCTGCGCCATAGAGCTGCTGGTAGCCGAGGTTCTGCGCCTGAGTCGCATCAAAGCCAGGCAACCACTGCTTGGCCGCCGCCAGCGCAATCATCGATAGCACGACATAGATAATAAAGCCCACCAGCGCCCAACCAAAGTCGCGCCATTGCAGCGAGCGCCGCCACCCAAGCTGCTGCCAGGTGGTGCGAAAGCTCGCTGGCACCTTGGGCCGTGCGCGCCACACCAGCCATGGTAGGCCGATCAGCAGCGTCAGCGCCACCACATAAACTGCTGTTTGCATTATAATAAGCGGCAAGACCGGCACCGACTCTTGGCCATGAAAGAGAAGGTAGAGTATTGCACTACAGAGTAACCCTGCCCCCATAAAGCTCAGCCAGACCCACAGCGGCCAACCGAGCCACGAGGCAACGCGCAGCAGGCTCTGGCGTGGCGTGAGCGGCGTTTTGGACCGAGATGAGTGAGCGGCTTTGGGTCGGAGAGCAACACGTATCATGAAGTGAGTTCCTTATGCATTACCATTGCGTGATTGAGCAACCACACCTCCCTGCGCTGCAACCCTCCACGATAACGCTCTGCCCTGCTACACTGCTTAGCCTGCATCAGTGCACCAACTTCCCGATATCAGCAATCGTCACGAGCACAATTAAGCCAAGCAAGCACAAGAAGCCAGCTGCTTGGATATTCTCTTCCATCTGCTTGCTGAGTGGCTTGCGCAGCAGGCGGAAGATCGCCATCACTGTCCAGCGACCACCATCGAGCGCTGGAATAGGCAAGATATTCATCACTGCCAGCGATAGCGCAATGATCGCTGTCAGCAGCAGTACATGCACCACGCCAGCCTGCCCCGCTGCTGGGAAGATAATGGCAAAGATCCCTACCGGGCCAGCCACGGCATTGCCCACCTGTGATAAGTTTTGCTTGGCCTGCTGGCTCGTCGCGCTGTCGCTACTAAACTGCTGCACGAGGCCGGTGGCAAGGTTTACCACCATATCACCCAGGCCCTGGAGCGTCACTCTAGTAAGCTGCGCTGTTGTCACGACACCCACAATCGGTGCTGACCAGGTGGCACGAATTGTATCTTGCTGCTTGGTAAGCTCTGCCCCCAGGTAGCCTTTGCGGTCAGGGTTATCTTTGCGTAGCGCCACCATGGCAGTGGCTTGCTTATCACCGCGGGAGTACACCACAGGCACAGTTTCGCCCTTGTGCTGGCTGGCAAAGTGCGCGAGGTCGGTTGTGCTGCGCACCGTTTGCCCAGCTAGTTGGCTAATTGCATCACCCTGGCGGAGGCCTGCCTTGGCGGCGGGCAAGCCAGGAGTAAGTGTGCCCAGCTGCACCGGGTGGTTGCTCACCACTGCATCGCTCGGTAGGTAAAATTGGTTGTCGATCATCTTGGGCAGGCCCACCCAGGCGAGGCCAGTAAGGAGCACCACCGCAGTCAGCCAGTTGACGGCCACGCCAGCCAGCAAGATCTTGGTCTTTTGCCAAAAGGTCGCTGCGCCATAATCACCAGGCTGATCGGCCGCATCGTGCTCGCCCTGCAGCTTAACGAAGCCACCCAGCGGCAGCCAGTTGAGCGAGAAGCGGACGTTCTCACCCAGAATACTTTTTTTGATCACTTTGCTATAAGCCCGCGGTGGGAAGCCAATGCCAAATTCCTCCACCACCACACCATTGCGCCGCGCCACAATGCCATGACCTAGCTCGTGCGTTGCTACCAGCAGCGTCAGTGCGATGACTCCAATGATAATACCTATGACTATCTCCATATTCCTCCTTCGTTATCCTCCAAAGCGTCGCTGCCGCCGGGCATACTCGGCCAGCAAAGCATCGACGTCGGCGTGCGTCATATCTGGCCACGGCTTATCCAAGAACAGCAGCTCGCTATATGCGCTGCGCCACAGCATGAAGTTGCTCAGCCGCTGCTCACCACTGGTACGAACGATCAAATCACACGGCGGCACATCTGGTGTATACAAAAATTGCTCAAAGATCTGGGCCGTTACCTTCTTGTGGACAGAAAGCGTTTTGCGCAAGCGATTGACCGCGTCGATGATCTCCTGCTGCCCACCATAATTAAACGACAGAACCATCGTACCCTGCTGCAAATCCTTGGTGGCAGCCTCGGCAGCATCGATCGCCTTCTTGACCCGCCGGCTCAGGCGCAGGCGCGTCCCCGCCACGCGGATGCGCACCCCATGCTCGATGAAGATCGGCAGATCTTGGTCGAGCATCGTCACCAGCAGGTTCATCAAGTGCTTGACCTCTGGGCCACTGCGGTGCCAGTTCTCGGTGCTAAAGATATAGGCGCTAACGTAGGGCACACCTCGCTTGATGGTAGTAAGGGCAATATCGCGCAGCTTCTCGTAGCCAGCACTGTGCCCCTCTTGGGCAGAGAGGCCACGCTGCTTAGCCCAGCGCCGGTTGCCATCAACAATGTAGCCCACATGCTGTGGCAAGTGCGTGGTAGTGCTCATGCGCGACTCCATGATAGGCATTTGGTTGCGTGCGTCAGCAGAGAGCGCGTCATTAAATCGTCAAAATATCCTTCTCTTTAGCGGCAAAGGCGGCTTCTATCGTGGCTTGGTGCTGCGCCATGAGGCGATCGATCTCCTTCTCCACTGCCTTCACATCATCTTCACTCAGCTCCTTGGCTTCTTTGCGGCGTTTAGCGTCCTTCAGGGCGTCTTGACGTACCCCACGCAGCGCAATGCGCGCTTCTTCTACCTTCTCGCTAGCTTGCTTGACCAGTTGCTTGCGGCGCTCCTCCGTCAGTGGTGGCACTGGCACGCGGACGACGTGGCCATCATCGCTCGGGTTGAGGCCAAGCGCTTGATCGGCTCGGATGGCGCTAGCAATCTTTTGCAAATTAGCTGGGTCAAATGGCGTAATCTGCAGCAGCGTCGCCTCTGGTGCCGTCACGTTGGCCACTTGGTTGAGTGGCATACTGGTGCCATACGCCTCGACCATAACGCCATCCAGCATACTGGCGTGAGCCCGGCCGGTGCGGATCTTCCCCAGGCGCTCCTCCAGGTGCTCTAGCACGTGGTTCATCTTTTCTTCGTAGGGGGTGGTATCAAACATCGCGATCTCCTTCTTGGTTTTCCTTTATTGTACCATTATTTGCCAGGGCGTGAGGAGAGTTTGCAGAAAAATAGCCGGCATTGTTGCTTGCGCTTACTCGATGAGATCCTATTTGGGTGAAGTGCCTCTCGGTCATTGCTCATCTCGGCCTTAATTCATAATCCTAGAATCGGTACAGCACCTTCACGGGCAAGCTCACTGCACAAGAAAATATATGGAGGCCAGCAAATACGCGAACGGGTAAGCTCCTCGCGGCATCTGGCCGGAACATTTTCGGTGTAGTGAGCTTGCCCGTGAGGGCATACAAAAAGCTATGAAGTACCAGTGGTTATCACCATCTCTTCTGCACTCCACCCACATAGCGCAGTCGATAGGGGAAGGTACGGATGAAGCCACAAAAAAGCGAGTGGCATACATTTCGTGCCACTCGCTGCGCAAAAGCTTACTCTCTCGCGACTACTCTGTCACGCCCAGCTCAATCCGCTTAAACTGGCTAACGCGGACATTCTCACCGCGCAGTGCCACCTGCTCTTTGATGAGCTGGCCAACGGTCTTGCTGTCGTCGAGCACAAAGGCTTGCTCGGCCAAGACCTGCTCGGCGAAGTGCTTCTTGAGCTGCCCTTCGACGATTTGGTCGCGCATTGCCTCAGGCTTGCTTGCCAAAGCATCGCTGGTGAGAAACTCCTGCTTCTTGGCGTCGTACACCTCAGCTGGGATGTCGTCCATCGTGGCATAGCGCGGGTTCATCGCAGCAACCTGCATAGCAATCTGGTGCGCAAACTCCTTAAATTCAGGCAAGCGAGCTACAAAATCTGTCTCGCAGTTGACCTCGACTACCACACCGATCCGGCCACTGTGGACATAGCTCTCAATCAACCCTTCGCGGGTCTCGCGGTCGCCCTTTTTCTCCGCTTTGGTCAGGCCCTTTTTGCGCAAAGCATTAAGCGCAGAGTCGAAGTCACCTTCGGCCTCCACCAGCGCCTTCTTGGCATCGGTCAGGCCAATACCAGTTAACTCCTTGAGCTTCTTGATGTCATCAATCGTCACCGCCATGGTTAGTTCTCCTCCTTCGTTGCCTTGCCCTCGTTGACTGCTGCACTGAAGTAATCGAGCATCATCTGCAGGCTCTTAATCGCATCATCGTTGGCGGGAATAGGATAATCAACCAAGTCGGGGTTGGCGTTGGTGTCAACAATACCGATCACCGGCACACCGAGCGTCTTGGCCTCGCACAGGGCGTTGCTATCGGCCAAGATATCGAGCACTAGCACCAGGCCAGGCTTGCCATTGAGGTCTTTGATACCACCGTATTTGAAGTTGAGGCTGTCGATCTCTTCTTGGTAGCGCTGGACTTCCAGCTTGTTGTAGCGCTTCTCAAGGTCGCCACTAGCCATGCGGCGCTCCAAGTCCTTGAGCTTCTTGATCTGCGCAGTGGTGGTCGTCACATTAGTGAGCATCCCGCCGACCCAGCGGTTGGTAACATACGGCTGGCCAACTGCCTCGGCAGCTTGGCGCGTGATGTCCTTTGCCTGCTTCTTAGTACCGACGAAGAGGACTTGCTTGCCGCTTGCCACTGTCTTGCTAATAATGGGCAGCGCCACATTTAGTGCCTCGACCGTCTTGGCCAGGTCGATGATGTGGCTATCTTGCCGCTTGCTATGAATATATGGTGCCATCTTCGGATGCCACCGGCTGGTCTTGTGCCCAAAATGAGCACCGGCTTCAAACAAAGCCTTGATATCTGCCTGCACGGCCATATCGCATTACTCCTTTTTGCCTTGCCCCACACGGTATGGAGTGGTGTGGAGCTGTGTCGTTATGGTTGGTTACAGTGTTGTAGTATACTAGAGTATGCGATTTGACGCAAGTGCAGCCGCCTCTTCCTGATCGAACCCGCCTACCCATGCCCGCTCACGTGCAGTAAACGCACCTTGCTTTATAGCGTAGAATACTTCTCTCTTAGTAGGCTGAGGCAAATATATTTCTCGAATGTACTGACTCGCCGAGATATATCGTTGATCATGTTGAGTATTTTCATCATACATCTCACTCATTCCAGGATAGTCTTGACATCGGTTGATGAGCGCTGCCTGCACTGCAGTTAAGCGCAAAGATGTCCCGTCCTTATACTCGAGTACTCCGCCAAACTGGCCAGGAAGCTCATCGTCACTATCTCCCACAAAGGGAGATGAAGTTTTTCCATACTTATTTATCCGCTCACCGTCACCCATAAACGTAATAGCAGCACTACTGCGGGTTCCAAAACGCGACTCACCACCACGCACATTGAGCATAATCATATCCATCACAACATCATCAGGGTCGTAATCGCCAATACCATACCCCTGTGCTTGCTGATAGTTATACACTTTCTGGAGCTCTTCCTTTGTCAACAAAACTTTATTTTCTACATGTAGATAACCATCGGGTTGTGTCTCATCTGGGATGGGTACACCAAAGATCGGTTGCTCTCCTTCGCCAACAGTATTAACAAAAAATACTCCTGCCGCCAGTAGTTCACTCCTACTAACCATCTTATTGTATCCTATGTCTATATTGTACTCTGTAAGCAATTGCCTATCGTCCGGTGACTGTGTCGACATTACCCCTGGAATACGTATAGTTCCATATCCATCACGATTTCGACCTTTTGAACCAATCAGCTGCTGATAGTATTGCACGATCTGTGTCATGACGGCATCTGGTATATATTCACTGTTGATCATTTGCCATGGATATCGATTAGCTTCTATCCTCTGGTCTATAGCCGCATCAATCATTTTGCGTTCACGCTCCGCAAGAACCTGTTGCACTGTACGAGCCACCTGTGCGTCATCAAACATACCATCTTGAACTTGCAACCCCTCAATCAACTTCTTTTGCTGTCCAATTGCGCGAGCAATCCTCGTTCGTTGCTGAGGACTCTTGGCAGCGGTCGCTTTGTTTTCTAGTAGCAATACTCTCTCTTGAACCTGCTGAATCCTTTGCGCATTATCAACATACCCTTGCTGAATCACAGTTTCTATCTCCTGATCAACACACTCGCCCTGCTGACTCTGATGGATGTATTGCCGTGCTTTCTCCATAAGGCGTGTCATTCCATGAGCAGATAGACTAGGGGCGTCCATCTCATCAGACCACAGCCAACCCTGTGGTATTTCTAGAGGCCGCTCCTCTGTAGTTGCCTCTTCTTTGTTGACATTACAACCAAGCTCAGCGTTAGAAAGGTGGCCCTCCCTAGGAATGTCCTGACTGTCTAAATATGTAAAATGAGTAGCTGTCCCTGGTTGCTGGTAATCCTGCTCGGAATATTTGCTCATACAAATGATGCTCTTACCTTATTTGTTAATAGTCGATGCCACCAATATCGGGCGAGGTATTTACCACAGGCGGCTGAGACTCAGCTGGCTTCCTATACTGCTCAACGAGATTCCGTTCTGCGGTATAGTCATATTGGAGGTCGCGCGTTAGCAGGTCCGTCTTGGTCGATTGCGTGACTCGTATCTTACTCGCAAGCTCTGGAGGAAGCGTTTGTGTCACTTCTTCCACCAAATTCTCTGGGACAAATATCTCTTCTATATCATCGAGCCGCACCCCACCAGCAATTTGCGCCTCTACATAGTCCGTCGTCCGAAAATGATTCATGCCAGCACCACTCTTGATAATACGAAGAGCTGCTGCATCTTCTTCAGTAAGGCGATCAATGCTTCGAAAGCTATCCATTGGTGTGTATGTTGTCCTCTCGCGGAGGTCGCCTGCATCTGGCTTAAATGATAGCATAATCTCACCATAGCCAACTGCACCGCCCGGTGCACCATGGTCAACATAGCCACATGAAGCATAAACAGGATTTGTGCTCTCCCCGTGCGAACGAATCCCCATCACCGCCTCAATGTCAGCCCGATGGTATATGTACGATGCATTGCGCGCGCCAAACGCACCGCCAATCTTATTCCGATCCACAACATCTGCATCCATAATTGACTTAACGGTGCCGCCAGATTCAACCACCTTCCTCAGCGGCTCTGGATCGATATTGATAAATAGCCGAAAGTCATCTTTGCGCCGCTCGGCCTCTTCATGAGCAGCATAGAGCAGTTCATCGATCCTATCATCATCTACCTTGAGGTATGATGCCACCACACCCTCTGTCGCACATTTGCGAAGATTCATGGCGCTTTGGTATGTGATGAGCTCATCGCTTTGGCGATAGTAATCGTACATTGCATCAGGTGTGTCCTCTACTCCTCTGTCGAGCATCGTCCGGCGCCACATGCTAAGCGTTGGAGCGAGCGCCATTGGCACATTACCCTGCAAAAACCACACCTTCATCTCTGGCCGCCGACGAAACTCCTTCACGGCACCGCGCACACCCCGTGGTGTGTTATAGGGTATACCATTCTTATCGGTCTTGCCGATATACTCCTCAAGGAGTGTATAGTACTCTGCACTATCTTGCTCCGACAGACCATCCCCAGCAAGGAGTATCTCTTTGGTTATGTTGTCAAATGGTTGCTCAATATTTTCAAATAGCTGAATCGCCTTCTTCGCCTTCTCGCTATCGATTTGACCAATACCAACGCATGATAGGACTTCATTTGCCTCTCGCTGGTTTCGCCCCAAGAAGGCAACAATTTCTGGGTCAGTTGCTGCATCTTGCTTGGCTGTACTACGGAGTTCTGTGAGCATCCCTCGGATCACATCAGCCGACCAGCGTGGCTCGTGTGCATAAATCGCAAAGGCGCTCTCAACCCGAGCATTCACCTCATCGCGTGGGAGTGCATCATCGCCCTCCTGGGCAGTGCGCACACTTCTGCTGATGTCGTGAAGGAGATACTTGTGGTCTTGTGATAATTCTTGTATCTTGTCAGCAAATGGGACAAGCATGGCACTGTTAGCGATCTCTGCTTTGAGGTGCGGTATAGTATCAAGAGCACTCTGGCCAGCACGACGAACCTCATCTTGGAACGCTTCTGGCAGCGAGCGCATCTCCTGGAGACAATCTGGTATCTGCTCCATCTGAGCGATCGCTTCATCTGGGCTTGCTTGATACACATCAACGAGACCATATAGCACTTGGTCTCCAGTCAATCTCGTACCATCACTTACTTCTTGGCTGAGTGTCAGTGTCGCTCCCTGAGTCCTCTCTACAATAGCAGCCGCTGCCGCAAACCGCGCAGCAATCTGCCCATATCGTTCGGTCTCATCTGGCACCCAGTCATTGATCATATTCTTTAGATTGAGCATATCACTCATGTAGTGCGAGGCGATACTCTTGTCAGAAGCATCATCATACCCGGTTGTCACAACAGCATGCCAATAATCAGTGATATTCTTGATGGTGTTTTCTGCCTGGGGACTATCTGAGTAGAGTACTTGCCGATCAATATCAGCCGCACCAAAGGTTAACCCTTCACATTGGTAGAGCGACACAACCCGGTCAAGTGCGCGAGCCTTTGCGTCATCAGATACCATTGGGTCGTCATTGTACACAATACTCTGGTACAGTTCATAGCCATCTGTCCCATTGCGGGCGATGTTCTCCGCGGAGACGCCACTCTCTAGTAGTGTTTCTGCAAACTGCACCATTGCAGCGTCTGGCCCAGGTGTCCGCTCATAGCGATTCTCTCGCTGGTTATACGAGCGCTGCAAGCTCTCTGCGATATTCTGTGCGATTTCGTATTCTTGAGAGTGCCCCTTATCAAGTGGTATAGCACCTTTTACCGCGTCTGAGATGCGGTTGTCATACATCTCGCTGTTTTGAGCGGGTCGTTGCTGTTCAGTTATCATAACAATATGCTCTATTATATCTGTTTATTATACAGGTGTCACTAGTATACACCTTTTTGTTATATAATAACACTGTTTTGTGCCTTATTCTTGTGCTTTGACAACCCCCCGCCCTCTCTGCTACAATATAGCGGTTATGAAAAGCAGTATTCACCCACAAACCTACCGCCCTGTCGTATTTAGCGATGATCAGGCGGGCTTTGCGTTTTTGACGCAGTCGACGGTCGCCACCGACGACACCATCACCTGGGAGGATGGCAACGAGTATCCGCTCGTCAAGGTCCACATCTCCAGCAAATCTCACCCATTCTTCACCGGCGAGGAGAAGATTATCGACACCGAGGGCCGGGTTGACCGCTTCGAGGCACGCCGCAAAGCTGCCGAGGCACGCCGCGCCGCTCTGGCCAACAAAGCCAAGAAGCAAAACGCCAAAAAGGCCGCCAAAGCTGCTCAAGCAAGCGCTGGCAAAGACGATTTCGCTAAGGCTGCGTAGCAATCTGCTACAGGCGTTTAACGCACAGCACCTTCTCTAGAGGGTGCTTTTTATCTCACCCTTCCTCTGCCATCACTAAAAGACCAGCCACTCTAGATCCTCCGCACATCAAGCACCTAGCCATTCACCTACAGGGGTGTTACGATAAAATAGTGAAAATAGGCAGCTTGCACGTAATCAATGACGACGCTTCTTCACAGGACGCTGACGCGACAAGTATAGATCACTAGAGGTAAGTCCTAGGTTTTCCCTATAATTTACTAATCCATCAAATCCTCCAATAACTCTTGGAGGCCTATCATAATCACTCCCAAATATACTGCTACCACCCAAAGCACAAGCACCAACTTTTTGCACAGACTCCCGAGTATTTCTTCGGTCAATTTCCTGCTTCTGCTCCTCCGTCCAGCCATAAACATCAAGAGTTTTGTTTGCTCTTGCAAAAACAAGCTGTATCATCTCTCCTACGGTCGGCTCCAAACCTAACTGCTCCAAACATTGCGAGTAATAATTCATAAACATTGCTTGGATAGCATCATTCTGCTCACGAGAAAAAGGCTTTCCATCACGAGACAATTCGATAGCTTCTTGCAAATACGCTTGGTCTGCCTCGCCTATCGTTGCACCCAAGGCTTGCACATGTCTTGCCGTACGACGAATATAGCTCTCTGCTTGCTGGGGTTTCCTGGGCTCACTCTGGGTTGTCATATCTACAAGTGGTTGGCTCAGCGCTTGGTCTGGCAACATAATTCCAGCAATTTTATCTGGCTGCACATGGCTCACCCTTATCTCGTCCAAAAAGCCGCCATAGTCGCCCGTTGGGCGTTTATGCCTTGTATCAATTGCAAGGCTAATCCCATTCCGCAGTGTGTAGGTATAAAACGAATGAGCTGGTCTATCAGCCAACCACGCAGCGACAGGTGCAACAGACAAACACACACAATGATCTTGCTGGTTATCAGCAGGCTCTAAGCCGTACTGGAGGATCGATTCGAGCCCGGCAAAGTCATAGCCGCGCAGGGCATGCCATGATATCTCGTGAGTACGTATTATCTCTTGAGATGGTTTTTGCTGTAGCTGCTCACGTCTATTGCTAATTTTTTCTGTCATATCGCTAAAGTTCCGCTTGAGTTGACTCAATATACTAGCTAATGTACTCTCTCTTGATTTGTCAATGTATTATGAAATGTTCTTCTCTATAGGCAAATCGCTCAAACTGGTAGGAGATCAGAAACTGAGAGTAATACACTTAAGTGGTCTGGCGGCCACTTCTCGTGGTATAATCATTACTATATGCCCAAAATTTCTCTCGATATCGCCACCCTGACGGCTGAGCGTGCTGCGCTGGAGCAGTTTCTTGCCCAGCCTGATGCGTATAGTGCGCCCGATTTTACTGCTAAGAATAAGCGCTTTGCGGAGCTTGAGACCATCATTGCCACTGCCACCAAGCGCGCCACTGTGGAGCAGCAACTGGCTGAGGCGCGTCAGCTCGCTCAGGGCAACGATGAGCTTGCGGAGCTTGCCAAGCTCGAGATTCCCGAAGACGAAGCCACCATTGCCCAGCTAGACGACGAGCTCTTCATCCTCCTCACCCCCAAAGACCCCAACGACGAGAAAAATATCATCATGGAGATCCGGGCTGGTGCTGGCGGCGATGAAGCCTCGCTCTTTGCGGCCGAGCTCTACCGTATGTATCTGCGCTGGTGCGAGGCGCATAGCTACCGCACTGAGCTGCTGAGCGAGTCCGCCAATGACTCTGGTGGGTACAAAGAAGTCATCTTCAAGATTTCGGGCGATGCGCCCTACGCCAAACTCAAGTTCGAGGGCGGTGTACACCGCGTCCAGCGCGTGCCCGTTACCGAGAGCCAGGGGCGCATCCACACCAGCACCGCCACAGTAGCAGTCTTGCCCGAGGCGGAAGAGACAGACATTACCATCAATCCTAATGACCTCCGCATCGACATCTACCGCTCAAGCGGCCACGGTGGGCAGAGCGTCAATACAACCGACTCAGCCGTGCGCATCACCCACCTCCCCACTGGTATGATCGTCACCAACCAAGACGAAAAATCGCAGATCAAAAACCGCGAGAAGGCCATGAGTGTCCTACGCTCGCGCCTCCTCCAGCGCAAGATTGATGAAGAAAACGCTAAGCTCACTGCCGAACGCCGCGCTCTGGTGGGTACTGGCGACCGCAGCGAAAAGATCCGTACCTACAACTTCCCCCAAGACCGCATCACCGACCACCGCATCCGCTATAGCCGCAGTAACATCCCCGCTGCCCTCGGTGGTGATATCGACGACATCATCGAGCGCCTCCAGAGCTACGAACGCGAGCTGAAAGCGCAAGGGGCGGAACAGTAACGCTTCGCTATGTCACCTTCTCTCACCCATCCTCCCCTCTATTTCCCTCATTTTCTTCCTTCAAACCAGGCGAATTTCGAAATTCGCCTGGTTTACCCTGTTTTTTCTCTGTTAGCGTGGGTTCTTTTTTCTCTTCTTTTATATATTTATATATAATAGGAGAGAAATCGATATGGATGGATATATGGATATATAAGTATGGATATAGATAGAAATAGAGAAATAGAGAAATAGAGAAATAGAGAAATAGAAAGATAGATAAATAAAGATAAAGATAAGTAGATAGAGATAAATAGAGATAGAGAAAGATAGAGAAATAGATAGATAGAAATAGAGATAAAGAGAGATGAATATATAAAGGTAGTTAGAGATAGAAAGATTATGAGGAGACAAGGAGAAATGAGTGTATATGAGTAAGAAAGAGAATAAACAAAATCGTGTTCAGCTTGGTGCAGATAAGCGCTCAGTGTTAGGGCAACGACAGTGTTCTATTCTTATCACATTGTACCGATATCGTTTTGGAAGTTGTCAGTTACTTGCCGAAAGCCTGGCGATAACACCACGGAACGTTGCTGCTCGTCTTACTGTTTTGTGCAACCATGGTCTTGTAGCACGCCGTTATACCAGCCACATGAAGCTCCAAGGCAAACCAGCAGCCTACTATTTGACAGCACGAGGGTTGCGGGTACTGCAGCAGATCGATGACGAACCTCGGGTGACAGCGCAGCTCATCAAAGCAAGCTATCGAGATGCCCAGGTCAGCCAATCGTTTGTCGACCATGTACTTGCCGTGTACCAGTGGACTCATCAGTTGCAGCAGTGCCATCCAGCACTGCGGGTGTTTTTGCCGCGGGAGATGGCACACTACCACTACTTTCCTCAAAAGCTGCCCGATGCCTTTGGGTCACTCAAAACAGCCTCAGAGACGCGTCGCTTTTTTCTCGATATCTTAGCCGCGAATACACCGCGAGCAGCAATCACCAAAACAATTGCTCAGTACCTCTCATACTTCCGTCATGGTGGCTGGGCAGTCACAGGACAACCATTACCTGCTCTGCTCTTCGTTGTGGCATCGAATCGAGAGCAGCGACACTTGCAGCGAACTATTCGAGCAGTAGAGCAGCGCATCGATTGTGACACTGCCGTGCAGATAGCTATCACACATCAAGCACTAGCCCAAGAAAACCGAGCACCATTATGGACCCCGCTTGACGAACCAGAACACTCCTACTCGCTTGAAGAACTATGGCGCTAGTATCCTTGTGCCATACCCACGACATTAGTGCCTCGAGCGGGTGCCTCAAGCAATCTCCGGCACGTTAAACCCTTCCACGCAAATACCACTCAGTACAAGAGCAACTCTTTTGTCTAGCTATCATCAGGAGCCTAGCAAATTAAAAACGTACACCGCTCAGCGTACTCATACTCACGCTCATCGCGCTGCACGACAAATAGACTATTGCTTGCACTACGACATCCCTCATCAATTGTCATATACCCCACATGTAGCAAGACAACCCATATCCTCGTGGCCACGCCATCCCGTATAGGTCATACGGCGTACTCCTTCCTTGCATGGCTACTCTCTTTCCCATGACAGGGCACGTACAAAACGAGCAGGCAAAGCAACCACATCACCAGTAGATATTCCCCTTACATGTATCACTCTAAGCAATCATTTTGTTTCATGAGCTGAATATAACCTGAGTTCGTTTATCCAAGCTGTATACTGCACCAGGAGATGAAGAAAACGAAGATATAACTCAGCACCCTACTACTCGCTATAACCGACACACGCTATCGCCTCTCTTACGTGCCTGGCCTATTTCTCTTCTAGCACCTCTTTCGAATCATTTTCTTCTCATAGCATATCAGATGGTTCACATCACAATTCTGCGTCAATCGCTGCAACCAGTGCAGCAATTGACATATACTGCTGCGATGGCTGCGTGCCATCCATCATAGCACGCGCCTGAGCAATAGCGCGCTCAGTCTCTTGGTTATACCGTGGCTACATACTCTGAGACGAAATCTCACCCTCTTCTCCCTGCTTGGTAGCTGGATCAGTCTCAAGACTACTGTGCGCCGTCTTTACCATGGTATATTCACCTCCTATCATCTAACATGGCACCCATAGACACTCGTGACATGCACGAGTAACCTTTTTACAGCAACCATATAAGCATCCACGAATAGTCCTTAGCTATTCAAACCTAGCATATCATACGCTGTGGCCGCCATATACGCCTGGAGCCGCCGCACTGCTTGAGCTGCCTCAGGAGCGGGCTGAGCGCTACACACGGCATAATACCCTACTAGGCCAGCAAGCAGCGGCCGGTTCAGCTCAGCCTGCCAGGCCTGCACATCGTAGCCGCGGCGCGCCATATCGAGCAAGAACTCGGTTGCGCTCCACCGCTTTGGCACATAAGCCGCCCACTGCCAATCAATTAGCTTCACGTTATCTTGAGCAGCATGGTAGGCAATCGTCTCACTCCGCACATCACCATGGCTCAAGCGATCACACGGCTGGTCGGCCACCTGCTGAGCCAGTGCCGCGAGATCAGCCAAGCGCTCGGTATTATCAAGCACAGCGCAAACCTGCTCGTAGCGCTGGCGAATCACTGGCTTACTGGCTTGCTCAGCCCAGGAGCGGTACGTCTGCTGGAGCTCCTCACGCCGCGTCGCATCATCGCAGAGCAGCCGAAGCCCCTGACACTGCACCACCCGGTCAAACGCCGTAGCATGCAGCGCAAGCGTCTTAGCTGCCGCCGCAGGCAGCGTGGTCTGCTCAAGCTGAGCAATCGCCCGCAGCACCGCCGCTATATAGCGCTGACGAGCCAACTTATCTGTCACGTCAGGCGGCTGCCACTGCCAACCATCCTTAGCAATATACGCTTGGCTCAGCATAATCACCCGCTCATCATCATACTGGACAAACTCCGTCACCAATGGCGAACCGACCTGTTGCAGCGCTCGGATCACCGCATCATCTTTGCTCAGAGCCGCTGCCAGCGCAGCGTGGTTCGAAGCTTCTGGATCGGCTTCTTTGACAAACACCGCCTGCGTCCCAGCTAGTGCAACAGCCCGCCGGCACCCAGTTGACGCACCGTCAATTGGCACCACCCGCACCTGATCGCGCGCCACTTTGCAGTGCTGCGCAACCATCGCAAGCGCCGATGGACTTAAAACCTGGGAAGACGACGGCTGACTCATACCTCTAGTATAGCAAAGGTGCCCTAAATCACCATACCGACCAAGACGCAGCCCATCGCACGCTTCTCTGCTTCCCCTCTACCCAAAAAACAAAAACATATAAAAACCCGCTCATGCAAGCGGGTTTTAGTGTCTTTAGTGTCTATCCTCACCGCAGCTACGACCGATCGGTCACCACATCAGGGCGATGGTCCACCTCCATCATCTGTGGCGATGGCCCATAGACGCGGATACTGACATAATCCTTGGGTGAGTAGGTACACGTCGAGAAGAGGTTATGGCGATCACGACAGGCATCATGCTGCACGGTCACAATAGCCCGGTTACCTTCCTTAGTAATCGTCGCTGTTGGCTCTTTGACACCCTTCATCTGCAGGTAATCTATCTCAACACGCGGCTTTTCAGCATAGCCCCCATAGCTCACCCTGGCGGTGCCATCGACGCGCACCGTAGTGGCATCGGCGACGTCAACCACCTTGGTGCGCTGCACGTCGCGCATTTGGCGCTCTAAGCTCATCCCCGCATTCATGCCACCAACCGCTAGGCCAGAGATAGCAACCGCCCCAACGAGGAGCATCGCCAGCATGGCAATACCAACCGGCCGCTTCAGCCGCCAGGCAAAGATACTCCATGCGCCAAGTGAGAGCAAAGCAGTCAGCGCCACGCCGCCGAGCACTGCACAGCCATACGCCAACCACAGCCAGCTCTGCGCAGCAAAGTCGCCCATGCTTGAGACCATAGTCGCGCTCATGACGCCACCGACCATCAGGGCGACGAGTGCACCCAGCGCCATCATCAAGACCCCACAGCCAATCATAATGCGCAGCACCTTCGCCGCAGTCTGGGCCGCTTGGCTACCGCCGGCAGGCTCGGCAGCGGCTTTTTTTAAGCTATCAAACGTCACTGGCTTACCGGCCATACGCAGCTTATCCGACGCCGTCACTGCTGGTGGAATAGAAAGCCACATCACGATATAGATCAGCAGCGCCGTCCCAAACGTCATAAAGGGTGAGACGATCGCCAGCAGACGGATCCACAGTGGGCTAATTCCAAAGTACGCCGCTACCCCAGCACACACCCCACCGATCAACGCATGATCTGTATCGCGCATCAGCTGCTTGGGTGCCCCGTCCGCGAGAGCCGCCTCAGCCGCATCTTGCAGCGCAGCATCGTCATCTCCTGCCTCGGCTTCACTGGCAAACTCCCGAGGTTCGCCCATCTGACCGCGCAGCGCCGTGACATCCTCAGCAGTCACTACACCATCGCGCGTCACACCGCGCTCGGCCAGCAGCTCGACCATCCGCGCTTCGATCTCGCGCATTGCTTCTGGCTCGGCATGCATCCGCTGCTGAATCGACTTCAGATACGCTCCCAGCGCGTGCTTCGCCTCGACCTCAACACGAAATGGCGTCTTGGCGAGGTGGATATTGGTAATTTCCTTCATGAGATATCCTCCTTACAACTTCTCTATTGTACTACTTAGTGCCGCAATATTGTGTTTGAGCTGCTTGGTTACCTCTGCGCCAAATGGTGTGGCCGTATAGTATTTGCGTGGTGGCCCTTGCTCACTTTCTTTCCATTCGTGTTGCAAGAGCCCGTCCTTTTGCAAGCGACTCAGTAATGGGTAGATCGTCCCCTCCACCACCATCAGGTCAGCCTGACGGAGCTGCTGGATGATCTCGCTGGTGTAGCGCGGCTCCTTGGCACACACCACCAGCACGCAGTACGATAAGAAGCCTTTGCGCAGCTGCGTCGTCAGCGCCTCGGCATAGTCAGTTGCATTCATCAGTGCCCTCCTGGGATATTATGGCGTGTGACACGCCCGTCTTTGATCACTACTTGGTAGTCACATTGCTTAGCCAGATCCGCATCGTGCGTCACAATAATCAGCGTTGTGCCGTGCTCGCGTTGCTGGCGAAACAATAGCTCCTCAATCTGAGTACCCGTCTCGCTATCCAGGTTGCCAGTTGGCTCGTCGGCAAACAGGATCTTCGGCTCGCCCACGATTGCTCGGGCAATCGCCAGGCGCTGCTTCTGCCCGCCGGATAGATCCTTGGCTTTGTTGTGCTTCTTGCTGGCCAGGCCGACTGCCTCCAGCGCCTGGTTTACCTTGGCACTGCGCTGCGCCCGCGGCACACCAGCGATCTCGAGCGGCAGCATCACATTGCTCACCACACTATCATTACCCTCCACAAAGAAACTCTGGAAAATGAAGCTAATCGTCCGTGCCCGGAAGGCATCAACCTGCCGCGGCTTCATCTGCAGGATATCTCGCCCGCCGATCACTACCTGCCCTGTCTGTGGCCGGTCGAGGCCAGAGATCGCGTGCATCAAGGTGGACTTACCCGAGCCGGATTTGCCGAGGATGGCGACGCTGGCGCCCCCAGGTATGGTCAGGTTGATATCATTGAGTGCCTTAAATTGGTTGTGCTTTTTGCCATAGGTTTTGGTAATATGCCGTAGTTCAATCATGTCCTTCTCCTTATTCTATTCTGTCCTTAATGCCTCGATTGGGTCAAGCTTGGTTGCCTTGCGGCTTGGTAAGTAACTGGCAATGATGCCGAGGATGGCCAGTAGTGCCACGAGGGCGACCATTTGCCAGGCTTCCGGTAGAAGCAGCTGCATACCCTCCTCAAACTTGAGCTTCTCAACGATCCAGGGGTTGAGCAGGCTCAGTAGGCTGGCCCCGCCCGCACCAATCGCACCACCGATGACGCCAATCAGGGCAGCCTCGTAGCGGAATAGCTTACCAACATCGCGGCTGCGCATCCCCAGCGCCTTCATCAGGCCAATCTGCTGCGTCCGCTCCAACACCGAGATGTACATGGTGTTAATAATCCCAAACATACTGGCCAGCAAGGCAAGGGCACCAAAGGCGAGCAGAGCATATTGCGCCCCGTTAATGATGCTGAGCATACCCTCTTTGGCCTCGCTAAAGGTCTGGGCTTGGTAGTCACCACCACCCAGCTTGACGACTGCGTCTTTGACGGCAGCAGCGTTTTCATCGCTGTCCGCCCGTATTACCGCGCTTGGGTACTGGTTGGGTGTGCCTGGGGCTTTAGTCTTTTGGTTGATGAGCAATGCATCGTCGGTGGCAATTGTCACGCCAGGCTGGTAGCCAATTGATGTCATACCGGCTGTTTCGACCGCCACAATAGTCAGCTGGGCATCATGCGTCCCACCTGGCCCCTTAGCATGGAGCGTCACCGTCTTGCCGATTGCATCCTGAGCCGAGGCAAAGCCAAAGTCAGCCAGATATTCCTTGGCAAGGATGGCTTGGCCAGACACGAGGTCGGTGCCGTCATCAGTTTTCGTCAACTCACCAGCTACAATCTTCGATGTTTTGCCTTCATTTTTGACGTTAATCGAGGCAATCAGCCGCTTATGGTTGGCCGGGCTCTCTACGTAGCGCACCACTTGGGTTACATTCGCGTACGGCCGCACCGTCTTGACGTGATCCAGCTTGCTGAGCTTGGCTATATCATCATCGTTCAGCACGAGGGTGCCACTCTCATTCACTGCCTTATTTTTGCCGTATTCAGGCAACTTTTTCTCGTCACGGGCGTGCGTCACATACACTGTCGAGGCACTACCGGCACTATCAATCACCGAGGTCAAGAAAGCTCGGCCGCCATTGCCCAGCATCAACGCCAGACCAATTGTAAATGCCCCCACCGACATCGCCAGTGCTGTTAGTGCTGTGCGAGCCTTGGCTTGGCGTAGGTTCCGCCCTGCTCGCTTGATTATATCGATTCTCCTCATTCGATACTCCTTACTATATTATTGTTATTGCCTGGTACTATGCTATACAAGGTATACTGAAATGTCAAGTAGTTTGAGAAATAAAGTACCAAGCCGTCACTTTGAAAACCTCATGAAAAGTTGGTACAAAGCCATCTACGCCTGGTATTATGCACACGCTCAGAGCCATCGTATTCCGCCATAAGACTCTCTTGGATATACTCTACATAGATAACAGACCGCCATTTTTACCTATATAGCGTGTTTCTGCCCCTATACGATTAATCTTTACTAGGAAACCTCGCTAAAGAATGCCAAAACAAAAAATCTCCCGCTGTGTGACCTGAAAACCACCCGCCGGAGATTAGAGTGACACGGCATTAGCCTGTGTCTGCCTAAAACTATATGCCTCCTGGTATCATTGTCAATAGCAACTCTGGAATTTACGTCCGCATAAGAACACTGATCCTGTTACGACTCATCAAGGATCTTTTAATTAAAACCATCTTTTCCGTCCGACTTTACTTCGAAATTCCCGCAACATTTATCTTTTTTGTTTATCTTGCATAGTTTCTACCACTTTTATCATGAAGATTGATAGACAGGAAAAACAATATTGAAAAGTTTGAAGGCGAAGATTGTATGTTTCAACTGGCCGCGAATGAGCTTGAAAACTTGAGGTGCAAAAATTTCACCTCATACATGGTCTTTCTGGTCTTCTTTGTTGTTTTTGTTGCTATTGTTTGTTTATTTTTATTTTTTCTTGCATATAGTTTTTCTTCTATTTGTTGCACATAAAAAGACGCTTGGATTTTACTTCTACCGCCCTGCGTAAAGCTTATATAACTGTCTCATCTGTTATTGACATAGTTAAATTTTCAAATTCTTATTGCGTAACACTCCACCAAACATCGTATGATACATATCCTTTGATGACTCTTCTATCTTGGTAATACTTGATATTTTATTTCCGGCATCTTTCGATGATGCTCCACAAAGATAAAAGGCTTCGTGTTCTGTCCCATAGTCTATCGCAATATACCGATCGTGATACTTTTTACCTGCAATCTTCATTTTTACGTTGATGCCAGGGTAATCTCTTATAAAATCATGGAGAATATTTTTTGTAAGCATATCTTTATGTCTTACATTATCGCTAAATATAACGACTTCAACACTATCTTTTGCAGCTCTTAGCAGCTCTAATGTTTTTAAGCCTATATAGTTGTCTATGACATAAATGCTTTTCTTGGCAGACTTATATAGCTTAGTATAGGCAACATCAGCTTCTATCTTATCTCCATTCATCAAGAGGAAGTGTTTATAGGTATCCGGATCTATAAAATTATCCATCACTTTTTTCAAATCCTCTTTTGTTGCTAAGGTGTTTATCGTATCATTTATCTTTGCTATATCATGTGTGTTCTTATTAGTCTGTATAGCTATTTGGACTAATTCTTTTGAGCCGATAAAATCTTGATTTTCAATAATAAAGTCTTTCATCTGCTTAAACAGTCGTATTAAAGCCTTGCTCTGTTTA
>CALISR010000019.1 GCA_938041435.1 uncultured Candidatus Saccharibacteria bacterium
TAACAGAGGTAATTTGCTGCGTGGACAAATATCGTATACACATGATGACTGCGGATATTTACGGGTGATTTTGCGCTCATAGGCTTATTTATCGGCCGTTTGTATGCAAGATAATTCTGCCACAGCCACAATTTGCTCATATATACCTCTTGCATCTATCCCTTTGCAAAGCATCTCAAGTACGCAGCAGCCAGGGTAGGGCAAGGCAGGGGAGTTTTACCACACCCTTTCGCCAAAAATTCCTGGCAACCGCCCTACCCCTGTTTTTACCTCATTCTGCCAGCCTCTACCACTGATAAACTCATATTCGAGAGCCGTGTTCTCGTGGTATACCTCACCTCAGCTGTAGCTCTCTGCTTACCTCCGGTTCTTCTATGCTTATATCCCTCAAGGTTAGCCAGAGAGTCATACTTAGTCATACTTGTCCTTACAGATACATATCATTGCCTTAACCGCCAAACAGCAGCACACAGCCTAGATTTGACTAACTATAGGTTATCCAAGCTATCCAGATACGCCGAGACATTCATAAGCTCGCAGTACCAGTTAGCATACCATACAATATAGCAAGCAACCATGCACAGCAAAGTAGCAGCCAGAAGCAAAGCATAAGCATAAACATCAACGCTAATAGACAAGGGAATGATAAGCTGCAACGTGCTGTAATCTATGCGTGCATAATAATTCACATCCACGCAGCAGTAGGGTAGATGTAAAAGATGTATCATTAATCATCTTTAGGAGTGTAATATAACTTCGCACAATAATACTTTTACGATGCATATGTTAATTTCGACCCCAGCTATGGCTGGAATTGAGCTGGGTTTGGCACTATGTGGGCTTTATGGGCATACGACGTATTTCAAGAGCGCATGTCTTCGATTATTGATCGATCTTACTTCTCGTTCAGTAGGTTCACTTATGATATATGCGCCATCCAATGGAGAGAGTAAGGATAGAGCCGCGGGCACTTATATGTCCTGCAAAAGTAAAAGCAGACGCTTGTTCTATTGGAGGGAACACACTGCGCATATGTTCATACGTACGCAAAGCTACGTATGTTTATGTTTGTTCGCGTGTGAATGTGTTTGCGCGCAGTCTTTGTGACTGTATGCGCATTGGCTTGATATCGAACAAATAAGCTGACTGCAAAACCTGAGCACATACATGCTCCGGTCTCGTGCTTGCCTGGTATCATGCTGGGTGTTGGTACGAGCCCCTCAGTCTATTAGCCATGGTTGCTTTGTTTGACATTTTATTTGCTTGGTATTTTTGTTATGTTTTCTACCCTGCTTGGGTTGACCGAGATTAAAAACTATACGATATCATGATTTGACTTTTTCGCAAAAAACATCTCCCCTACTCTTTTTGCATTTTTTGGTTTTTATAGTATAGATATAGTATTTGCATTTTTTATGCTTTGTTATATAAAATGTTGTAAATTTGTTCTTGTTTTACAGAGTAGCTCCCCTGCCCTTTGCTGGATGCGCTAATACCCACACTATTTACAAGGCTAGCACTTTTGTTATCAACAGTTCCTTACCGATACGCTGCTCGGCCACTGACGCGGACATCGAGATATTTGGGAGTGATGTGGTGCTGCGCTAGGTAGCGAATGGCTCGGGCGGCATCCTCGCTCTGCAGGCCAGCCGAGCGATCGACCGAGAACTTAACAGGATACTCCACCCCTGTAAACCAAACGTAGATTTGACGCGTCGTGCCAGCAGGCAGCGTAATCTTTTGGACGGTAAGCTGGTGGCGGCGGACGGCGCCGACGACTTTGCCGATGAAGCCGAGAAATTGGTTGCTCGCGACGACTTGGTTATTGCGCGTACCGATACCACTGTCGTCCACTACCTCGATGCTTGGCCGTGACCCATAAGCGCGGCGGAAGGCATGGCCCTCAGTGTCAACAAAGAGTTGCTGGCGATTAACCGTCCAGACCACTGCCGCTTGGCGCATAGCGAGAGTGATAGTGCTGCGCCCCAAGCCAGCTTGCTGCGTAGCTGGGAGCACTGCGGCCACCTCGGGGCAATCATGCGTCTGGAGATAGGCTGCCAGCCGACTAGTATTGAGCGCAAAGCGAAAGCGTTCTAGCGGATGGGTAGTGAGATAGTCGTTGATCTTGGCTTGGTAGAGCTGATGGTTGCTGGTGAGATTACCTGCAATAACTGGTGTCGCAATGACGTTATCAAGCGCAAACCACACTGCAGCCAGCAGCCCCACTACCACTCCAAGCGACAATGCCACATGGCGGCGCATCCGGCGCAAATCATGTGCATGCATACGTGGCGACCGCAGCTGCGCCTTAGACTCGCCCGCACTTGGGACACGGCTCACCAAGCTACCGGTCAGCGTACGGTTACGCCGGTAGGTGTAGGCGGTGCGCTGGAGCTGCTCTTCCCTCTTGTTTTTGGCAGCTCGGCGGCGCGCTGGTGGTGGTGTTTGTTTTGTGCGAAAGCCCATGATGCTACAGGCCATTATACCGTAGATGACTAGTTGTTGGCAAAAGCATCTAGGTATTAAACGATGTCTTCTTGGTACTATCCCCTGCCCTTCAGCACTAGGTAACTACCCGATTAACACCTTCCCTGCAATATAATTTGACATTTCTTGCTCCCCACTCCATACTGGGAGCACTACAGTTAAGCGGAGAAATCGACATATGAAGACAGACAGTCCATGCAACAAAAGAAGGAGCAACAATAGAGCTCACAAGAGACGAGATTCGTCTGATCGCAGCACTCGGCACCGAAGTGTTTCATGGGGCCTTTCGACAAGAGTGTGAAGACCTCTGGAATACTGTCGCTATGCCAATCTCTTTCAAGCGGTCTGGCGAGATACTACACCAATTTTATGACACTCTCATTACAATCAGCGAGCTACCTCCCTCTAAAGAGCGGCAGGAAATCGATGCACACTATCGGCCATTTGAGTTTGGGAGTTAATAGCTTTTACCAGTGAGGGTGAGGCTTGTCTTATCTTGGCGCAGTGTTTTTAATGAAAATAATGTAGCATGAATTAACATGCTACATTATTTACTAGTACTTTATGATGAGACCTTAGATACACTCTTACTCTTCCCCTTTCTATAAGAAGAGTCGGGTCACTTTTATCCTTTTCTAGTACGCTGAGCCACCTTCACCACCATTTGCGCTACATCGCGGGCGGCGTGGGGGCGTGCATAGGTATGGAGGCGCTGAGCGAGCTGCTGACGCTGCGCAGGGTCGCGCACGAGGGTAAGAATGGCCTGGCTAAGGGCATCGCTCTGCTCTAAGGCGTCGTCTTGTAAAACAAGAGCAGCCTTGGCTTCAGCATAGATGGCGGCATTTTTGCGCTGGTCACCCAGGTGATGAGCCGGTACCAAGATAGCCGCCTGAGCGAGGCCAGCGAGCTCTTGTGTGAAGGTAGCACTAGCGCGTGATACTACTACATCGGCTGCGCCGAGCAATTGCGCCATGTGCTCGAAAACGAAGGGTACGCAGTGAAAATCGGGGTGCTGCGGCGCTTTGGCCTGGGCCGCATCGTAATTGCCCTTGCCTGCCACCAGATAAACCTGCATGCCAGCAGCCAGCAGCTCATCGGCAGCGCGCAGCACCGCGTGATTGATAATGGCCGAGCCAAGACCACCCCCGGTAGCAACGACTAATGGCTTGTGTGGATCAAGCGAGAAGGTCTGCCGTGCTTGCTGCCGCTGCGCTGGGGTGAACGGGCGAAAATCAGCGCCAATCGGCACCCCCACATAGCGGCTACGCGATGCTGGATAGTGATAATGCTTGAGTGGCCAGCCCGTAGCAATCGCTGCTGCCCAGCGTGCCATCACGCGGTTGGTTAGGCCAGGGCGAGCATCGGAGTCGTGAATCACCACTGGCACGCGCAGGCAGCGCGCCGCAATGCCAACGGGCAAGCACACAAACCCCCCTTTGGCAAAGATCACGTCTGGCCGCCAGCGCAACACCAGCCAGAGGCTCTGGCACACACCAGCCAGGATCTTAAAGATATCTAGTATATTAGCCAGGACAATACTCGGCATGAGCAACTGGCGCACTACGCTGAGGTGCTGGTAGCGCCGGAACTTGCCCGCGGCGATCGTCCGCACCCGCACTGGCACCGCAGCGTACTGCATGAGCCCACGCGATTGGCTAGCGAAGGCCTTGTCGCAGACGAAGGTCACCTGCACATCGGGCTGGAGGGCTGCGATTTCATTAATGACGGCGACGACCGGCGTAACGTGCCCGCCCGATCCACCGCCGACTGCCAGTAGCTTCATGAGAGGTCTCCTTTTCGTTGATTGGTTGGTAAGCTGCCTGGCGTGATAATTGGAAAGCCAGACCAAGCGCACCAGCAATAAATACCATACTGGTGCCACCAAAGCTCAGCAATGGCAGCGTAATACCCGTCAGTGGGAAGACTCCAATCATCGACGCTACATTTAGCATAACATGTGCGCCCAGCCAGCCAAAGACTCCAGCTACCACCAGGCGCATTGTCATATCGGGCAAACGCTCGGCAATCCTCAGCAAGCGCAGTAGCAGCGCTGCAAATAGCGCCAGCACCACCACCGCCCCCACAAAGCCAAACGTCTCACCAATGATGGCAAAGACTGAGTCGTTAATCGCCTCAGGGAGGTAACCCGTCGCTTGGATGCTGTTACCAATACCCAGGCCAAATAGCCCACCTGTACCCAGCGCAATCTTGGCATTCTTGATGTGGTAGCCATCGTCATTGCTACTAGTGGCATGGTCATCCCCCTGGAAGAAGGTCGCCACCCGCTCCATGCGGTGCGGCGCAATGACAATGAGCAGTAGCACCAGTGCCACGCAGCCCGCCGCTAGATAGGCTAGCCAGCGCCAGCTCATGCCGCTCATCACCACCATACATGCCACCATAGCAGTGAGCGCTAGGCCCGTGCCCATATCCTTTTGCAAAAATATCACGAAAAAGAGCGCTGCGCACATCATAATTACCATGGGGATGATCGTCTGGTGGAGGTCGTTTATCACCCCCTGGCGCATTCGTTTGCCAAGGAAGAGCGCCATATAGATAAGCATGCCAAACTTCAGCATCTCGGCTGGCTGGAAGCTCCCTAGCGGCCCCAGCGAGAACCAGCGACACGCCCCAAGGCTACACTGAGCAATCGCCGAGACATGTAGCATATTGCCAAGAACAAACAGCAGTGCACACAGCACGAAGCCGCTCGCTAGCAGCGTACCCGCCTTCTGGCGCAGCCATGCAAAGGGCACGAGCGACAGCCCCACAAAGGCGCTAATTGACAGCAGTAAGCTCACCGTCTGCTTAATGGCGAAATAGCCATCGGTGTAGTAGTTGGTGTTGTGCGCAGAGTTGAGCACATTGGCACGCTGCGGGCCAATGGCATACATCACCACCAAACCCAGCAGCATGAGCAACCCCACCCAAAGGATAATCTGATAGTCCGGCCGGTGCAAACGCGGCACAGCGACAGATGGAGTGGAGGCAGTACTACGTTGCTCGCGGCGCACTGGCTGAGCCGACCGAGCCGAAGCCGATCGGTGCGCAGCACGAGTGCGGCGAGCAGTAGCCATTCTAGATGTGTCCCCCACCCAGCGCCATCATCAGGCCAATAAAGCCTGTCACGCAAGAGATCACCCAGAAACGCATCGTTACCTTCACCTCTGGCCAACCGACTGCTTGGAAGTGCTGGTGAATTGGCGCAGAAATAAACACCTTGCGGTGAAAGAACTTCTTACTGAGGATTTGAATAAGGCTCGAGCCCGCCTCTACCACAAACAGCACACCAATGACCGGCAGCAAAAACAGCGTATTCGTCAGCATCGCCACGACGCCTAGGCTCGTCCCAAAGGCAAAGCTCCCCACGTCGCCCATAAAGAACCGTGCTGGATAGATATTAAACCACAAGTAGCTCAGCAGCACTCCCACTACGGTGAAGCAAAAGCCCGCCAGCTGCAAATGCCCCTGCAGCAAAGCAATCACCCCGAAGATGCAATAGCTCACCGCCAGCAGTCCACCAGCCAGACCATCCAGGCCATCGCTAATGTTCACCGCGTTGCCAGTTGCTACCACCGCAAAGATAAAGAGTGGGACAATCCACGGGCCGAGCTGCCAGTCGCCAAAGTACGGCACGTGCACTGTTGTATAGCCCAACTTAACGTAGAAGAACCAGGCCAGTACCGCCGCCATCACCGCGATCATCGAGAACTTTAGCCAGGCGCGCAAGCCCGCCGAGCCCGAGCCATCACTATTGATATTGATCACATCGTCCAGCAGCCCCACTGCCCCACCACCAAGCAATGCCGCCAGTGGGAGCCAGGTCTGGGCTCGGTCGAGATTAAACCCCAGCGTCACCACAGCAATGGCCACAATGCCAACCATCCCTGCCATAGTGGGGATATCGCGCGTGAATTTATCGGCATGCAGCTTAGTAAAGACTGTCAATTCCTCGCCCGTCGTGCTGGCGGCCCGCTGTTTTTTCCAAAACTTATAGCGGTAGGCAAAGTAGGTGTAGAGCGGCGTAAGGGCCATCGCTAGCAAAAAGGCCGCGACGCTGAGGAGAAATGTCGCGTTGAGCTCGCGAACGAGTGTGGTGAGGTTCATTATGGTGTGTGTCCTTTCGGCTCGAGCTTCATGTAGTCGAGCAACCAATTAGATATATCCGTGAAAATCGGGTGAGCATCTTGACCCCCCTGCATATTCAGCCCTTTGCCCGAAACCTCCACCATAATAACATACGCTGGTGTTTTGCCAACCTCCCCACCAAAACCGAGGTAGGTACCGATGGTTTGGTTGGAAATATACTTGCCATCCTTGATGGTTTGCGATGTACCCGTCTTGCCACCAATATAGAACCCCGCGCGGTCGCCACCCGCATAAAAGGCCTGGCGCGCTTGGTGTACCATCTCGCGCACAGTGGCGGATGATTGCGGCTTGATGACATGAGCATACGAAGCTTTGCGCGCCGCCTTGGCAAAGGTGCCATTGTCGTCGATCGTCCCCGCAATGACGGTGGGGCTATAGTACGTCCCACCATTAATAATCGCACTAAAGCCAGCCGAGACCTGCAGCATCGTCGCATCCATCCCCTGGCCAAAGGACATGTTAGAGTAACGCACTGCATTGCCCTGCTGCTGGGTGGGCGATACGATATTACCCTTGGCCTCGCCAGCCAACTCTACCCCCGTCAGCTGCCCAAGACGAAAGCGCTTGTGGAAGTAGTCATACATTGTGTCGCGTGCCTGGCGAGTGATGTAGCTGCCATTACCCAAGCGCTGTGCAACGGTGACCATACCAGTGTTGAGCGACCAATTGAGGGCGTGCTGCATGGTAATGTTGCCCGTCTGGCCCCTGCTGGCATTACCAATGGTAATGTCGTCTACCTTGATGCTATCGGTATTATTGTACGTCGTTTGCGGCGTGATGACCCCTTTGTCGATGCCCGTTGCTACTGTGAATGTCTTGATATCAGAGCCCGGTTCGTATGGCGTGGTGATGGTGTTGTTGTTGAGTGCGGCAACGCTTTTAATCGTCTTCAGGTTGGACGGGTCGTAGGTAGGGAGGTTGGCCATGGCTAAGACCTGGCCGTTCTGCGGATTCATTACGACAGCACTGACATCAGTCGCACCGCTGCGCTTGGCCCCATCGACGAGCGCTTGCTCGACCCTCGTCTGGATGTTGCGATCGATCGTCAGTACCATATTGGTCCCATTCTTAGCAGGCTGGTTGATATTCGTCCGGCCAATGGTTAGCGGCACCGAGCGGATATCTGTCACTGTCTTCAGCACCCCATCTGTGCCGCGCAGCTTATCATCATTAGCCTGTTCGAAGCCGTACTTCCCCTTACCCTCGGCATCGACAAAGCCCAGCACTTGGCTGGCCAACTGCCCTTCTGGGTAAACGCGCTGGCTCATCGCATCAAAGCCCACCCCAGCGAGATTCTCCTTCTTGATAAGTTCAGCCTGCTTACGGCTCACTTTGGTGGCAAGCACTTGGTAGCGGCTTGGCTTACGCGTGATGTATTGGCGAAAATTCTCACGCACATTACCACCAGCCACCTGGTTGAGGACCGTCACGATCTTATCTACATCTGTCACGGCCATCGGGTCGGCCCACACGGTATAGACCGTCTCGTTCATGACAAGTTTGGCGGGAGTAGTACCATCCATGGTGTATATCTCACCGCGCTGGGCGCGCAGGCGAAATTGCTTGACTTGCTCGCTATCAGCCTGCGACACATAGTAGTCGTGCTGCAGCAATTGCACATACCCTAGGCGCAACACAAACACCACAAGTAGCCCGCCGAGCACAGCAGCGAGCGCCTGAGCGCGTGGCGTAGCAAGATGGCGCTGCAGCATGGGCTACTCGCTGGCGTACGCTGTATTGGCTGGTGTTGTCATCGTTTTGGCCACACTACTACCCTGCACTTCCTTAAGGGCGGTCAGACGGGCGTTATCGACCTCTAGGTCCTTCTTTTGCTCGCTGAGAGCAGAGATCTTGTCGTCAATCTTGCTGGCCTCGTAGCCATAGCTGACCGTATGCGTTGCCTGCGCCAGATATATCAAGCCAAGGATGGTGATAAGGAGGGCAATCAGCACTGTATGGGTGATTGGCCCAAGTTTGATAGCCGAAGCGAAAGCAACGGTGTTACGGTTGCGCTTCCAGGTGCTCTGGCGTCGACTATTAAATTGCATTGTCCGTGTGTAGGTTGTCATTGTGGTGGTGTTTGTGTTGTTTAGCGTTGGTATGGGGTCGTTTCTAGGTCTAGGTGGGGCGGATAACGCGCCGCCCCAGCGCGAGGTCTTAGGCCAGAGGCTATTTGCCGTGGCGAACCAATACGGTTGTCGTGATTGATTGATTTTGTACGGGGATACGAACTGGCATGTCCCTACTCCTTTTTTTGTTTTTTATATTTTTGCGGCGGCTCGCAGCTTGGCGCTGCGGGCACGCGGATTGTAAGCATCGTCATGGCTGCCCGCGATTGGCTTCTTAGTGAGGATGCGGAGCTCGGCTTCGTAGCCTGCCTGGCGCTGCTCTGCGAAGAAGCGTTTGACAAGCCGATCCTCGAGGCTATGGAAGCTGATCACTCCCACACGTCCACCAGTGCGTAGCAAGGCTGGCACCAGCTGGAGCGTCTGCTCTACCTGCGTCAATTCATCATTGACGGCGATGCGGACTGCCTGAAAGGTACGCGTGGCTGGATGGGTTTTGCCCCGCTTGCCACGAGTAGCGTGCTCGATGACGCGCGCGAGTTCTCCAGTACTCGACAGTGGCCGTGCCGCGCAAATAGCAGCAGCATAGCGCCGTGCTATCGCTGGCGGTTCTTCGCCGTAGCGGGTGATCAGTCGGGCGAGCTCTGCCTCTGCCATGTGGTTAACAATCTGCTCGGCAGTCATCGCTTGGCGTTGATCCATCCGCATATCAAGCGGGCCAGTGTGTGTAAAGGAAAACCCTCGGTCAGCTCGATCGAGCTGTGGTGACGACACCCCCAAATCCAGTAGCAATAAATCAAATTGCTGGCCCTCGCGAACCAACTGCTGCGCTGCATGCAAAAAATCGCAATGCATCAGCCGTGCGCCCTGCCCTGCCAAGCTGCCAAGCTGCGACAAAGCATACTGGTCGCGATCGACCAAACACGCCGTGGTATACGTCTGAGTCTGCTCGAGAATCGCTGTGGCATGGCCGCCATACCCCGCCGTCAGGTCAAGATAGCGCTCACCTGGGCGTGGCTGAAGCTGGGCCAACACTGCCTCCAGCAATACCGGAACATGAAGTGGTGGATGTGCTTTGATACTCATACGTTTCTTATGGTAGCATAGTGAGCCATAATATTCTTGCCTGGTGGCACGCTATTATCATACTCATGTCTACAATGCAACAGCATACGGCTTCTCGCTTTGGTGGATCGACCTGCTGCTGAGGGAGTGTGAGAATCTGTTGTTGTCCCAACAGATTCTCAGCCCAACGCAAGAGGTCGATACTCGGGGAGTGTCGACCCTTATAGAGTTCCCGAATGCAGTAGGCGATACATCAAAGCAATGTACGCTATTGTTTCTACAAAGATACGCCCCGCTCAGGCTACTGCGAGATAGTCCGATGCGGGTTCGAGATCACCCATCTGGTAGCGAAACCTGTTTGTTTTCGCATAAAATGTGTTTGTTTTTGTTGACGATCTTTGTTTGTACCGGGCCGAGAGAGCCCGCCAAAGATCGTTTGAGAGACTTATGTGTATAATTGCCGTAGCAATTATGTGAGGTGGAGTTTTTTGGGAGGTGTTTGTGAGGAAGGTGCGCCCGACAGGGTTTTGCGTGGGTCGGGTGCCCACATGGCTCACTACCAGATGGTCGATCTCGAGGATATCAGTTACACGTGCTTGTTAAAGAGCGTCACAAAAACAGCCTTGCTACTCGGCCTGCTCCGGTGCCATGAGGCGCCAATACTGGCCGGCGCGCACTGCCACAACCTCGCGCGATATCCCGGCATAATCCAGCAGATGCTGCTCTACTGTTACCCTGCCCTGCTTTTGGTCTAGGGTGGCAGCAGTCTTGCCGCGCCGGAACTTGACGTTGAGGTCGGCGACATGTTCATCCAGGATGCTGCCCGTTAGCGCTGGCTCTACCTGGCTATCCCACACATCCTGCGCATACAGGTGGAGGTAGCTGCCAAAGCCGCGCGTCAGGACCACGCCGCTGGCGAACTCCGCCCGAAGCTCCGTCGGTATGGTGAGCCGACGCTTGTCATCCAGCTTGCGTTCGAAGTAATCCATGGGGTGTGGCGATCCTTACAGATGAATTATTTTGTTTTTGTGCAGTGGTGTTTGTTTTTCTCGTGGTTACCCACTTTCTTCCACTACTCCCAGTATAATACCCACTCTCACCCACACGCAACCCCTTTTACCCACGGCGTTTCCCGCCGCGCCGGCGCTTATCCACAAATCTGTGGAAAAGCTCAACCAGTATCAGGGGTCAGTTACTTTCCACAGCTCCTATGGTGTGGATAAGAATAAGCGAGATTGTTGGGCATTTTGCCCTGACTTAGACGCGCCTATAGTGGGCGTATCTTACTATTTTATACGTACAAAAGGGGAAAATACGCTGATTTGATGGCATTATAGCCATAATAGCTTGACGCGGCTCTCATATATTGATATATATATTAGCTTTTTAGCTCGCAGAGGTTCGTCTCAAAGAGCAAAAAGCAGCTCTTTGGCCTCTGGATCTCGGAAGGAATATCATCATGACACGGACACGGTACGAAGTACAGGTTACGCTTATCAACGGCGACATCTACACTCTTACCAGGACCGTAAAAAGTCCTGATGAGACTGGGAGATTAGTAGAGCGGGCGGCACAACTAAACGAGTTTCTTGCCGCCAGTAATACGAATGGCCCAGCTTATATCAACGCTAGACATGTAGTAGCGCTGTGCTACTACGAGACAGGGGCTCGGGCTCAATAAAGCCCACCACACAGCCTGCCAATCGCCACGCCTGCCTGATCGAGTACTCTCGAGTATTCTCGGGCCTGGAAACCCGATTTGGCCGTGGCAGTTGGTGGGCTGTGTTTTTTGTATAAAGTTTTAACAAGCTATGATCTCATACCCAGGGAGGTATACCATGAGCTCTCCCTCTACTTCTGTAGAGAATCGATCAAGAACGTAACAAGAAAAAGGGCTATCATTGCAATAAGGAATAAAAGCCATAGCACAATCCACCCAACCACAACAGCGCTGCACACAATACTCGCTATGCCCCACGCACGCGATGCACCTGCTTCGCGTAGCTTGTCGTAAGAGTTGATGCCAAGGATAATACCAGCAATACTGGCAACAACGGCGGCAGAAAAAGCAGCACGATTCATATTAGTAGATTCATCCAAAGTAGTGTTCGCAATTAACATGAGAATGCTAATGATACCGCTGCACACACCACCTACACCAAGCGCCGTACCCAGGGCTGCGTACTGACGAGCCGAGGCGGGTGATGCTGTGGGCTGCCGTGGGTGCGCTTGCTGCCGTGGCTGTGGCTGAGACTGGGGCGGAATCGGCTGTTGCGACATAGGAGGTGTGTTCTTAAGAATGTTACTAGCATTAAGTCCCTACCCCTGATGCTCGAGAAGCCAGTTATTGGCTGCTACCCAGGTCTCGAGCGTGCCAGTGTCGAGGTAGTGACCCTTGGTGGGGACGACGGCCATGTGGCCACCAGCAGCGAGGTAGTCGTTGAAGGGGTCGGTGATGTAGTATTCGCCTGCGACGTCGTCACGGTCGGCGTGGGCGGCAATGCGCTGCAGGAGGTCGTGGCTGAGGACGTACTTACTGACATTGATCATCTCGCTCGGTGCCTCACCTGGCGCTGGCTTCTCTACCACGCCACGCAGGCGGCCATCTTCAGCGACATCCAGCACGCCGTAGTGGCTCAGCTGGTCGGGCGGCATGTGCACACCCAGGATAGCCGAACGATCCTCCCCTGCTGC
The DNA here is from genome assembly GCA_938041435.1 of uncultured Candidatus Saccharibacteria bacterium. Taxonomy (GTDB): domain Bacteria; phylum Patescibacteriota; class Saccharimonadia; order Saccharimonadales; family Saccharimonadaceae; genus Saccharimonas. The sequence continues at coordinate 12,462 of CALISR010000019.1, forward strand.
CTCGATGAGGCGCGCCACCTCTGATGTGCCGTCGGCATTGTACACGCAGTCATCGCCCATCAGCACGACCACTGGCTCACCAGGGTCGAGCTGCGGCACCACCAGGCTCACCGGGATGGCCGTGCCGTACTTGCCATAGCTGGATTGCACCATGTAGTGCAGATTAACCTTTGGTGGAGCGATGAGGGGCAAGAGATCTGCCTTGCCGTTGCGGCGTAGGTAGTTGTTGAGGTCGACATTGGAGCGGTAGAAGTCGCGAATCTGCGTGCTCTGCTCGCTCACCACGAAGTAGATATCGCGGATGCCCGCCGCGATGCAGTCTTGCACAGCGTAGTCTACTACTGGGCGGTTACCCAGCGGCAGCATGCATTTTTCGATCGTCTTGGTGACGGGCAGGCGCCGTGTCCCCCAGCCTGCCACGGGGATGATTGCTTTGGTGCATTGCATACTCGATGTCTCCTTGTATGATATTAGTTGCTTGAGCTAACGTATGACAAATGGGCCAATCTCCCGAGCGCCAATTGATGGAGCGCGGTGTGAGTTGGCCAGTGTGGTCGATCTGCACACAGCGGATAGGCGGGTCTGGCTCGGGCGCAAAGGCCACGGCAACGGGCTTATCGTCGATCAGGTAGATTGTCTGGCCAGGGTTTGCAGCGGCAGCACGGCGCAGCCACTGGGCTTTATCTTGCAAGGTAGTAATGATCACCTGCCCACCCTGCTGAGCCACGAGCGCACGCACTGCTGGACACAAGCGGGCTTTGCAGTGCGGGGTAATGGGATCACCATAGGTCAGTATCTGCACCGTGCCATAGTGGCTGAGCGCACGCAGCATCTGTGCCACGCCTGGGTATTGGAGGTGGCCATCAGCAAGCGTCGTCTGCTCGAGCTGCTCAATAACAGACGCAGCATCGAGGCCGAGCGCTGCAAGCTGCCCAGCCAAGACGTAGGTCGGTGCGGTGGGATTCGTCTTGGGCCGGAGCATGTAGCGAGGCTGCGCCGCCAAGAATTCCTCGGCGGTCACCTGCGCTGGGTAGAGCTGGGCGAGTGCTTCCGCTATCTCGCGCAGCCACTGTGTGGTGTTGATGATTGTCCGGTCGAGATCGACATAGATGTGATAGTGGCCCGTCATATGCTCCATGATCTTTACAGTATAGCCAGTCCTTGATATTTATGCAAAGTATATCCGCATCAGCTGGCGCGCCACGACATCGGGGTCGTGCCGGATGAAGCTGCGCGTGCTAGCCAATGGGTCGCTAGCCTGGGCACCATCCCACACGTCTTGTGCGAGGACTGGTGCGGCGCGGTAGCGATAGTGCTGGCGATGCATCTCGTCCATGTCGTACTCTACCATCAGCTCGCCATCGTGGGCGTACTTATCCATCAGCTCTGGGCTGGGGCGCGTGTTGTTAAAGACGACATAGTCGAGGAACTGACTACCCGCTAAGCGCTCGATTTCACTCGCGAAGTCACTCACCGAGAAGCCGTCCGTTGGGCCAGGTTTGGTGACAAGGTTGCAGACAAAGACGCAGCGTGCTTTGGTGGCAGCAAGCGCCTCTTGGATCTCGCGAATGACCAAGACGGGTGCCAAGCTACCATAGAGGTTGCCGGGAGCCACGACGACCATATCTGCCGCGTGAATCGCCTCCACCGCGGCAGGGTTAGCCTGGGCTTCTGGCTCGAGCCAAATCTTGGGCCGACGCGCTAGTGCCTGCTGTGAGATGACATACTCTCCCTTGATAGGCTGGCCATCCTCACCCTCCGCGCAGAGTGTCACATTGCTCAGCGTAGCGGGCACAACGCACCCATCGATATTAAGCACCTGGCTGGCTAATGCCACCGCCTCAGCGAAGCTGCCGGTCATTTTCTCAAGCGCTGTGAGGAAGAGATTACCAAAGGCATGCCCCTTAAAACTCCCCTCATCGAAGCGATAATTAAAGAGGTCGCGCACCTTGGGGCTATTGCTCAGCGCCACAAGGCACTGGCGCACATCGCCAGGTGGCAAGACACCAAGCTCATCACGCAGTTGGCCCGTCGAGCCGCCATCATCTGCCATATTGACGAGCGCTGTGACCTGCGAGGCATACTGTCTCAGACCTGTCAGGAGCGTAAAGCTCCCCGTCCCGCCGCCGATGACGACGACGCGTGCTCCACCATTGCTCTGTGCCATGTATTATTCCTCCCGATTATTATGACTACGTGAACGACTGCGTGATGCGACTGCTGGTCGGCGCGGTGGTGTAATCACCCCACTCGAACGTGCCGCTGACCCTGGTGTAGATGGTGGCATTTGGGGTGTTTGGGGCGGCGTCGGCGGAGTAGGTTTGGGCGGCACTACCGGCGTAGAACGAACAGGGCGCGGCGATGAAGCGGTAGATGGTGCAGACTGAGCCGACGCGGCGGCTGGCTTGGCACTCGGCTTCTTGCGCGCTGGTACAGACGGCAGTGGCTCAATAGGCCGCTCTGCCTGTTTCTTCTGCTGTTGCAATACGCGAGCAAACCATAGCGCACTGGGACGCGGTGTCCGCTTATACGTCTTGTAGTCGACCGCAAAGAGGCCAAAGCGCGGCCAAAACCCTTTATCCCACTCGAAGTTATCGAGGAAGCTCCAGTGCATATAGCCTAGCAGCTCTACCCCGCTACCAAGAGCGCGCTGCATAGCGAGGATAGCCTGCGTGAGCCATTGCTTGCGGAACTGGTCGCGCTCGTCGGCCACACCGTTCTCTGTCACGAGCAAAGGCAGCTTGTAGCGGCCCCAGAGGCGTTCCAGCGCAAGCTCGAGATGATCGGGCTGCATCGTCCAGCCAAGGTCGTTTGGCGTGGTCTCAGGGTTGTGTATGCGATAGCCATAGATGCGATTGCTAAAGTAATAATTAACGGCAATGTAATCACTCTGCCGCACCACCTTGCGCAGGAAATAATCGTCCTGGAAGAACTGCACCACCCGCGCTGTCGCTCGGCTGAGCCAGGCGTCGTCACCCGGGTAGGTGTAGGCCGAATTCTTGGCCACCGCCACCTTGAAGCGCCGACTCTTAGCATGGAGGACTTTGGCTACTTGGTTGTGCGCGTAGGCAAGGTTGCTCAGCACGCGGTAGGTTTGCCACTTGCTGCGCACATTGGGCGGCCAAGTGCCGTTATAGTAGCTCTCCGTCACGTAGACACACGGCTCGTTGATGGTAATGACGTAGCGCACTGTGGCGCCAATCTCATCCATCAACTTATCGACAAAGCGTACGAAATACTTCACATTATCGCGCTTGGCAAAGCCCCCACGGGCGGCAAACCACACCGGCAGGGTGAAGTGAAACAGCGTCACGACGGGCTCTAGCCCAGCATCGGCTAGGGCAGCCAAGTACGCCTTGTAATATTTGATCGCCTCGGCATTCCACGCACCCTCCTCCGGCTCGATGCGCGACCACTCCACACTAAAGCGCCACGAATTTAGGCCCATCTTCTTGGCCAGGGCGAAGTCTTGCGTGTAGAGCTCGGCGTGGTTGGCAGCTTTGCCCGAGATATAATTGTTTGGATCTTTGGCGGCACTAGCTATGTGCGGCCAGTTGGGCAAGTCGCCATATTGATATTGGCTCTGAGCAGCGAGGGTCTTGGCCTGAGCTTTTTCCCACTCCGACCACTGGTTGTGCATACCACCCTCAACCTGATGCGCGCTCGTGGCAGCGCCCCAGAGGTAATGTTTTGGAAATTGCACCGTAGATTGTTGCTTAGCCATAATGCTTATTGTACCATCAGCAGAGGATTAAGAAAAATAGAACATTGGGTGGATGCATCGTCTCTCTTTCTTTGCGCTAGCTCCACCTCCCCATCACTTCATCCGATGGAGTGTGAAAACAGATTGCAATAATCTGTTTTCAGCCCAGCGCAAGAGGTCGACATCCAGTGAATATCAACCCGTATAGTGTTCCGGAGGAGGGAGTGTGGGGAGGTGGAGCGTGAGAATACGTGAGAGTTTTGAGATCAACACCCTATGGCGAAATACAGAGCACTCCCGCTTGCTTGGTCGCTGGCCTCCAGATATTTTCTTGTCCAATAGCATGATACTAGCTAGACACAGAGAATATCTCTTCCCTACTCCGGCAATTGCTCATTCTCGCGCAAGATTTTCTTGCCGCGCATTTCGTATTTGACGCCGGTCAGGTCGCTTGTGACGTAGTCGTCGTTGAGGAGATTAACAAAAACGGCTGCATCCTTGGCATCCATGATAATGATGCTCCCTGCCGCGTCGTCCGTCATCAGGCCAAGGCCCATTTCGTCGGCGTGGTCGATCAGTTGGTCTTGTGTCACCTGCGCCGGGTCGAGCTTTTGCAGTTTAGTCACCAGCGCTGGCGTATCGCGCACCAGGCGATCGAGCGTGAGCCCCTCAGGCAGGGTGAGCTTGAACTGCTGAGTGATGGCAGCGATCTTCTCCTCCGCCACAGCGTGCTTCTTGGCATCGTAGCCAAAAAGCCGGACGAATTTACTCTCGCTAAAGGCAAAGATATCGTTGCCGACGATCAACACCTGATTATCCGGCGTGATGCGTAGGCCAGCATCAGCCACAAATGGCTGGAACGACCCACCACTGTACATCCAGGCGGTTGCCCCCTTGAGCACCTGCGACTGGGGTAGCAGCTTGGCCACGAAGAATGGTTCGCCATTTGTGCCCATCCGGAAGCGCGCAATGATACCCTTAACCTTCTTAAATTCATGATCACCTTCGTTGAAGGTCTCAAGATCTGCCTCGCTGTAGGTGATCTGCTCGATCACTTCCTGAGCATGCACTACCCGATCGAGTGTGGTGCGCTCAAGGACATTCTCCTCCGCCTTGGCCGCCTCGAAGTCCCGCACCATCAGGCCAGTCGCTGCACCCGTCTGCACCGCCGTGATCATATCGTAGAGGAAGAGCACCTTGAGCTGCGCCTTGAGCTCAGCTGCATAGTTGGTGGCATACACCGTATAGCCCTTGGTAAAGAGGAAGAGATCTACCTCCAGCTGGTCTTTGTCGCGATCGGCTTGGTTGGCCCAGAGGAAGATGTCAGTAGCATCGGTAGACGTGTCAGCAGTAGACTGTGCGGTAATATCTGTTTGCTGAGTCTCGGCATGAGTGGCTACGTCTGCATCACTCTGCGGCGCAGCAGCTAGCTCTGGTGACGTTACTGGGGTGGTATCGGTGGTGGGGGTTTGTGTGTTTGGTTCGTTATGCATGTAGCTATTCTACTACAACTACACCTTTATAACTAAACTTGTTACCGTTTGTTAGCTGCCGTATCGCCAATATAGTCAGCAAAATCAATATAGACACCATCCCAAAATATCCCTTCTTTGCCATCCATACGGCCACTCGCAAGAGAGTGACCTTGCGAGTTAAGCTCATATGGCAAGAGGAGGACTTGTGCGTTTTTGCCCAGCTGCGCTATTGTAGTATTGATCTGATCCATATAATGCCATTCTCGAAACACTCCCCGTCGCTTACCATAATCCTGATCATAGCGACTCGATGCAGGATATGAAACAACATACAATGGCGTATTTTGGGTGTCGTCTTTTTCTACTTGGTAGCGAAAAGTATAGAGGTCCCGATTGACCGGACTATCTTTTCTTGTTATGCGGCCATTCTGACTCAGAGCATCATAATGCGAAACAAATGATTGAATTTTCCCATCTCGATTTTTTGCAAAACCAGCCACACCAGTGCAGCCCATCAACCCGCTCGTCGCTATCACACCCGTCTCGTTTTTTTCAAGAAACACCCTTCCAGACGAGTTCATCTCTACATAGGCAATATCATGCGAATTAAGCTGCATGGTCGCTTGAGATTCCTTTACATACCCCAACATAATGAAGCTAGTATCTTTCATCTTTTCTCGAGCGCTAAGGAAACCACTATTCTGTCGGATGGAGGCAGTGCCTGTTGGTTGTTTTATGATGCTAGCTGTACCTGGTGATGTATTTTCTGGTGTGATCACGCGATGGGTCGACAACTGGCCCAATGATTGGATGATTACGGAGTCTTTTATACTTCGGCGCTCAGCGCTGTCTGTTAAGGCTCTCTCTCTCTGGATTTGCCATATTTTCTCCTTATTGTCTAGATTACTTTATTGTAAGAGATATCTAGGAGATTTGTCAATTAGCAAACTATGGGAGCTACTGAGGTTTGCAACGCTCGTATAAGAGCTGAGCGTGTTATAAGAACATTCATTTTTGTTTACTGTAATCTATTGAGAAGCATGAAACGACCCCCGGAGGGATAGCAATGCGCTACTGCACCGCATCCTCGCCAAAATGCTTTTGCAGTCGCATTTTTATCGAGCCTTCGTGCCGGCCGAGAGTACGGCTGAGCTGGCGGATACTCACGCCTTGGACGAAGGCCTGCTTGAGCGTCTCATCGTCAACCTTTGTCCATGGTTTGTAGGCGTTGGGGTGGGTCTGGCGCATTGTGGCGATCTTGGCCGCCCAGCTGGTGCTGCCAGTTTTGCTCGTCGGCTTCTTCTGCGGCGCGGTGGCACGCTGAGCAGCCTGTTCGCGCAGATGGGCAAAGCGCTCGGCATCTTGGGCAGCCCGGGTACGCAGCTGCGTGTCGATGATGTATGCTTCATCGCTCATGGTAAGCGCCATCCGGTTGATACCAGTGAGATATATATTATCGAGGCTCTTAACGCGGCTCAGTGCCACATAGCCCATACCCGGGACGAAGGCTTTGCGTAGGTCGATGCGTGCACTATCGAGCGTCATCCCCTGGCTTTTGTGCACAGTAATCGCCCAAGCCAGGCGCAGTGGCAGCTGCGAGATGCTGGCCCGCTTGCGCGTACCATCGCGCAGCTCCCAGGTGTCGGGCTGCATTGTCACCACGTGGCCATTACGAAACTCCACCACCGGGTAGTCTGTGCCTGGCTCGAAGCCTGTTACCTGGCCAATACTCCCATTGACAAAGCGCCGCGCTTGGTCGTTCTTGATGGCCATCACCAGCGCACCCTGCTTGAGCACCAGCACCTCCGGCGCGAGGATGCTCCGCTGCAGCGTGTCGACGTAATTTTGCCCACCAGTGCTGCTGCGTTGGTACGATACTTCGTCGCCAGGCAGCTCAGCGAGGCGGGCTTGGTTGATCCGATCGACGTCGATATTAACAGTATGAAGCTCAGTCAGGTCGCTTTCGTGAGGTGGCTCTACCTCTGTGCGAGCCAGTAGTTGCTCGGCGTGGCGTCGGCGCAGGTCACCAGCTCGCATAGCCGTTAGGATGTCGAGCAGGGCGTCACCCTCTTGCTGGCGGTACTGCTGGTCGAGGTAGAGGATGGCTGGATCGAGCTGTCGCCAAGCCAGCGACTGCACCACAAAGCCCCCCTGTCGCCCACCATCGCGGTTAACCGGTGGCAGCTGAAAGAAATCCCCACTCATCACTACCTGCAGCCCACCAAATGGCTGGCTTGGCACTTCGCGCACTCGGCGGCACACTTCGTCGATCATATCCAGGCGGTAGTCGTGCAGCATACTAATCTCATCGATGATAAGCACATCTGTCTTAGCAATAATATCGCGCCGCGTCTTCGACAGGTGATCAAAAAAATTATTCGGCAAACTATCGTGGATGCCAATCCCCGCCCATGCGTGGATGGTGCTGCCACCCAGGTGAGTCGCCGCAAGCCCCGTCGTGGCAGTGACAGACACATACTTGCCATCCGCCCTACACTGGCGGATGAACTGCCCCAACACATACGTCTTGCCTGTGCCCGCTGGCCCTGTCAGCAGCGCACTCTGGCTACTGAGCAAAATCTCCTGTGCAAGTGTCTGATCCATAGGCTCTAGTATACAAGGTTGTGGAGTGAGAGGCAAAAGAGGGTTATTTGGTCAAGCCAAACATCTGCATAACACGCCTACCAAGCAATGCAAGTCGACTCTTCGGCTTCATAGCAGCCTCTTGTGCTACAACAAACTTTTCTAGCTCCATCATGATTTGCTCTGCATCTTTGCTCGATGGGTCAATCTCGGCAACTGTAGGATACGGTGATCCAGCTTCAGCAGGATCACTATGTGTCAGCTCAACAAACCGTATATTGTCGCCTGCCACCAGCGCTCCCATTGCATAGTTGTCGTCCCAAGCAAAATCTGCAAATGTTGGATCTGGAGCTTTTTCTCCATCAGCAACAACCGATGCCTTAATAAGCATCATATATCCATCAGCTACTGGCTCTTTGCCAATCGTCCCCTGGTATTCTCCATAGGTAGGAAGCGCAACGACTGAACTATATATACCTTTAGAGTCATAGGCTACATAATCATGTGGCGTGTAGCAATGCGGGGTAATTGTTACCGGTTGGCATATTTCTGTTCGTGGGAAAATCTCGGTATCGAAGTGTACACCTGTCACAACTCTTAGTTGGTCCATCAATGCGATATCATGATCTATGTATTCTTCTACTATATCTGGATGATCTAAAGCCGATGTAAGTCTATGCGCAAGCTCTGCTCTATATTTTTTCTCTTTTTCATCCAACGGTTTTTTGTCAATCCCCCGATATCGCTTCGTCATCAATGGCTGTTCACTTGGTCGCATATATCCCTACCTCTTGCTCTATTCAATTTGTTAATGTCATATAGAGTACTCTCCCTTTCTGATTTTGTCAATGATAAATGACATATTATTACTACTTTAGCAAAGGGCGCATTGCTGAATATTTAAACCATGCAAAACGAGTACGGTTGGTTTTGCAATTTCCTGTCTTTCTCTACCGATCCCACACAAACCCCTCACCAAAGTGCCCCCAGCGAGCGGTTGGCTCGTAGATGGGCTGGGTGAGCTGGAGCGTAGTAATGATGCCATGCGGGCTGAGATCATAGCCTGTGATGGGCTGCTCTACCCCATCGATGATGGCAGTCGCCTCGACGGGTTGGTCGTGACCGATTGCATACGCCAGGCGCACCAACACCTCCTGCGCGTGGTGCTGTCGCAGATAATCCACTGCAATGCGCCGCGCCATATATGCCGCCGAGCGGTCTACCTTAGTGGCGTCCTTACCACTAAAGGCCCCACCACCAATCGGCACGCGTGGCCCATAATTGTCGACGATGAGCTTGCGCCCCGTCAAGCCAGCATCAGCCGCAAAGCCACCAATCTGCCAGTCCCCTGCTGGGTTACAGTGTAGCACTGGTACATCATATTGCTTATCCTTAAAAAATGTGTTCACATACGTCTGCTGCTGGAGCCACTCCTCTACCGCCTCTGTTAATTCGTCTTTTGGGGCGTGTTGGAAGCTTGCAACAATTGCCGTTATCTGCCCACCACGCAGTGTTACTTGCGTTTTGCCATCGTAGAGCCAACGTTGATACAAAAATTGGTTCAATCGCCGCGCCAGCACTGTTTCTAGCGGGAGCAGCTCTGGCGTTTCGTTGCAAGCATAGCCGATCATCACGCCTTGGTCACCTGCCCCGCCATCATCCACACCGCGAGCAATCTCTGGGCTCTGCTGAGCAATATGCTCAATTATCTCTACCTCATTCCCCGCCAAACGCTGCACAATCGGTGCCACTGCCACCGTCGCCTGCGACGTCACTTCGCCTGTCACAAACACCGTGCCATGGCCGCCGCACACTTCCACCGCCACGCGTGTCTGTGGGTCGCGGGCTAGATAAGCATCAAGGATGGCGTCGCTCATTTGGTCGCACAGCTTGTCGGGGTGGCCTGGGCTTACGCTCTCGGCGGTACGGAATTGTGCTGATGCTATAGTAGTTGCTGTCATAAAAAACTCCCTTCTCTTATCCTGCACTGCCAGGCGAGAAAGGAGCTGCCTTCTTACGCGTCTCATATCTTCCCTGCGCACAGGCTGAAATTAGCACCTTACTCGCTTCCCGAGCAGGTTGCTGGCGAGTCGTCGGGCCAGTCCCTCGTCGCACTCTGGATATTAGTGATATTGGTAATAGTATAGCATATATTTATGCTAGGAATACCTACCCTATCGATGCAGCACAACGCGACAAGAAAGATGCAGCTGCCCAAGCTGCCGCTCAAGCAGCAGCCAACGCTCAGCGAGAGGAACAACGAGCTATTCAGCTGCTTGGCTACGATCCAAGGCTATTCAACGAGCTTGAACCTGGTACATAGAGTATACATTCTTTTATACAGAGTAAGCACTCCGCAGCCAGATTTTCCATAACTAAAAAACCGGTCGCTATTGACCGGTTTCTTGCTGCTCATTCCCCTCTAAGCCGCTCCCCGGCTCGTGCTCGGTTAGCCCATTGGTCGGCGAGCTCGTTTTGTTTATGGCCGTTGTGACCGCGCACCCAGATGAGCTTCGGCCGCACGGTGGTATAAAGCGCATAGGCTTCTTGCACGAGCTCGAGATTCTTGATGGGCCCGCTGCTCTTGCGCCAGCCCTTGGCTGCCCAGCCAGGTGCCCACTTGGTAAGGACATTGACCCAAAATTCGCTATCGGTATGGATCTCGCATTTCTCAGCCCCAGCCAACTGCATGGCTGCGATGAGGGCCATCCCCTCCATACGAATGTTCGTCGTGTTGCCTGGCTCGCTGCCCAGCGCTACGGGCTTACCCTGCTCAATGACGGCGTAGCCACCCGGGCCAGGGTTGGGGCTGGCACTGCCATCAGTGTAGAAAATGCGCGGAGTAGCTACCATGCTAGTTACCGCGATCCACGCGCTGGAACTCCATCCAGTCTGATGGTCGATACCATTTCGTGTCATTGTTATAGCGCTCATCAAACTTCGCCTGGTGCCGCGCCAAGAAGTAATGCCTGCCAGCATCGTGCTCGGCTTCGTAGCGGATATACATTTGGTCTGGATAATTCTTGGGTGCACCGCTGTAGAGCATCACATCCACTGCGCTGCCCGGGTTGAGTGTGTGCGACTCATTGCGCATATTCCCTAGATACTCCCAGCTCACAACCTTCACCTGCCGGTCGGACTCATTCTTGATGCGTGCCCACACGTCAATTTTCGACGCACTCTCATTCCGTACATCAACACGCTCGACGCGCACTACCGGAAAATTACTCATCTGCTTGTCTCCTTGTTTATGGGGTTATCGAGGTAATTATACCATATGGTGTGTGAGATACGTGCTATATACGGCATTACGTTGATGCCGCGCACCATCACTACCCCTGTTATGGTCAAGAGCTCTGTCCTTACCTACGCTATATATAGTGTGCCCATATCTAGTGTCTAAGGTGGTGTGGAAAAGTCGTGGAGATTTTTCACCGACACTAGACCACTGTTAGGTAGTCATTTTTTCGCTTTTACACTGCTCTATAACTATCCAACCAACTATGTCTTTCACCTCGGGTGATGATAGGAAGTGAAAAACAAGGTAGCACCCTCATCACGCAAAGCAAACATCTCATAGGCCTCGCAACACGTAATTTACATACCGAGTCACTACTTCACTACTTATCTTATCGAGTAGCTGCATAGCATACCAAGCTGGATATTCTATTAATAATACCTATACCCCTACTGTCTATATACTACTAGCCTATTCTATAATCTACTCTCACAAACATCTTTCTTTGTCATAACGAGCCATACGTTGCTACAATAGTGGCATATAATTGCTATACGAATTATCCGGTACGGTTATTATGAAACTCCAGCGCCTACTCGCCATTCTGTCGCTCCTCTGCGAGCGAGACAAAGCTACTGCTCAGGAACTAGCCGATCGCTTTGAGGTGTCGAAGCGTACTATTTTGCGCGATATCGAGACGCTGAACCAGGCGGGTGTTCCTATCATCACTCGGGCTGGCCGCAATGGTGGGCTCGCCCTCATGCCGCACTACACGCTTGATCGGCGAATTCTCTCCACTACCGACAAGCAGCATCTAGCAAGTGCACTGACAGGCCTCCAGAGCATCGCCCGTCAATCATCAATCACTACCTTGCACGCCAAGCTTCTCCCCGAAGATGATCAGTCTACGATACCGATGTATGCTATCAACTTTGCACCCTGGGCAGAGGGACACCCTGTTCAGCACAAGATTGAGCAATTGCAGCAGGCGATCGAAGAGCAATACTGCATGCAGATGCACTACATTGGCTATGATGGCCAGACAGAGCGGGTGATCGAGCCGCACCAGCTGGTGTTTCGGCAAGCGAGCTGGTATGTGTGGGCGTTTTGCCGGCTGCGCCAGGATTTTCGCCTCTTCAAGTTGCGGCGCATCATTCGCCTCTCGCCACAAGAGGAGAGCTTCTCGCCCAGGCCTTACCCAGACGCCTCGACTAATGACGACTACTCGAGTAGTGTTGTCTTCTCTCGCCAACCAATCGCTGGCTACACGCGCGTAGAGCTCCGCTATGCTGCGCACGATGCACTGGCGGTAGCAGAGGTGCTTGACGGATCATTTCTCGATGTCGACCATGCTCGCGCTACCTTTTATGCACCGCAGCTCGCAATCGCCTGCGAAACAATCTGCCACCTCCCACCCAGTGTCATCGTCGATGAGCCAGTGCAGCTCCGCGCGATGGTAGCGCAGTGCCGAAGCGCAGGGTGAGATCAAAGAACACAAAAAATCAATCAATACTGACACACTGCTGTCATCATTTGTAGCATATACTTGAGAGACAATACACTAATCGGTATATCACAAGGAGGTACCTCATGATCGATCATTTCGGCATCATCGTTAAAGATATTGAAGCAAGCAAAGCCTTTTATGAAGCGGTATTGGCACCACTGGGCTATGCCAAGACAATTGACGAATCATATGGCGTAGGCTTTAGTAATCCAGACCGGACACAACATACCGGGATGCTTTGGCTCGGGCAAGGCGAGCCATCATCGCCGCTACACTTTGCTTTTGCTGCACCGTCGCGGGCAGCAGTTGATGCATTCTATGCAGCTGGCCTAGCAGCAGGAGCACAGGACAATGGCGCACCAGGCGTGCGGGCGATCTATCATCCAGACTATTATGGTGCTTTCCTTATCGACCTGAACGGACATAACATTGAGGCAGTGTGTCATGCTGCTGCATAGGGGTAGCCCTACCCTATGGGTGGGTGATGGGGTATCTATGCGAAGATCCTGTTCTCAATCAATAGTAGCCAAGCACGGCGGTTTGATCTCTCCGCGAGTAGCAATTCTCTAGCCACCGTCAAAAGCAAAGAAGCTCGTATATAAATACCGAGCTTCTTACATATCTATAGGCCTACACATAGCTGTGCAGCTATGCCCCCCTGTGAGGTATGGGCTCATGGTAGGAGTATTGCTACGTCACCACGCTTACTGTGCTTGCTCATCGTTTTTCGCAGTGCTTTTGTGTCAAAGGTCATATCTGCATCGGCCTGCTCGCCAGGGAGTAGGTGCCAGGCCATTGCCATAGCAGCGAGCTCACCAATGCGCCGTGCGCGCACTACCTCTGGGCTGTGCCGCTCGTCGGCTACACCTCTCTCTGTCGCATCATCCGGCCGAAACAGCGCGAGGACATTCACCACGCCATCATCTTCGCCTTCGCCTACCCAGCCACACAGCTCGCTTGTCATACCAGGCAACGCAGTAGCTGCGAAATCACATTGTGGCACAATGCGCCGATCGACAAAATCCATATAACTGCCCTGCGTCGTATGGACGACATCTACCACTAGTCGCTGCTTGCGCCCCTTACCTTCTAGCCACATACCAGTAGCCAAACTAACTGGTGTGGTATGTACGCCGCCATGGTGCTCGATCGATGGTGGAACGACAGAATGAGCATGGATCTGTACACTACGAGGTATTGAATGTTTCTCAAATAATTTCATAATGCTCCTTATTATATATGATATATTGATAATTTGCAAGTCATATTACTTCTGTTCTTACCAATACCCTATAGGCCACTTGCTACATAGGCTGCGCGGTATGTTTCGATGTGATTATGCTCAAGCAAGATACCGCAAGCATCTCACTGCCAGTATCGCATAGAGATATATGCTATAGCCTACTACCTATGTAGGCTAAGGGGTATGTTTTTACACAAGAAGTAGACAAATAATACGCGTTCTTACATCAAAACCATTTTTGCCTATGCGAGCCTCTCATAGCTTGATGGCGGAAGATGAGTAAAATCGAGCCTAGAGCTCTTCCTGCTGATAACACTGCACAAACCGGCGTAGAATCTTGACTGGCTCGGTGACGGTTTGCTGGCGGGCATTGGCAATGAGCGTATCGGCCTCATCTGGAGCGCAGTAGCCAGCATGGCGATAGATATCGATGCGCAAGGCAAGACTCTCAGGGTCGAGCTCGGGATGGAACTGCGTGGCATACACATTGCGCCCCACTCGCAGTATCTGCACGCAGGTACGCGAGCGTGCTAAGACGGTGCAGGCAGTTGGCGGCTCAAACACCCCTTCTTTGTGCCCAACGAAGCCGTCGAAGGTAGTGGGTAAGCCAGTCAGGAGTGGGTCATCTCTAGCTGCTGGCGTGAGGGTGATCGGCACAGCACCAATTGCCTCACCATACGCAAAGCTCGGCGTACCACCCAGTGCCGACACCAGCGCGCCAACCCCTAGGCAAGCGCCAAGAAATGGCACATCATGGGTAATAATCTCGCGCAGCAGCGGCATCATCACGGCTTCGAACTCGCGCTGCTCGGCAGGCTTCTCGGCCGGAGCATAGGCAAAGTTGGCTGGGCCACCACCCATCAGCACACCACTATAGGCAGCAAGCGGCTGCGCGGGGCGCTGCCCTGCCTCGATGCGCACTCGCTCAAGATCGGTTGGCGCAAGACCACCAAAATGCAAGAATGCCTGATATTCATTATCCGACGCCTCGTCCTCAGGGCGCGACTGCAGTAGTACAAATGGTTTCGTCATACTCCTTAGTGTAGCATGGTATGGCAGTAGCTAATACCCCCTGCAGACATGTGCTATGGGGCAAGGGGTATTACTCTGCGGTGTCGCCTGGATAGACATAATCCTTGAAGAAGTCTGCGTCAAAGTCGCTATCGACCCACAGTTCCAGCCAGCCAAGGAAGTCCTGGCGCTCGCAGCATGGGCCAGCCCCTACGTCGCAGAAGTTCCATACTTCACCAGCCCATTTGCCAGAGGTGATAAGCTGGTAAGTATCGCCACAGCCTTGGTCGAGGAGCAGCACACCTTCATTACCCAGCCGCTCCTCAAATGCTTTGTTCGTAAGCAGTGCCTCATCCTCTTCTTCCTCCCAGAGCCAGTAGTCATCAATCGTCACACTGCGCGAGAGGTCTTTCACCTCGGTATCAGCCAGTCGTTTGAGGCCATAGATAGAGATGCCACTGGGCTGCCGAATATCTTGGCAACCATCGCCTACCTGCTGGAGGAAGAGTCGATAGGCCTCGGGCAGGCGCGTATTGCAGGCAGTCTCAAAGGCGGTAATGTCTGCCTCGCTCAGCGTTGGACCCATCACGACGCCCTTTTCGGCTAGCTTGGCTTTGAGGCGCGCGATGATGGCGGGATAGTCGGCGGGGTTATGGATGGGCATAATTTCTCCTTATATTTTTTCTCATCGTACCATGTACAGTGCCGCCTCGCAAATGCGTGCTCACACCAAAAGAGCTGCTCTAATGTGCAGAGCAGCTCTCGTAGCCATCAAGAGGCGGGGGGTTATTTATCCATCTTGCCTTTTACATAGCCCTTGGTTTCGTGAGCTTTGTTCTCGATGTCGTTTGCCTTGTCTTTTACAGTGTCGACGGCGTTTTGCGCAGCATCTTTGGCCTTCTCGGCTACTTCTTCGGCTTTGTCTTTTGCGTCACTGGCTGCTGCTTTGACTTTAGCTTGTGCGTCATCGGCTTTGGCTTTGATATCATCGGTAAGTCCCATGTGAGATCCTCCATGGTTAGTGTTGGTACAGTCTTATTATAGCAATGTTGGGCGATAATAGCGAGCCGTCCCAACTACGAAAAGATGGCTACTATTATCTTTTACTCACCGCGTCGCTTGGGCTGCTCAGATATTCCTCCGCGTCGTGAATAAGGAAGAGGCTCACGTCGTCGCGCGTTTTGCCGGCCTTGTGGAAGGGTGTGCCGATGACATGAATGAGGATGATCATATACACCAAGATGAAGCTAATCAGCCCCACCACCGTCAGGCTGGCGACAAATGGGTCGATATTAGTAATGAGCAAGAGGCCAAGCAACGCCATCACAATGGAGCGCGCCAAGATGGATGCCGAGGGAATAAAGCGGATCCGCTGGATGTAGTCCACCCGATGGCGGTGGCGGAGCAGCACCATCTGCTGCTGCTTGAGCTTGACGATGAAGTTGAGCGGCACATTGCCCTGCTCCATCGTGGCAAAATACGGCGTTAAGCCCCGGATATCCTGCCGGGCATCATAGGCCGAGTGGCGCACATCGTCCGAAAATCCTTGGGCTACAGCATGCAGCTGGCGGCGAAAACCATCGATATCAAACACCGGATAGCTCTGATGAATCGCCGCGGCGTCATCATACATATCCTCTAGCAGCGCTGCAAACTCCGCTGGGATCCGCTCCGACTCTTTGTAGTCTGCGATCGTAGCCGAGAGCAAGAAACCAATCACAAAGGTCACGCTGGATATGACGCTATTGTGCAGCGAGCTCTGCTCGATCGGCTCCCACCCCAGGCGGTGCAGGACGAACTTCACACTCACCACCACCGTCGCCACTGCCAGCGCCTGCCAAAAAATCCGCAGGAGCTTACCCTGCTGCTTGATCTGTTTTATCTGCTTGATAGGTCGATTCATAATTTTTCTATTATACCGTATGAAGCGCAGAAGGTAATTATTTTACCCTGTTGTGTATGCAATGTCGACTAGGCTTAACTATACCGCTGGATAAAAAATATGATATACCCACACCCCTACTCCCCCTATAGGTCGCCCCTATGGCGCGGAGCAAGCTCCTCCACCGAGGCAACATCGCGCAGCCATGGAAAATACCTCAGCAGCACTGCCGATTACACAAGCTCCTGCCAGGAAATTGCGCGAGTAGTAATCCGCTCGCCCGCATCACAGCGCGGTGGCATGTGACGCACGGGTTGCTGGGCCAACACAAGGTGAATAAACCACTCCATCTTCGGCTCAGGCTGCACCACTTCCAGCAGCTGCCAGTCAGCAAACTCCCAGCCTGTCTCCTCGCGCAGTTCACGCTGCGCCGCCACGATGATGGTTGTATCCTCAGGGTCAACCCGCCCAGCTGGCAAATGGCCATGCCGCACAATGCCGCCTGGCTGCTCCTCGTCATTCACCAGTACGTTGCCCGCATCATCCACTGCAATAACGAACACTGTATCGGGCCGGCGCACCATCTCGAAGGTTGCTACTGAGCCATCATAGAGCCGCTGCGGCCACTGGTAGACGCGAAATATCTCGCCTGCAAAGACACACTGTGCCTCGGGCGGAATCAGCCGAGCATGGGGTGGAATGGTACGCTGTGTCATGGTGGTATTGTAGCATTGTTCACGTTTTCACACATTTCTCACTGCACCCATCTTCCAAAAATTCGCCCCCGCACCCCATATCTGCTACAATAATCCTTATGCATAATGATATCGAAACAATCCTCTTTACCAACGATGACATTGCGCGGGCGGTGGCGCGCCTGGGCCAGCAGCTGAGCCAGGAATATACCGACAAAAACCCGCTAGTGGTGGGGATTTTGCGCGGGGCGGCGCCCTTTATGATCGACCTGGTGCGGGCGATGGATTGCATGCTGGAAATCGACTTTATGGACGTTTCGAGCTATGGCGACGAGCTTACCTCGACTGGCAATGTGCGTATCCTCAAAGACCTCGATACAGACGTGGCTGGCCGGCATGTGCTACTGGTAGAAGACATCGTGGATACGGGCCACACTGCCCAGGCGCTGTTTGAACTCTTTGCCGGGCGCCAGACCGCCAGTACTAAGCTCTGCACCCTGCTAGATAAGCCCGAGCGCCGCACGGTGGATGTGCAGGCAGACTACATCGGCATCCCCACCCCCAATGAATTCGTGGTGGGCTACGGCCTCGACTACCGCCAGCACTACCGCAACTTGCCGTACATTGGTGTGCTGAAGCCGGTGGTGTATCAGTAAGCACGCCCGGCACCTAGCACCCAACAACCCCACGCTATCGCTAGCGTGGGGTTGCTTGTGTATACTGCGGGGCGCAGCTTAGTTGTCGAACGTCGCGACAATATTCATATGACCAGTTGAGGTGCCGTCAGGGTTATTTACCCAGTTACTGACAAACATCCAACCATAGGTTGCCGAAATGTAGCGCGGCTTGTTTGGGTTGTAGCCGGGCGCCCAATCCACTTCGTCGATATCATTCATGGTGCGATCAGCCACAGTCATCCGCATGCCACCTCTGTCTTGTGGCTTGGTCGTAACGCGGCGTGAGGCCTGGAACCACTCTGGTGCTGGCTGTGCCTTGGCGCGCTTGTCCCACCAGTGTTGGCCGGGCTGGTTGATCTTAGTACCGCGGCGTGGCAACGTCCAGTACCAGCTCGATGCCCACACAGCCTTGTTGTTCTTATCGTACACAACGATATTACGGTCATTCTGGAAGGCCAGGCGCGTACCCTTGCCCTGGGTATTGGATGACCACTGGGCAGCACCGGTGTGGCTGTAGAGCACCAGGTTGCCATCCTTTTGGAAGGTGAGGATAAATTCGCGGCTACCGCTGGTTTTGCCCGTCGTCAGGCAGAAGTTGTTTGGCGTAAAGTTGACGGTCTTGTTACCCCAGTTGAAACTAGCCGTACGTTCATACACAGCCTTCGTCTTTTTATCATAATACTCACCGCCACTCAGCTGCCAGTGGTAGGTGTCGAAAAATTCATTCTTGGGGCCGCCTGCAGCACCTAGGCCACGACCGTCCTCGGTTGTCTTCCAGTATTCGTATGAGTTCATGCTTTTGACCCGGCCGATCATTGCACTACACGTATTGCGAGCATCATTGATCTCGCGCTGGGTCGCACCAGCTTGTGCACCACCAAAGCACACCAATGCAGCCACAACTGCCGCACCGGCCAGCGGGTAGATTGCTAACTTTTTCATTGTCATCACTCCTTTGTAGAGAAGAGTTAGGCTAATATATATGCCTGATTATAGCCAATGCATATAAAACAAAAAAGACACAAATGATGCACAATTGACAACTATCTGAGATAACTCTGTTTCTCTACACACAAAAATACCACGCTCCCTCACCTCTCATCTTTGATTTAAACCATCCACCTACCAAAACCCCGCACCATTATCTGATGCGGGGCTGGCGAACCAAGCGAGCTATTAGCCCACTCGCGACGAGCGTGACTTAGTTATCAAACGTCCCAACGATGTTGACGTGGTTTCGTATGCCATCACCTCGTGCTTCGTTGGTTACCACTACCGAGCCATAGGTAGCGCGCTGTGGGTACTGTGGCGAGGCCCAGTTGGTCTCGGGGATACCCTCAATAGTGCGGTCGGTGGCACGCAGGGTGAGCACGCCAGTGTCTTGTGGCTTGGTTGTGATGCGACGTGTGGCGTGAAACCACTCTGGTGTTTGCTGCGCCTTGCCATAGCCGTGCCACCAGCGCTGGCCGGGCTGAGCAATCTTGGCACCGCGGCGTGGCGTGCTCCACTGCCAGCTGGATGCCCAGATGGCTTTGTTGTTCTTGTCGTACACAACGATATTGCGGTCGCCCTGGAAGGCCAGGCGTGCACCCTTGCCCTGTGTGTTGGATGCCCACTGAGCCGTACCGGTGTGGCTATAGAGTACCAAGTTGCCATCCTTTTGGAAGGTAAGAAGGAGCTCGCGGCCACCCGTCGTCTTGCCACTGCTCAAGCAGAAGTTCCCTGGCGCAAAGTTCACCGTCTTGCTCCCCCAGACGAAGCGTCCGCTGTTGGCAAATGATTCGTTAGATGCCCAGTCGTACACCTCTGTGCCGGCCACCACCCAGCCATGCTGCTGGCGAAAGCTGTTGGTTGCATCGGCGCTGTGATCCTCTGGGTAGCCCTCCGGCATCTTCCAGTAGGCATATGCATTGGCCGCTTTGACCTGCCCTACCACTGTACTACACGCCGCACGCGCTGCACTGAGCTCTTGCTCGGTGGCATGAGCTGGCGCACCACTCAGGCACACCATGGCTGCGGCCACTGCCACGCCTGCCAGCGAATAGTTAATTAACTTCGTCATACACCCTCCTTTGTGTTAGGTTGTTGTGCCTCTAGTATATCCCACTATCCTCTGCTGCAATAGCCCAAAAGACCACCCCCTATTGCCCCATCTCTGTAGCGGTGTAAAAACCACATCGTGCTGTGGAAATCGCGTGGATAACTGCCCACACTGCTAGCATATACAGTGCTCTCTCGCCCTGGCAAAAATATGCATTATGCAGCGAGTCTTGCAAGATTATGGGCTCCACCCCTTGCAAAAATATAACCATAAGCGTTATAATCATGCTCATAAACGTTTTTTAGACAAAAACAGGGGGGACAAAACGGTGATAAAAAAGGCAATTATTGTGCTTGCGGCACTTGGTAGTGTTGTGTTGCTTGCACTTCTCTATCATGGCACAACGCATGCCGACCAATGGGGTATGGTGTGGCACGATGAGTTTACTGGCTCGGCTGTGTCTGGCGAGTGGGACATACTAAAGCAAAATACTGACAACTTGCGCAATACCCACCTCGCCTACAGCCCAAATAATCTCAAGGTGGCCAACAGCCATCTCGAGATCACCACGCAGCGCCACTGCGTGAGCAATTTGAACGAACCACTCACCAGTGCCAACATGAGTGAGCAGCCCTGCCCCAGCGGCACCACAACGCGCTACCTTAGTGGACGAGTCAAAAACAAGGGTAAGGTTGTGGACGGCACGAAGCCATTCCGAGCCGAGATTCGGGCGAAGTTTAATTGGAATGGCAAGCGCGGTACACGGCCGTCGCTGTGGATGGTGAGTGGCAATACGCTCCAAAACTGCAACGACAACCCCAAGGCCAACGACCCATACGGTGAGCTAGACATCATTGAGTGGTATTCATCCACACCAAATTACGCGTGGTCCACCACACACATGTCGTGCTACCACCATGGTGTCGATGCCAAATGGAAGACTGGCTGGCGGACGCGTGCCCTATCGCACAGTGGCGAGCACTATGCCGGTGCGCGGCCAGGCTCGTTTGCATACGAGTGGCACACCTGGGCGGTAGAATATGATGGTACGACGGTCAAGTACTTTGTAGACGACCAACCCATCAAGGTATATCGCTACCATGTGAGCCCTACCGACGATGGCAACATCCTCCCCAGGACGGATGCCGAACCACTGACGAAGGTCGCCAGCCAAGAGAATATCAATGGTGCATTCCACCGTGGCTGGCAATTCATCCTCAATGACTACGTAGAGATTAGCAAAAACCTCAGCCCTATCGACCCATCCGACCCATTCCCTACCCAGACGATGCTGATCGACTATGTGCGTGTCTTCCAAAAGGGTGCGGGCACGCAGCCACCCGAGACGCCAGTGCCAGCAACCGGCACGAAATGGGCCAAGCATGATGCTGCAGGCGACCGCAAATGGTCGGCCCTTGCCAGCTCGGCCGATGGGAGCAAGCTGGCAGCTGCCGCCTGGGGTGGCACAATCCATACCTCGCGCGATGGCGGTGCAACCTGGACGGAGCAACCAAAGTCTGAGGTGCGCAACTGGGTGAGCATCGCAAGCTCAGCCGATGGGAGCAAGATTGCGGCACTCTACGACTGGGGCGGCTACATCATCACATCACAAGACGGCGGTGCAACGTGGCACAAGCACGCGATGAGTGGCTCGATCAACTGGATGTCGATCGCGAGCTCGGCCGATGGCAATAAGCTGGTGGCTGTTGCCAAAGACCACGCGATTTATACCTCGCGCGATGGCGGGGCAACCTGGACGGAGCAACCAAAGTCGGGTAGCCGCAAATGGCGCGCCGTCACAAGCTCGGCTGATGGCAATAAGCTTGCTGCAGTCGTCGAAGGCGGTGCTATCTATACCTCCTTAGACGGCGGCAAGACCTGGACAGAACGCGCCCAAGCTGGCAACCGCACCTGGACATCAATTGCCAGCTCGCCCGATGGCACAAAGCTGGTCGCAACAGCCGCTGGTGGCTATATCTATACTTCGGCCGACGGTGGCGTGACGTGGACGGAACGCAGCGTGGATGGCCGGCACAACTGGACAGCAACAACCATCTCAGCCGATGGCAGTACCCTCGCTGCAACAGCTGGCGGTGGTGGCTATATCTACGTATCGACCGACGGCGGTGCAACGTGGGTAGCTCAGACGTCGCCTGGCGTGCCCAACTGGTCAGCCCTTGCCAGCTCGACCGATAGGAGCAAGCTGATAGCTGCTGCCTACGGTGGCATGATATATACCACCACTCCACCGGTAGATGATCGCACACTGGCCGCTGCCGAAGCTGCTGTAGCCCGAGCCGAAGCCAGCAAGAACCCTGCAGACATCGCTGCTGCCCAAGCTCGCATTGCCGCCGTCAAGGATGCACGCAAACAAGCCGCCCTCCAGGCTCGGCTTAACGCCATCACATCAGCCCCATCCACACCAACACCCAAGCAGCCCACGCAGCCAAATCAGCCGACCAACTCAACTACCATTACCCAGCCACGCGGCGGTGCGGTATCGCTCGCTACGGCCGGCAAACCGTGCAGCCACATTGCCTCAGCCGAGCCAGCAACCGCCCCCGCGCAGTACCAAGGCCGGGTTCTGCGCAACAGCGTGCGCTTCACTATCACCTGTGCTAGGCAGACCGCTCACACTGGCTACACCACCCATGTAGCACTCACACTAAGCCAGCACTACCGCGACCCAAGCCGCCTCACCGTGCTCAAAATTGCCAAAGGTGGATCAGTCATCGAAGACATCACAAACCGGATCAACTTTGGCACAAACCCGAGCGGTACACGCACAACGATTGCCTACGATGTAACCGACGGTGGCTTTGGTGACGAAGATGGCACTGCCAACGGCACGATCCTCGACCCCATCGCCATCTACGAAGATACGTCGCACACCGGCTCTACGGGCAGCTCACCCCACCGCGGCGGGCTCCTCGCCAACACTGGCGATAGCATCCTCCCCATCACCCTCGGTGCAATTGTACTAGGTGGTGGCGGAGTGTGGATACTCCGCAAACGGCGACCGTAGCCGTACTCCTGCCCCACACAGCTCTATCTTGGCTTGGATACTTGCTATCCAAGCCACTTTCTTTTGCCACCTCGCGTGTATTGGTGTGTAAAGCTTGCTGGTAAGAGCGAGATTTACACGTATTAGCAATGTGGGGTTGGCGCTCTAACCATCTCCCGCACTGCTTTGGGTAAGAATAAGAGCACGCTATACGTGCCTCTCCCCTCCCCAAAATCACAAACCATCCTCAATAGGTGGAGGACTAATCATCGGCTCAATGTGATCACCCACACTGCCATTGTGTAGATCACAAGGCCGATGCATTAGTGATTGACACCAAGATACATCGCACAGGAAGCAAGTTCCATCGGTCGCCATCATCTCTAGCACCTAGCATCACCGTGCAACACAAAGGCCGCGCCAACATGGCCGCGGCCCACCTATTCTCACCCAAGAGCCCCTAGCAGCGCGCTGGTGCTGACGTTCTATCTGTGTAAGGTGTCCCTTTGCTGCTTATACTCAAGTACTGTGACGGTGTATCACTGCTACATTAGCGCCCAAGCCGCTTTCATATAATGCAATTGCTCTATGATGACCCAGCACCCTACTCTACCAACCAAAAAAGAGAAAGGCATACGGTATGCCTTTCTCTTGGGTATAGAGACGCTGCAGTGCAGTGCTCTAGTTCTTGCGGCTCTTGACGAACCAGAAGCTCCCGGCGCCAATGCCACTGGCTGCGAGTGCAGCAACGAGCCATACGCTGTCACCGGTGTCAGCGAGAGCTGGACCTTCGTGCTTAGCAGGAGCGGCAGCCTCTGCTGCTGGTTTAGCTGCAGGTGCTGGGTTGGCTGCTGGTGCTTGCTCTGCAGCCGGAGCCGGCTCTTCTGCTGGTGCAGGTTCTACAGCTGGCTCAGCTGGGGCAGGTGTAGCTGGAGCTGGGTTGGCAGGCGCAGGATTTGCAGGCGCGGGCGTCGCAGGCGCAGGGGTAGCTGGAGCAGGATTTGCTGGGGTCGGAGTCGCAGGTGCGGGCGTCGCTGGAGCGGGTGTAGCTGGTGCTGGAGTGGCCGGAGCAGGTGTAGCGGGCGCAGGATTGGCCGGAGCTGGGTTAGCCGGTGCAGGATTTGCGGGCGCAGGGTTAGCTGGTGCTGGGTTGGCCGGAGCTGGCTGCACAACTGGCTTGTCCTTAGCTGTTGCTGTGTTGATGTTGCCACCGTTGAGTGCTGCAGCGAGGCGTGCACCGTCGTCTGACATAACAACAGCCGACCACGCACCGGTAGCAGCGCTATCATTTTCCATCCAGGTGACACCACCATCGTCTGAGGTGTAGACCTTACCACCGTTGACTGTCGCGGCGAGTTTCATACCATCGGCTGAGCTAGCGATCGATGCCCACTTCTGAGTGCCAGCGGCTGCTTGCTCTGTCCAGGTGACACCGCTGTCTGTCGAGGTGTAGACAACGCCGTCGGCAACAGTCGCAGCAAGCTTGGTGCCGTCAGATGAGCTAGCGATCGATGTCCACTTCTGAGTGCCAGCGGCTGCTTGCTCTGTCCAGGTGACACCGCTGTCTGTCGAGGTGTAGACAACGCCGTCGGCAACAGTCGCAGCAAGCTTGGTGCCGTCAGATGAGCTAGCGATCGATGTCCACTTCTTCGCACCTGGGTTGGCTTGCTCTTTCCAGCTTGCGCCAGAGTTGGTGGAGGTAAATACCCCACGGTTGGTTGCCACAGCGGCGAGCTTGGTGCCATCGGCCGAGCTAGTAACAGACACCCAGTCACCAGCAGCTCCTGGAAGACCATTTTTCGTCCAGGTAGCACCTGAGTCATTCGAGGTGTACATGTAGCCACCCCATTGGTAAAAGGCAGCGATCTTGCTACCATCAGCCGAGCTAGCAAGAGCCGTCCACTTTTGCGGAGTGGTAAGGCCAGTTATTGGTCGTTCCTCCCAAGTGACACCACTGTCTGTCGAGGTGTAGACATTCCCGACATTCACTGCTGCGACGAGCTTGGTGCCGTCTGCCGAGCCAGCCATTGCCGACCAGTTCTTTGTGCCAGAGCCAGCTTGGTCCTTCCAGGCTACCTCTTGGGCAGCACGTGTAGGCTGGGCAAACAATGCCACCATGGCAGCTACCGCCACCAGGCACCCAGCCTGAGATACACGCGTCAGTGTTCTCCATTTATTATGTTTTGCTTGCCTGAGTTCCCTCATGCAATAACCCTCCTTTTTGTTGTGAAACACAACACCTTAAATATAACGTTCGCATTATATCATTATTACGCTTATGGTAACAAGAGGGTAATTGGGCCTGAAATAAACAAGCCTTCTGCCCTAGACCCCAGGAATTCACCATCGTTATCTGTATGTAGAAAATACATCACTCTGTGGAAATATTGTGGAGAAGTATACTATATTTCCTCAGTATTTTCTTGCAACCACTGTGCGATGTGCACGATATCCCAATGATCGGTGGCAATCTGCACTGCTATATTCTCAAGTTCTTGGGGTGCCGCTCGCAACCAGACATCATTGCGTAATAAAAATACTCCAGTTAGTGTTACTGCAGTCCGTTTATTCCCATCTATAAACGGATGGTCAGCGATGCAATGACGGAGATACACTGCTGCTTTTTTATGCACCGATCCATAGAGCTCACGACCAAACAACACTGCCTGTGGTGTAACGACGAGTGACGCAAGTGCCTTCGCGTCGCGCAGACCATGCGAGCCACCATAGTCCGCAATCACCCAATAATGTAATGCTTGAATCTCATCCGTCGTTAGATAGCGCATCATCGGTCAGCCAAATTCTTCAGCGTTTCACCATACTGCTGCGTGAATGTTTCGTAGTCACGCCGCACTTGGTCAGTTGCTGGTTGCACTGGTGCATGAGCAGAACTCACCGTATCAACCACAATACGCACTTCATCCCCCTCCTGCCAGCCAAGCGCCCGCAGCTGCTTAGCCGGCAGCGTCACGCCACGGCTCGAGCCGATTTTGATGATCTTTTGGATTGTGGTAATCGTCATAGGCTCATTATAACAAAATTGGAATAAGCATGTCACGCGACAATTAATCGTGTCGATCTCGTGCTATATACTTAATGTGTGGTTGATCTGAGTATTACTAGCAGTCCCCCAATATGGCGAAGCTTTACCGCTTGAATACGACGAGTTATATGCATGATTTTATTATACCTCTATAATAGTTTAGCGGAATCGACCCTCCTGGATGAGACAGTCCACTTATGCTCGCTCCGTGACAGATGCAAAAGTAGTGCTTATATAGCAAGCTACAAATACTACCAGCCACATCACAAGCGAGACAACGCCTACTGCTGAGCTAGCCAACAGTGAACTCCCACCAACGACCAGAAGCAACATAACTTGCGAGAAGCCATTAAACGTCCCATGCAGCACGGCAGCAAGCCACACACTTCGGGTTCGCTCAACGACAAAACCAAGCACAAGCGACATCACCACACAAAATCCAATGAATAACACCGACCCCTGAAGCGCATTCGCTGTGCCGTAGTTATACCCTAGAGCAATCAGCGGAATATGCCACAGCCCCCACAGCACGCCAATCGTCACATATTTCTTGCAAAATGGCCGTCCAGCAAATGCCTGCGCAAGGTAACCACGCCACATGATCTCCTCTGTCATCGCAAAGATTGCATTTACCGTTAGCCCGGCCATCAATGCACCGACGATACCAAGCGGCAGCATGACAAGCGGTGTTGGTGGCATATTCATCGCGCTAGTATCGACCGATGCGCCGATGAGCTTCTCGAGGTTATGCACCAAGTGTTCATTCGTCGTCGCTAGGTGACCAAACGTCTCTGGCCATAGCCAGCCAAGAATCACAACAGAACCAACCATCAATGCCGCCCAGGCCAAGAATAGCCCAGCGACCAATGCATACTTCTTCACGGTGATATGCTTCAATGATAACAACACACGAAACGGCACTGGTATGCCAAGCATAAATCGACTCAGTAAGAGCGTATACAGTGGTACCGGCATATACAAAACCGCGATGTACGCCAAGCGCAATGCTAGCGCTACCGGCGGCGCGCTACTGCTTGTCGCAGCTACAACCGCCCAGTAGCCGCCTCCGGCGAGTGCCGTCACGAGAAAGAGGGTGATGAGTACTTTGTTGCGATGCTCTTTTTAATGAGAGGGAGTGAATTGTATGTTTTTTCTGTCGTGTTACTCATATGTATACACCTAGCCTTTTGTGATTTTGTTCGTATGAGGTGATTATACCACCTTGAAGCTTTTTTCGCTATTTACTTATATAGATAATTGTCCACCATAACTAGATTAGATCATTTGCTTTATTCTTCTATCGCCGCTACAATAGAGCTATTAAGACGAAAAGGTTCCGAACGGTTAATTGCCTAAGGACCCTTTTCTTTTTCTATATTTGCGCCAGACGGCTAACTTACTACCTCAAGCTATACAACCGCCATTTCCTTCCTCATTACCTGGATTTGCCACTGGCGTTCGTGGGTGATAGCGGCCCTATCGCCGGGATAAAGGAGATTGATGACCTTGATGGCATAGTCGCTAGCCACCATGGCGTGCTCCGGCATGTGACCGGTGCCGATGTGATTCACTTACTGTAGTATATCTATCCAACACTCAATACCCTCTTGGCCACTCATTACTTTACTGATCTCAGTGGCTTTATATAAGAAGTTTTGGCAATCAATGATCATACCAAAAACCTCGACGGGGACTGACCCAAGTCGAGACACTATAAAGTTATATTGGTAAAGAAACACATCTCAATCAAGGTTTATTGTGTAACTTTACTATACAGTTGTTGCCACTGCCTATGCGCCGCATATGCCCGATCGGTCGCATCATAACCGGTGCCTTGTAGGTTGTCAGGGCTGATGAACATCACGTCATCACCCTCCTCTCCTGGCGCAAAGTCGAAGTTCTCGGGCCAAACGCGGCAATAAAAACAGATTTGATACGCATCAAGCCGCTCAATATATATCTGATCCGACGCGTCAAAAATTTGATAGCGCACATCGCCCCGGTAGCCGACCTCTTCATGCAGCTCGCGCTTTAGCGATGACTCAATCGTCTCATCATAATCCATTCCGCCACCAGGCAAATCCCAAAACGGCCGATCAATTTCTTTGACAACCAAGATCTGCCCAGCGTCGTTATATATTAATGCTTTGAGGGAGATGCGGTAGAGATAATCGTGGCGAACTATTCCGTCTGCATTTTGCGTAATGAGGTGTCCGTTGGTATTTTTTGGCATGAGAGAAATTATAGCATACTTATTTCTTTCTCGCTATTTGCTTATATTCCTCTTCTTGTTGTGATGAAACTACTACGACGAAGTACCGAACTGTCAGTTATCTAGCTTGTGTTGCATCTATCAAGTACGTTGATGACTCATTGCCACCAGTTACACCCGAGGTGATTCAGACAGACACCGCGTGGCATGGCGAAAGCCGATTCGCCTATCGCCCTCTTTGATAGCTTGGAGCAACAGCGTCACACAGCCGTTGTTACCCCATAAAACATACGGAGCATACAGAGACTGCTCTGGTGCCTTGCAGTATGCTCCATAGACTTGATAGCCCGGTGCTTGTGACTCTCCTTCGATAATCCGACTCAGCTCAGCAGTTAGAGCTTCTGCGATGGTTTGGCTGTCGTAACCATACCGCTTATAGAGATTCGGGTCTTTATCTAACGGAGATTGATTCTGCCCTTCTGTAGCTACTACATCAAGACTTTTCGCATGCATCTGATCGGGGTTTTGCTTCTGCTCAAGCTTACGAAGAAAAGGAAACGGAATCCCTCCAACCGAAAGGCCTGGAATAATAGTCACGTTCAGTGTTGGATCGGGCTTTCTATTATTTTCCGGTGACTGCTGACCGCTCCGACCTATGAGCGCAGCCGCCACCTGCGAGAGCGCCTGTTCGACCGACAGCTCAGGCTCTTCTATATCGGCCCACCAGTCTAGCTTGTGGATTTTCTGGTAGCTCATCCCTCGAAATCGAGGCTCTTGCCTACCAGCAATAACACTTGCCGTACAGGGGATGCCATCAGGGCTATAAAAAACCGCTGTATCCTTTGGAACTGTATTAAATTTTGGCCACACATCATGGGATAGACTCCTGCGGACATGTAGGCCATATATCGTTCGCTTCATATCGTGTGTTGTATCAATTTGCTGCCGCAACGGGTTATTCTCGATGCTATCATCTTCCATCGCTCGCCGAAAGGCTTGCTCCCATAGCTTGCGGCTAAGATTATACGGCGTTACAACAACACGTGGGTCATCCTCACGCTCTTTGAGTTTTTCATACCGATGAGCCAGACGCAAAAGTCCTCTGCTGGCACTCATGCCAAGCGGCGCGCAGCTTTTTAGCCCCATCTCGTGATATGGTTGGCCCGTTGCATAGCTAATGATGCGAGATGTCGATCGCAGCGCCTGAAGGAAAGACTCGCCAAATTCCCGATATTCTTCCTTATCAAAGATCTCGCTCTTCGCTTCCTCAACGAACGAGATCTCACCGCGCCGATCTAGAGACAGCAGCCTCTCTTGGGACTGCTTTGGCACCTCAATATACACACCCTTTTTTGGAATGATAAATTCCGTCTTTTCACCTGTTACTGAGTATATGTGTGACTCCCAACCACTCGGGATAGATTTCTCTCCGTTCATCAGTCGCTCCTTCTATTTATAATTCAATTACCGTTTTTGCATAGTATATTGCAATTGTAGTGTTTCGGCAATAAGCGGACGTACTACCGCTATACTAGCTTATCGACGACAACCCGCCTCTGCTCCGTCGTATCTCGCTCACGTACCGTCACCGTACCGTCCTCCAGCGTCTGGAAGTCGATGACTACGCAGTGCGGGGTGCCGATTTCGTCTTGGCGGCGGTAGCGTTTGCCGATGTTGCCGTTGTCATCCCACATCACCCGGCCAGGGTTGGCTTTGGCGAGGCTCGCGTAGACTTCGCGGGCTTTTTCCACCAATTCTGGCTTGTTCTTCAGCAGTGGCGATACAGCAAACTTGACTGGTGCTAAGTGCTCTGGCAGTGCCAGGTACACTCGCTTTTCGCCATTTTGCTCGTCCTCGCGGTAGCTACTGGCCAGCACTGCCATCAGCGCCCGCTCAACGCCGAAGCTGGGCTCAATGACATGTGGCACAAATTTCGTATTCGTTCCCTTAACGGTGTATTCCATGCTCTTGCCGCTGGCTCGCTGGATGTTCATCAGGTCAAAATCGGTCCGGTAGGCGATGCCCATCAGCTCTTCGCGACCGATCGGATAGTCGTATTCGATGTCAATCGTCTTTTTGCTGTAATGTGCCCGATCCTCTGCCGGCACGTCCAGCTCGTGAATATGCTCCTGTCTAAGGCCCAGTTCTGCCAAGAACGCATGCGTGCTGGCGAGCAGCTCATCAAACGCCTCTTGCCAATGCTCAGGGTTCACGAAATATTCGATCTCCATCTGCTCAAACTCGCGGCTGCGGAAGACGAAGTCGCGCGGCGCAATTTCATTACGAAACGCCTTGCCCTGCTGAGCAATACCAAACGGTAGGTTCGGGTAAAAACTGTCGACGACGTTTTTGAAATTAGTGAAGATGCCTTGAGCGGTTTCCGGGCGAAGATATACAAGACTTGCATCCGGTTTTTCGTAATCTACAAGCTCCCTTGTCTCTACAGCGTCTCCATATTCTGGATCTATATTTGAAGCATAATGAACAGTCGTCGTATCAACCGCTCCTATATGAGTACGAAACATCATATTAAAAGTCATTGATTTTGAGAGCGGATTACCATCCGGGCTTTTGATGCCACGCTCGGCAATCACCGCATCCATCTGCTCCATGGTCATACCGTCCGCGTCAACGCCATTATCCTTGAGAATATGATCAGTGCGGTAACGGCGGTGATTGACCATGTCTTCGCACAACGGATCGACAAAAGTATCCACATGCCCACTCGCCTTCCACACCTTCTGATTCATCAAAATCGCTGCATCGACGCCGTACATGTCGTCACGCTCGTCGACGAATCTGCGCCACCATAGGTTCATAATATTACGCTTCAGCTGCACACCCAGCGGGCCGTAGTCCCACGTGCCACTCAGGCCGCCATACACGTCCGACCCCTGGTAAATAAAACCACGGCGCTTGCACAGGCTAATAATTGCTTCCATTGTTACGTTGCTCGTTGCGCTACTCACACGCGTCCTTTCTCCGCGTTGGCAACGCGGCAGCTTCATGATTGGTTCTTTGGTATTATTATAGCATTTTCCTGAAGTGGGGTGTGTCTTATGGCCAAGCACGGCATTGATACCTTCATCTCAATAATCTCACGCTCTACCCCCAAGCAACTTACCGAACAAGAAAATATATGGAGGCCAGCGATCAAACAGATGGAAGAGTGCTGTGCATAATCTGGCCGGAACATTTTCGGTGCAGTGAGTTGCTAGGGGGTGGCAGAGAGGATCTTGCAATCCAAGCTATAGCATTACACCTCAGCATGCTGCCGTGCTACCAGCCAACACTCAGGCAGGATGGCCAGCACACCACCGACCTGTCCTACCACTGTGGGTGGGCACGTGGCGAGCAGGCGGAGCAGCTTGATGTGCGCCGCGGTGATGTCGCCTTGGTCGCTGAGGCGCAGGCCACGTTCTGACCCGTCATACATATACCGCCGCTCAGGGTGGAGCGGCTGGCCCAGCACATCGCGCACTAGGTTAAGCTCGTAGCCCTGCAACGCTGCATAGTGGATAGCTAGCCAGGCTTGAGTAAGCATGACGGGTACGCTAGGCTGATTGAGCCCCTCATATACCAAGCGCAGTACCTCATACCACGCTGGCTCGTCCAGCATGCGGCTAGCTTGTGTCACCAGTTGGATAGCGGCATAGCCAGCTTGCAGGCGGTCATAATCGGCCACGATTGTCTGATAATACTTCGTCAGGCGGGCCTGCGTTAGCACGCCCAGCTCACTGCGCCCCTGACGGATGACGACATCGCTAATCGCAAAGAGCTCAACCGCCCCAGCTAGTCGGCTCTTTTCGCGCCGGACACCCTTGGCGATCACTGCCCGCTGCCCTTCTGGCGTGAGCAATTGCAGTACGCGGTCGGCCTCGCCATAGTTGGTGCGGCGCAGGACGATCGCTGTGGTGCGCTGCATACTCATGCCACTACCTCGCTTGGGATGTACCTGCCTAGTACGTTCGTCACGTCGCTTGGGCGCATCGTTGTTTTGTCCAGCAAGGCAACGACGCCGTAGAGCGCAAGATCGGTTAGCGTCATGTCACTCGCATTATTACTACAGATGATGATGGGGATACGCGCTGTATCGCTATACGATTGCAGCTCGTGGAGCAGCACTAGGCCATTACCCCCGGGCATGAACATATCGAGGATGATCACCGCTGGGAGTGTCTCGTCGAGCGCTGCCATGCCAGCCAATACATCGGCCGCATAGACGGGCGCCGCACCAGCCCGCCGCACCGCCGCAAGCTGCAGCTCAGCAAACCATTGATCATCGTCGATGACCAACACCCGCGGTGGCGATTGCGTCATAATAACCTCTGTTGATATACCGCCTGAAGATCGATGTAGAAGGTCGCGCCATCGCGGTGTCGAACTGCTCCAATTTGCGCCTCCATCGCGCTGGCAAATTGCCCTGCAATGTAGAGCCCTAGGCCACTGCTGCCTGGCCGGCTGTGCAGCGGCTGTGCGCTGACGCCAAGGCGTTGCTCCAATTGCTGCCAGAGCGATGGCGGAATGGCTGGGCCGTAATCGCGCACTGCTAGGCGGATTACCTGGCCGCCAGCCCGCCGAGAGAGCCGAACCACCACAGGTGCGTCGCCTTCGCCACTGTAGTGGAGTGCGTTGTCGGCGAAGTTGCACAGAATGCGCCGCAGGAGGTCGCGGTTGCCGAGTCCCACCACTGCCCGCCGCGGCACGCGTACCGTCAGGCGACGCCCCTTGGCTGCGTAGAGTGGCTGGAGCTCGGCCACGACGTCGCGCGCTACCAACGCCAGGTTGAGCGGCTCGGTGCCAAATAGCTCCTCGTGCAGGCGGGTGGATTGCGTCAAGTCGGTGGTGAGGCGCAAGGCCCGCTCGCTGGTCAGTGCCATCCGCCGGGCTAGCTCGGCCACCTCGACGGGCGACAGCCCCCCAGCCTCTAAGCTCAGCGCTAATTGCCGCAGCAGCGCCAGTGGCGACTTGAGGTCGTGTGCCGCCGCAACAAAGAGCGACGCCTCCCCCCAGGAAGCGCCGCTCATCATAACCGCATTCCCCTCCGTGCTCATACCAGCTGCATTGTAGCACAGATCGTCGCAATGTTCTATATTTATTCGTTAAATTTGATGGTTTTTATCAGGGCCTCGTAGTCGTTATTAAATACGTCGGCATCTGTCCGCACCGTGAGCGTCCGGTCGCGCATCTTTATCACCACTGCGGTGCCGCGGATATCTTTGCTAAAGTTCCCTTCCAGGCGCGTGCCCGTCAGGCCTTTATCGTTGCTCCAGGCGCTCGACTTCAGCTCGCCTTTTTTGATCTGGCTGTCGTAGTCGGCTACCGCTTTGTCGTAGATCTTCTGCTCGATGCTGATGCGAATAGCAATCTTCTGTGTGTCTGTTATTGGTGGCACGACGCGGGGGTTGAGGTACGCCTCATACGTCTTGCCACCACCCTCGCTCACATCGGTGGCTTGGTAGGCACTCCAGGTCTTGGGATAATCAAAAGTCAGGCGGCCATAGTCATCTGGCCCAACAAACTGCAGCATGGGCTGCTTCTCGCGCTCGGCAAACTTCTTCTCGTCTTCGTCTGCTTGCGTCTTCTTGGCCTCAGCTTGCGCTGCGGTAATTTTGCTATCGAGGTTGCTCTTGGCCTCGGTATAGTTAGTGTAGGCCCAGGCCGAAAACCCACCAAAGAGCACCACCAGCAGTGCCAACCCAATAATGGCAAAGGTGCTGCCACTAAGAAAACTTCGTCGTTTGTAAGATTGCTTCGTCATATCCCTATTATACTTATGCCTGGGGCGATAGACAAGAGCGGGATGAGGATTTGTCTATGAGCCAGAATCTCTTCGCTCGCGTAGGCTCCTCTCCTTACCACTTCATCCGATGGAGTGTGCAAACAGATTGCAATAATCTGTTTTCAGCCCAGCGCAAGAGGTCGACACCTGGGAGGTGTCGACCCTTATAGTGTTCCGGAGGAGGGAGTGGTAAGTAGAGAAACAAAAATAGTGCATATTTGCCATTACTGGCACTATGTGCTATTCATAAATATATGAAACGACGCTATCTCCCGACAACACCACGCAGTATTAGTCTCACCATTATCGCCGTGCTCCTCTTGGGTATACTTGGCTATGGGGTATATCGCTGGCGAGCGACGCGGATCGACTTTACCTACTTCGAGCCATCTTCCTTGCCGGCCAATGCAACGCTTGCCCAGCGGCGTCTTATCAAGGACGAGCGCAATAACGGCACATTTGTTCGCACGAAGCAGAGCTTCCGAGCAAAAGATGGCTGGTACTATACCATCACGCAGTGGTCAGGCTAGCACGCATCAGCGGGTGGTGGTCTCACGAAGGACCCACGCGTCGCCTCTTGCAACTGGGTCGAGACCCCGCATAAGCAAACCTACCGCCTGTGCTATCGCTATGCTGGAGATATGATGACTACGTATGTTGAACTCAATCGAGACACCACTTACCTCGAGCTCTCCTTTTCTCATCGCGTTGAGCAAGCAGCTATTACCACGATAATCGACTCTCTCAAGCCAGCCAGCACCCTGTGGCTGCCTGTGACGCATTCATCAAGCGAGGATTAGCAGCTAGCAGCGCCTTTAATCGCGCTCTGCTCGCACTTGGTACAGCTTATGCGCGCCTTGTTCGCGCACTGGCGTCCAGCCAGGCACAGCAAAGGCGTAGGAGATAAACCATAGGTCTGTGCCGAGGCGGGTGGCTTGCTGCTGTACATGAGCGGCCATCCGAGCGATGTCGCGCGAGTCACCAAAGGTGTAGGCGACTGTAGTGCCAGTTGGAAAGTTCGTGCGGTAGAGGTTGCCACACACCACCATCGCTTTGGTATCGCCGCGCAAACGCCAGCGCGAGAGCAAGACGAGGAGTGGGTTGAGCTCCACACCAAAGGCTCGTGCCCCCTGCTGGCGGGCAATCTTTAAGACGATGCCATCGCCCGAGCCCATATCCACCAAGTAATCCTCCGGTCCGAGGCTATAGAGCTGAGTCAGCGCCTGCTGCACATCGCGGTGGTGCGACGGCACATAAGGCGCGCCCGTCAGCGCCGTCACGCAAAACAGCAGGATGATGACGAGGAGTGCCCACCACATCATCAGGCGGCTGCATCCTCTGTGATGATGGTTACTTTGTTTTTGATCTCTGTCAAGCGCTGGTCGATCTGCTCGGCAACGCGTGCAGCCTGTTGGTAGCGTTCTACCGCCGCCTCAAGCTCAAACTCATCACTGTCAAACCACGCCAAGATCTCCTCCAGCTGCTCCATTTGCTCACGTAGTGAACGGTTATCTGCATTGCTCTGCTGGTCAGGCTGCGGCGGCGCTGATGAGCTTGCTGGTGTATTATTGGGCTGGCTATAATCCGGCGTGATTCCTTCTGCTGCAAGGGCCATTGCCAGTTGGTCGTCATCACTCAGCGTGGTGCGCTTGGCCCGAGTGCTGGGCGTGGTGGATTTCGCCTGTTTCGTTGGTTGTTTTGCGTTCGACATGGGTTACCTCCGCTGTTATCATATCGCTATACCGCTCAATGGTGATCGTCTGGCCGACGGTGGCCTGGCCACGCACCAGGGCGTAGCCACGCGCTAGGGTCGCTGTGGGGTTATACAGCCGGAGCCGGGCCTGCAGCGCTGCGCATTGCTGCTCGAGTACCTGCTGCCGCCTGACTAGCTTCACTCGAGCCTCGGCCAGCTGATGCTGCACCGCTACTTGCTCATCATCTGCTGTGGCAATAATCGTTCGCTTCATTGCCTGCAACTGTTCGGCCAGCCGCGTTCGCACTGCTGTGGCATCAGGTGTGATGAGCTGAGCAGCGTTAGTTGGCGTCACAGCCCGGACGTCGGCGGCGAGATCGGCTAATGTCTCGTCTGTGTCATGCCCTACCCCAACCACTGTTGGCACCCGGCTTGCAGCGATCGCCCGCACCAGCGCTTCGTCGTTAAAGACTTGCAAATCATCGGCGCTGCCGCCACCACGTACAATCGCCAGTACCTGTGGCACGGTTGCACGGCGGTTACAGCGCTCAATGGCGCGGATGATCCGATCGGCCGCACCAGCACCCTGGACTGGCACCGCATAGACATCGACCTGCATGCCGCCCCAACGCTGGCCAATGATCGTCATAAAGTCGGCATAGCCTGCCGCCTGGGGACTACTCACCACGGCAATGTGCTCAGGCCACTCGGGCACTGGCCGCTTACGCTCTGGAGCAAAGAGTCCTTCTGCATTCAGGCGCTGGCGTAACAGCTCGAAGTTTTTCTTAATGCTCCCCTGCCCAACTGGTCGCACCTGCTGCACGGTCAAGCTGAATTTACCGCGCGCTGTGAGCTTCGGTACGGCTTGCACTGCTACCTGCATACCATCTTCTAGCGCCACCCGGAGCTGCCACACCATCATAAAGCAGCTCACGCTGCCTGTCTCGTCCTTGAGGTCAAAAAAGACAAACTTTCCCTGGCGTACTACCATACTAGCCACCTCGCCCTCGACCGTTAGTACCGGAAATGCTCCCTCCAGCACCTGGCTCGCACAGGCGAGGAAGTCGCTAACGCTCAGTGGTGGGAGGTTTGTCGCGTCCATAGCGCATGATAGTTAGTTGATAAAATGCATAGCCAAACACCAGTGTGGTAACGATGGCGATCACGCGGTAGAGCATCGTCCCAACGATGGCCTGGCCCTGGCTTACACCCGAGAGTGCCAAGATTCCGACCATGACCGCCTCATACGCACCAGCTCCACCAGGGGTAGCAACGACCACCGCCATTGTCGTGGCCACGCCGTAGGCAATGAGAATTGATGCAGGATTAACCGACACTCCCAGCGACTGGAAGGTCATCCAGAAGGGCAAGATCTCCATAATTGTAAAGATAATACTCCAGACAAAGGGCTGCCACAGCAGTTTCTTGTCGCGCCGCAGCTCGAGGAAATCGGTATGGAGGTCGTCGCAGTAGCGCCGCACCGCAGCTTCATCCATCACTGGCTTTGTGCGCCGCAGGATGCGCCGCGCGAAGCCGTTGATTGTCAGCGTGACCTGATGCGCCGCCTTGTGGAGCCGCCGCTGGCTCGTCAGCAAATATACCCCCAGTAGCGTGATCATCGTCAAGCAAAACACCAGCCCCCCGCTCATCAGGATAATCCAGCGGTTCACTCCGCTATCGATCGTCACTATTACCACCGCCACTGCAAGGAACAGCACCACTGCCACAAAGCCCATGACATAGCGCACCATCTGAGCCATCGTCGCGCGCCCCGTCGAGACGCCGTATTTGCGTAAGCGCCAGTTGGCATATGATATACCACTCAGGCCACCACTGGGGAAGGCGTGGTTGACGAAGTTTAGCTC
The DNA here is from genome assembly GCA_938041435.1 of uncultured Candidatus Saccharibacteria bacterium. Taxonomy (GTDB): domain Bacteria; phylum Patescibacteriota; class Saccharimonadia; order Saccharimonadales; family Saccharimonadaceae; genus Saccharimonas. The sequence continues at coordinate 50,116 of CALISR010000019.1, forward strand.
CAGCGACAAGCGCATCAGGGCAAAGGGGCTGACGTCGCGCACGAAGCCCTTTTGCCGCAGATATGAGAAGATCATCTCGCCCGCTGCTAAATACCCCAACGCCGCCACTGGGAAGACGGCAATCAAGACCCATATATTGACTTGTTGCAGCAAGTGCCACGCCTGGAGAAGCTCGTGCCGCGACAAGAATAGAATCAAGGCGATCAGCACAAACGTCATAATACTCAGCCAGGTGCGGAAGGACAGCTGTTTCATTTTTTTGATATATTTCTGCATAGCTACGGTATATTATACCACGAGGCAGCGAGGCGAACCTTTTCTAACGCTTTAATCAGACTGAGTACGAAAGCTTGTCGTACAAGCTCGAGAGTGGTCGGCTACCTATATCTAACATACCGTTCGTGCCGCCACCCCTCCATTCTCACTCACTTTTGCGCTATACTAGGCATATGTATATTGCGATTCTTGGCCGGCAGCCGGCCCTCGGCGTGGCGGAGCTGGAGTGTTTATATGGCGGGGCGGCGGTGCGTTGGTTTGGAGCGCAGGCCGCTACTATTACCTCTGATGCTTTCGCCTTTGAGCGCCTGGGTGGCAGCCAAAAGGCGGGCCGGGTGGTGTTAGAGCTGCGCGGTAACTGGCTGGCGGTGAGTCGGCAGATTGTCCGCCACTATAGCGCGCAGTGGCAGGGCGCGTCGCACAAGATTACGCTGGGTATGAGTGCCTATGGCTTCTCTGTTAGCGCCCGTGAGGTACAAAAGACTGGCCTTATTCTCAAGACAAAATTACGCGCAACTGGCACCAGCCTGCGCCTTATTCCTAATGCCGCTCCAGCGCTCAATACTGCTACGAGCCACCACAACAAGCTTGGCCGCTCACCCCACCACATTGAGCTGCTAGTGGTGCGAGCTCAGGATGGGCGCGTCATTGTGGCGGAGAGTGTTGGCGCGCAAAACATTTCTGCCCTGGCCGCACGCGACCAAGCCCGCCCGCGCACTGATGCCTTTGTTGGCATGCTGCCACCCAAGCTCGCCCGCATGATGGTCAATATGGCTGGGCCACTGATGCAATCCTCTCCCGCCGCCAAGCAGCCAGCGCCGCGCCCCGTGCTGCTCGATCCATTCTGCGGCACCGGCACCGTCTTGCAAGAGGCGCTCCTCCTGGGCTATGATGTGTGTGGCAGCGATCTGAACCCCAAGATGGTCAGCTATACCAGCGAGAACCTCACCTGGCTGCAGCACCGCTCTGCCGAGGCCACCCCTGGCGCGGTGCATAGCGTTACTCAAGCTGATGCCACTACCCATCAGTGGCCACTTGCCCAGCAGCTCAGCGCCGTCATCTGCGAGACATACCTTGGCCAGCCCTTCTCTGCCCCACCCGCTCCCACTAAGCTCAGTGCTGTGCGTACCACGTGCAACCATATCATCAGCCATTTTCTCACTAATCTTCGTCCCCAGCTGAGCCCTGGCACACCACTGGTTATTGCGGTGCCTGCTTGGCGCGGCAGCGAGGGACAGTTTACTCACCTGCCACTCATCACCCAGCTCGAGCACCTGGGCTACCGGCGCCGCCTACTTCAGCACATCCGCCCCACCGACCTCTGTTATTACCGCGAGAATCAGGTAGTAGCGCGGGAGTTGTTGGTGATGGAAGCAATGAAATAACCTTGGGGTAAAATCTCATTCTGGTCATCGAGTAATACACATACTTCCTTCTACATGCTAGCAGTTTCAATAGGCAAGAACCTCAGCATGACATAGCTGAGGTTCTTTATGTGAATCTAATACTACAGAACTATTGATGACTATTCTCTTTTGTATCCATTACATTGATGGCTTTCTCCACCTCTTGCTGGGCAACCTCAAGATCACGAGGATTAATACTTTCCAAGAGTACCAAGACAGACCGCAAACTGGTCGCAGTGCCTGTTGATATACCTTCCTGTACAACGAGGTTCTCTAGCTTACATGTTACAATGCTAAGTACATCTGGAGCAACGCGGAGTGTTTCCGCTACGCGCTTGAGAGCCTTTTTTTGCTCTTTCTTTTTGTTTTCTTCTGCTATCTGAGCAGGCTGCTTTAGTGCTTCAATACGACCATGAAGCGCTGCACGTATATCTTCCGGAGTTGATGGCGCAGCTGGCGCTGTCGGTTCACGAGGATCAGCCACTTCTCTTAGGCTTGCTCGAAGCGCATCTGCAGCAGACACACGATCGCCTTGTGGAGTGCTGCCCTCCCCTTGCCCCAACGGCAAATCACTCTCAGCATCCCGATGCGCTGCAAGCCATGCCAAATCTGCCCCAGTGTCTGAACTGCCACTCGGTCCACTGTCTCGATATGGCCACTTATCCTGTGGCCCAAATCCTCTCGGCCCTTCATGTCCTGCCATCATCACTCCTTTTCATATCATTTATTGTATCTGTAGTATAGCTAATTATACCACCATAGTGCTAACTATCCAACGCTGCTCAGTTAGTGCTACAGCATATCTGCGTCACCGTCGATGTTTTATCCTCTTTTTGTTATGCCTGCAGCTCAAATGCCTTACTCGCTTGCGCACTCCTCTTGCCATTCTCTCCTCTCGTTATAGTGGTTGGTATTCTTACGGCTGCTATTCAATCCACGCCGCTTGACTTCGCCCACGCCCTCACGTATAATCGTATAGATTGTTTATATTAGCTAAAGGAGTGATATGTCAAAAGTCAAAGCAGGTGGCTCAAGCAAGAACGTCCATAATAACGCTGGGGCGCGCCTTGGCGTCAAGCGCTTCGGTGGCCAGCAGGTCAATGCTGGTGAGGTCCTCGTTCGCCAGACAGGCGCTACAAAAATTGCCGGCCCTGGCACGTACATGAGCCGCAACTACACCATCCACGCCGCTCACAGTGGTGTTGTCAGCTTCAAGAAGGTCAAGAAATCTACCTTCACTGGCAAGACCCAGCCACGCACCCAGGTGTGTGTCAGCGCAGCGTAAGTGTTTTATAGTGCACATGCAAAACCACCTCATAGCCGAGGTGGTTTTCTTGTTTTTAATAATACCCCTAGTAGGCTTGGTGTATGCTATCGATAAGTATGCTATGCTCATACTATTCAGTATTTAGCAATAACACGCTCTGTCCTAAAAGATAGCCGAACCAGCCCCTTATTGCTTTACGCGTCCAAGTACCCGCTCCACGAGGAGGCTATTATCCACCTCTGTATCACTCGCTTTTGCTGCCACGCTCCCGACTAATTGGCGCGCACTATCCCCGCTGAGATACTCATACGTATCGTCTCTTTGGGCGGGCAGTATCTCTGTTTGTTGCTCTTGGCTGCTGGTAGTCGCATGTGGTATCAGTAGCGGGCTGCAGCCTACCATCCTTCACCATCACACCATAGGCTTTTTGCAGATATGCATTAGTGAAGTCGATGTTTTGCTCTTGTAGCACCGCGAGTGGCACGCATTTCTCGAGCTTGTCGATGTTGCTTCGGTGGACTGGCTTAGTCATCCGCACTAGAGCCACGTCATTTTCGTCAATGATCTCTATATCAATCCACCCCTTGTCGAGCTGGCCACTGCTGCGCAATACATTCCACTGGTGGTGTGGCGCATCTTGGCGCTTGGGAATAATATGTGTATCGGGATGGATTGCACGCTCTTTTGGTGTGCCGTCCGTTGTGATTGGCTGCGTCAAGAGATGCTCCTGTCGTGGTGAAAGTGATGCCGAATATTTTTCCGTCATCTTCTTATGATACCACGAAATAATGTTAAGGAGAAATCACTCAGAAGCAAGGGCTTGCTGCACGCTTTGTTCGACAGTCCTCTAGCCTCTGTTATTCTTGGCTCATGCCCAGGTGATACTTAATACGGGCCACTACGTCGCCAATCATCACTTGCGACTTGACGAGGTAGTCATCCACCCCTAGCTGCTTAGCCCGCTCTTTATCCTTGGGCTGACTCAGTGCTGTCAGCATGATAACACGGACGTTGGTAGTGTCTGGGGTGTTACGCAAGATATCGAGCACGTCGAAGCCGCTGATCTTAGGGATCATCACATCAAGCAAGATCAGATCAGGCCGAACATCGACCACTGCCGAAAGTGCATCTTCGCCATTGTGCACTTCGCTCACCGCAAAGCCCTCCAGTTCTAGCCGCGAGCGATACACTGCCAGCAGCGCGGTGTCGTCTTCTACTAAGAGAATTTTCTTTCGTCTGTCCATATGCCTTTATGGTAGCGTAGATACAAGGCAAATACAATACTTTTAGCGAACAATTGTTTGCATTTTGTTGGATATATGTCTATTCTGCGAACTTTTGCAGTGCGCTATCAAGCTGTGGGTCGCGGCCAGCATTACGATCATCGGTGCTCATTTTGACCTCAGTATCTGGCGCAATACCCCCCTGCGAGATATTGCGGCCACTTGGGGTATACCAACGTGCTACGGTGATTTTGAGTTTACGGCCGTCGGGTAGGTCAAATAGCTGCTGCACCGTGCCCTTGCCGAAGGTTTTTTCGCCGAGTAATGTCGCCGCTTTGTGGTCGTGTAGTGCCCCCGCTACGATCTCACTAGCACTGGCGCTATTGCCGTTGACGAGGACAGTTGTCTTCATCCCCTTGAGCAGTGCCTGGCCGCTACTGTGCACAGTGTCGCGCACGACGTCGCCAGACTTTTCTACTACCACAACCTTGTTCTCAAGCCACAGGCTTGCGACCTCGCGAGCAGCCGTTACATAGCCACCGCCGTTGTCGCGTAGGTCAAGTACTACAGCCCGCACCCCCTGCTGGACGAACTGCTCTGCCGCTTGGCGCGCAAGTCGGCCAGTTTGGTCATCAAACCGGGTAATGGTGAGGATCCCTATGCCATCGCGAATCTGGCTACGCACACTGGCGTCACTTACCTTGGCCCGGACGATGGTATATTCCTCGGTCGATTCCTCACGCTGCATCACGAGCTTGACGGTTGTGCCAGCCTCGCCCCGCACTTTGCTGGCCACTACCTCAGAATTCTGTCCTTCCACCGATTGGCCATTAATACTGCGGAAGATATCGCCAGCCCGCAGGCCTGCTTTGGCTGCTGGTGAGTCATCGACGACGCGCACTACTGTTGGATGGTTGCCCCGCGATGCAATCTCCACGCCAATACCGCTCACTTCGCCATTAAGGCTGCGGTCAAACTGCTCAGTCTCTTGCTTGTCCATGTAGGTCGTGTAGGGGTCACCAGTAGCTGCAGCTAGGCCACGATTAGCGCCATCGATCAGCTTGGTATCGTCTAGCTTACCATCATATTCTGCTTTGAGCTTGCGATAGGTCTGCTGCACGCTGCTCAAGTCAATGCTATCGGCTGACACCTTGAGGCCAAAGACTGGTGCAATTGCCGCATAGAGTTTGTCGGCGTACATCCCTGCCACAAAGCCAGCCCCCAGTAGCAGCACCGCCACGAGCAAGGCCGTTAGCTGCGAGATAGTCAGCTTTTTTGGTTCATCATAGTCATATTTCGAGCGGCTCGCGCTCGCCGTGTCACTCCGTACCATACTATGGTATTATACTACGCCAGGCGACGCGGCAAAAGAGTACGAAGATACCATCTACCCTCGTGCTCTATCGCTCTCTATTTCACCCTTCACGTTCAGTTATTTCTTTTATATCTATCTTCATATATTCTCCTTTTCTATCTCTATATATCTATACATCTCTTTCTCTCTATTTCTCTATCTATATCTATACTTATCTCTTTATCCTTATCTTTCTCTATTTCTATTTATCCATTTCCTTATCTTTATATTTCTTTATTTAT
>CALISR010000020.1 GCA_938041435.1 uncultured Candidatus Saccharibacteria bacterium
GCTGGGCTAACGCCCGGCTAGAGCTTGGGATGGTTTGTTGCAGTTCATTTTTAAGTTAGGTCCTTATCAGAGGTGGATAGCAACTTTTTGTGGTGAGGAGTCGAACTCTCTCGACTTGCTGCTGCCAGAGGAACTGCCGAGCGCTATAGAGCGCCCAGCTCTCTGATGGCGCTACACCGGAGCGTGTGCAGCAATGGAGAGAGCTCGACACGGGGTTGAGCTCACTATCGCACTCACATGAGTGCAGGAAGGAGCCGATCATGGCTCTTATGACGGCAGAGGCCACTGTGGAACTAGATCTCGTTCTGGAGGCAGCTTATGAAGCTGCTGAAAAGGGAGAGGTATTAGTGGAGATAAGTTGGTTTTACCAACTTATTTCAGCGTACTCAAGAGGTGATCAGAGACTATCTTGAGACATCAGGTTACAATCTCACAACTACAGACGACGGTATATTCCAAGTCAGTTGGTAACCTCACCACCCGCTCCCCACGGAGGTATCGACGCGTCCATCTGGATGCTCTACCTCCGCGGGAGCGGACTACTCTTGATGGATAAAAGCAATGCAGGATTGCTTTTTTGTTTTTATACCCTCGGTTGCGTTTGTTTGCTATCGACCTACATCGCATAACCTCAGCAATTATTACGCCCCTCAATATTGCAAGAGCTGGACAGTAACTCCCAGCACTAAAACTAGCGCGATCAATTACAGCTGATTTTTGCTCCACCCGCCCATCGATTGTTATACTAGATGTATTATGACCCATCCACTTGACCTATCCACGCCAGATCAAACCCAAGCCGCCCAACTAGTGCGCCTTGCTGAGGATATTATCGCCGCCAAGCTCTGTCCCGAGCTGGCTGCCCAGGCTACGCAGCTGGTGTTGGGCGATGGCAACCCCAATGCCGACATCGTCTTTGTGGGGGAAGCGCCCGGTAAGAATGAAGACCTGCAGGGCAAGCCCTTTGTGGGGGCAGCAGGGAAGTTTCTCGACGAAATGCTAGCCACGGCTGGCCTCGTGCGCAGTGATGTGTATATTACCAATATCGTCAAATATCGCCCACCCAATAATCGCGACCCACTGCCAGAGGAGAAGCGCGCCTTTTGGCCGTACCTCATGCAGCAGCTCGATATTATCCAGCCAAAGGCGGTGCTGACTCTTGGGCGGCACAGTGGTGGTGGCTTCATTCCCGACCTGCGCATTAGCCGCGACCATGGCCAGCCACGCAAAGTGCGCCTGCACGAGCGTGAGTTCGTCGTCATTCCGCTTTACCACCCAGCCGCTGCGCTATACAACGGTGCCATGCGCCAGACGCTCATCGACGACTTCGTGCGGGCAGTGGCGTATGTGCGGCAGACGACGCAGAGTAAATAATGAATAGTATAGAGATATATTAAGGTACATCACGCCTCATAACCAGCAGGAGAGGGAATGGCAAGAGCTTTGCTGTGCAAACGAAAAAAGGTAAGCATTGTCGCAATACTTACCTTGGTATGCATATTTGCGGAGCTGGTTAGGCGACTTTCGTCTTGCCAGCCTCTGGTGCGGTCACGCCGTAGCCTTTGCGCTCGAGGAGCTCTTGAGCGGTTTGGAGCTCGGTGGCAACCTTGGCTTGCTCGTCGGCTTGCTTTTTCTTGGTGTTGTAGTCGGCCGTAGCTTGAGCAGTGGCATCGGCGACGTAGTCGTCGAGTGTAAGCTCTTCTTTGGGTTGAGGACCAACGCGAGTGAGGCCAGCTGGGCCATAGGGGCCAAAGCTCGCACGGCCGAGGTCGCGCTCGATCAGCTCGAGGCTGGAGCTGGGTAATACCTGGAAGGGCTGGCCATTGTACGAGCCATTGACAGGCACGCGGCGATGCTCTAGCTCAGAAAAAACACGCGATACCTCGAGCGCGTGGCTGATGTAGTCGCGTGCACTAGTGCCTAGCTGTGCCTCACCAATCTCGACGGTGGTCACGTGCTGCAGCGCCTTTTGCAGGGTGGCAAGCTTGCTCTTGGTTGTATCAAGCTCGCTCTGCGCGGTTGCTGACGTGGTGCGCTCGGCATCCTCAGCGGGCTTTTGCCGGTAGGCGCTGCTATCGCGAATAGCAGGGTCAGACTGGCGTGTGGCTTGTCTACGGGCTGCTTGGGTTGGCCATGGCAGGCCAGCTGCTTCTGGTTTTGGCATTGTGTTTCCTCCTCACCTCATTGGTATAACACTTATACTTATATATGATACTACAAATCGCCCCATTGTCATAATTGTGATATCGCTCATGCTTTGATGAAATAGGCTCATCTGAGGTAGGAAAAATAGAGTGAGTGGGGAGAATCTGAAAGGTGGCAAAAAGGAGGAGGGAGCTAGAGCGAGGACACACCAGGGAAAGGCCCATAGATCCGCTATATCCACTGGTTCTACGCTATACTATAAGATAAGTACAGTAACAAGGAGAATATGATGGACAAAACAACAAACGGTGTGGCAGCATACTATTCGCGGTTTGGCTCGTGGGCTGGCTACAACATGGTGCTGGGCCGCTCGCAGCACGCTGGCTATTGGACGAGCGAGACGAAGAATGAGCGGCAAGCTCAGGCGAACTTCTTGCGGATGTTTGCCAAGGAGCTGCAGCTTAAGCCGACCGACCGTGTGCTCGATGCCGGCTCGGGCCAGGGCGTGATGGCGCGATACCTCGTCCAGGCCAATGGGGGGGGTGAGGTAATAGGTATTACCATCACTCCACGAGAGGTTAGGATATCTGAGAAGTTGTCGCGGCATATGACTCCTGCGCCGCGCTTTGTGCTCGGCGATTATTCGCACACCGACTTCCCAGACGAGTATTTTGATGTGGTGTATGTGAATGAGACGCTGTCGCACGCCAAGGATATGCGGGCCACGATGCAGGAATTTTATCGCATCCTTAAGCCGGGTGGGCGTGTAGTGTTTGCCGATTATGAGGTCAATGCGCGCCATATGTCGGCTCGCCAGCAGCGCATGATGGACTTTTTGGAGCAGCAAGCTGGTGGCTTTGGTGTACGGCAGCAGAACCCCGGTGAGATATCGCAGGCACTACAGCAGGCTGGCTTTGCGGATATAAGCGAGACCGATTGGACAGAGGCCGTTATGCCAACATACCACCGCTTGCGCTCGCTCGCCCGGCCATTTGCCTGGATTCAGCCCGATGCAAAGCTTGCGCCATTCTTCGTTAATGCCGTGATGGCATCGCATGGCTACAGCACGCTGTATGAGGCGGGGCTGTTTCGCTACCTACTCTACAAAGGCACGAAGCCGCTGGCACGCCACGCGAAGTAGCACAAAAGCAAAGAAGAAAATGCTGGGCTGTGATTTATCAGCCCAGCAAAATACATGCTTGAGACCACAGATGTAGCTTGATTTTAGACGGGCATATTCTGACGACAGGCTTGCAATAGGGAGTAGCCTATGCTAATCTAGATATTAGATATCCATTATCAACAATCAAAGAAAGGAGGAGTGAGGTGCTGCGCAGGGTGGGCTGCATAGCACCTCGCATATAAAACTATGAGATTATCAGGAGCAGTCGAGCAGGCCTGTTGCATTGTGATTTTGCTGGCGCATCCAGACTTGCGATCGCCAGTGACGAACCAGAGCTTGGCAAAGCAAATGGGGGTGTCGCCAACGTATATTACTAAGGTAACGCGCAAGCTCGTAACAGCCCAGCTGATTACCTCGGCGAGAGGTGCGGGTGGTGGCTTTCGCCTGGCACGGGCTAGTACAGAGCTGACGCTGTGGGATATCGTGGCGGCAGTCGAGGGGACGGAGAGCTTCGTCCAGTATCAAGGAGTCGCCGAGCGGATGTTTGCCTGCCAGGCGGATGATAGCAAGATCAAACGCGGTGAGGTGAGCATCCTTGGTGCCTTCGATCGGGCTCAGGCACGTTGGGCTGAGACGCTGCAGGCAGTAACATTACAAGATATTATTCGGGAGTTGGCTAACAATGGGTGAGAAGATGAAGCAAGCTATCCAGCGCCGTCGCAGCGTGATGGTCCAGGCTGAATGGCGGCACTTGCTGCAGAGCAAAACACTATTGGTGGCAGTGATAGCACTGGCCTTTGTGCCGGTGATATATGCGGCGTTTTTCCTCAGCTCGGTGTGGGACCCGTATGGGCATACCGACCGACTGCCAATTGCCTTTGTAAATGAAGACAAGGGGGCGCAGATTAATGGCAAGGAGCTGCAGATCGGCCGGACAATGACCGAGTCTCTACATAAGAGCAAGGCGCTTAAGTGGGAATTCGTCTCCAAGCAGCAAGCCGATGATGGCGTACGCCGTGGCTATTACTACGCAGTAGTGACGGTGCCAGAGGACTTCTCACAGCGTGCGGCGTCACTTCGGCAGGACAAGCCGCAGCAAGCAGTGGTGTCGTATCAGCTGACGCCAGCCAAAAACTACATTGGCGCAGTCATTAGCCGCCAAGCCGCGCAAAAAGTGAAGGAAACAGTGGCCGAGCAAGTGACCCAAACCTACCTCAAAGAGGTGGCGGCGGGTATTGGTGCAGTGGGTAATGGCATGGCGCAGGCTGGTGATGGTGCTGGACGCTTACACCAGGGGTCGGCACGGCTCCAAGCGGGTCTTAATCACTATACCAATGGTGTTAGCCAACTGGCGAGTAAGCAGCAGACGCTGACGACTAGTCTAGGGCGGCTACAGGCTGGCGCAACACAGGTCCAGCAGGGCACAGCGCAGCTGACTGGCCAACTGCCAACGGCAGCCCAAGTGGCTCAGCTAACAGCTGGTATGCAGCAGATCAAACAAGGGATAAATACACTCAACACTCAGGTGGCTCAGCCATCACCAGTGGTGGCGGCTCAACAGGCGGCCGTAGTCCAAGATGCGCAGCGAGTCGTGGGTGCGCTCCAGGCAATGCAAGCACCCGCCGCATCAGCCGGGGCGATCCTCCAAAAGACTAGCGCCCAGGCGGCTGCATCCGGTGGTAGCACGACCATCACACTGCCCGAACTGCAGACCATAGCGAGTGCTCTGCAGCAGACCAAAGCTATTGCCGAGCAAACGCAGAGCTTGCTGGCCAACCTCGATACTCTTACCAAAACACTTACTACTCAGCAGCAAACACTCAAGAATGGTGTGGCAGCACTCAATACTGGCGTGGAGCAATTTGCCCCACAAGCCACCACTGCCTTTGCGGGTTACAACACGGTGCGGGCTGGTGGCGAGCGGCTCCAGGCTGGTGCAGCACTGGTGGCGGGTAATCTCGCAACAGCTCGGCAGGGTAGTGGGCAACTGGCCCAGGGCGCAGCCACCTTGCAGCAGCACTCTAGCACGCTGGTGCAGGCAAGCAACCAGCTGGCGGATGGCTCGAGCACACTGGCGCACAAACTGCAGACTGGTGCTGCTCAGGTAAAGCTCTTGCCAACCAGCCCAGCGGCTCAGCAGCAGATGGCCGCACCTGTGGCGAGTAGCGAGCACAGTACTGGCAGTGTACCAAACTACGGCTATGCCATGGCACCATATATGCTCTCGCTAGCGCTCTTCGTTGGTGGGTTGGCTCTGACGACGATGTACCCAGTGCGCAAGACCTTCTCGCGTCAAGAAAATGCCTGGCGCTGGTGGCTGGCTAAGATGTCAGTCTTGGGGCTGGCTGCACTGGTGCAAGCAACGATTATGATGCTGGTGCTGGTCTATGTGGTGGGCTTGCAGCCCGACCACCCGTGGCTATTTGCTGCCACAAGCTATCTTGCCTCGCTTGCCTTTATGTCGCTTATTACGCTGCTGGTGATGGTGCTGGATAACCCTGGCCGGCTGGTGGTAATGATCATCATGGTGCTCCAGCTGGCAGCGAGCGAAGGGATATTCCCCATCCAAACAGCCTCTGGTTTCTTCCAAGCCATCAACCCATGGCTACCCATGACACACTCCATCATTGCCTATCGTCATGCGATCTCGGGTGGGGTAGATAGCGCGCTCTATACACAGCACATGCTCATCTTGGCTGGCTTTGCGCTCGTGGCAAACGCGCTCCTCATCGGCTTCTTGGCCTGGCGTGGCACGCGGCAGTTTGCTCATACGACGGTGGATGGAGATTAATGTACTGCAAGGCATAGCACAGAGCCGGCTATGGTGAGGTAGCCGGCTTTTTGCCTGCTAGCTTTGGGACTCGAATAGAACACATTTGACAGATATAGCAAATACAAAGTACTATAACGGTAAATAGGTAGTTAGTAAAATAAAGCAGGAGGTGATGATAATGAAGAAACCTTGGCAGAAAACAAGCAGTATGGAAGGGAGCTTTGCACGAAAACCGATTTTGAGCGAGACAAACTCGCGCATTACGTTAAGTAATGAGAGTGCTACTGATGATACCGATAAGAGAGATACGCTGCGGTTCTCGCTGAAGCAAAAGCTTGCCGCTCTGGCAGCCTTGCTTACTGCTATGAGTGGTTTTGCGTATTGTCATAATACAGCAGAAGCGCCCGTATCGAGCGAGACAGCTGCAACGGCTGAGCCATTTGGGCAATCGGGTCGTGAGGTAGAATTTACAACTCCCGATGGTGAGATTGATGTGAAAAAGGTCGACAGAGAAGTTTTGCACGGCATTACGACGCGCTATACCGAGCTGAAGGGCAAGAAGACAGATCGTTATATGGGTGACTCCCTTGCAGTGTACCGAACTGATAAGAGTAGGGCTATTAAGGAGATTATTACAGCGAAGCGAGCTACCGTCAGCCATGATGGGCAAAATGTCGTCGTAACGACGGTGGCACACAAACAAAAAGACATAACCGCTGGCAAGACAACCACCCGAGAGAAGGTGACGCTGGAGACGCCGCAAGAGCCAGGGGCTGCCCAGCCAGTTGGCGAGCTGACGACGGTAGAGCTGCTGCAGATCACAAGCAACCCTGCCACAGAAGTCGCAGCAGCAAGCAGCTTCCGTCCAAGTGCCAATACTGACCCAAATGAAAAGCTGTACTACATACGGATGACGCGAACTACTAACGAGAATGGCGCACCAACGTTTGCCATCGAAGAAGCGCCTGCTAGCAAAGAAAACCCTGATGATATTCCAAGTGATAGCGCATCGTGGCAGCCAGCCTCCCAAGCGGGAACAGGCAAAAATTTGAAATATATGCTGCAATTTTGGTGCGCATAAATACGCCATGAACTTGTAGTGATACGAAGCAAAAGCCACCTCTCGCGGGGTGGCTTTGACACACCTTACCATCATCTGCTATAATACAACCACTTATTGAGGCTCTTAGCCTGTCTCTTATTAGTAGAACCAGAATAATGTATTAGAAGGAGTGAGATACAATGGGTCAACGACGAGTGGCCACACCCCAGACAGATGACGCCAAGAAGCGTCCACACGCAAGCAAACAACCAGCGACAACCAACACGGTGCTCAGTGCCACCACCACGCGCAAAGGCGAGGTCTTTCGGGCGCAGCGCCGCACCAGCGAAGGGGTCAATGCCCAGGCCTCGCAGCATGTTATTAACGTGCCGGTCAATAAGTCGGTCTACAATGGCTATGGCGGCAAGCAGTTTACTCTCAACATGCAGCCCAAGCGGCCCCGTGCCCCGCGCCCAACGCTCAAGGTCATCCCGATTGGCGGGGTGGGCGAGATGGGCATTGGCAAGAACATGACGGCCATCGAGTACGACAACGACATCATCATCATCGACATGGGCTTCCTCTTCCCAGGCAGCGACTACCCAGGCATCAACTACATCATCCCCGACACCCAGTGGCTGGAGGAGAACAAGCACAAGATCCGGGCACATATCTTTACCCATGGGCACCTCGACCATATCGGTGCCTTTCGGCACATTATCCCCAAGCTGCCTGCACCAGTCTATGGTACAGCCTTTACATTGGGTATGCTGCAGCGCACTATGGCCGAGACCGATGGTAGCTACGAGCCGGAGTATCATGAGCTCAAGCCCGAGGAGCATGAGATTGTCCAGCTGTGCGACTCCTTTAGCGTGGAGCTGGTGCGGGTGAACCACTCCATTCCTGATTCGGCCGCAGTGGTGGTGCGTACACCAGTAGGGAACATTCTCAGTAGTGGCGACTGGCGCATCGAGGAGAACCCGGTGGATGGCCGCAAGTTTGACTTCGAGCGCTTGCAAGATATCTCGCACACCGAGGGCTTTCTCCTCATGATGAACGAATCGACCAACTGCGAGAGCGCTGGCACTCACACCCACGGCGAGCACGACATCCAGCACAGCATGGGCGAGGTGATGGACAAGTGGGCCAAGAGCCGCATCATCATCAGTAGCTTCTCTAGCCAGCTGCACCGCATTCAGCTCATCCTCGAGGAGGCAGAGAAGCATGGGCGCAAGGTGGCCTTTGCTGGCTTTAGCATGATCCAAAACCTGGAGGTAGCGTTGCGCACTGGTGCTATCAAGATCCCCAAAGATACGGTGGTTAAGATGGAAGACCTCGTGAAGCTGCCCGACCACAAGATCACCATCGTCTGCACGGGTAGCCAGGGAGAATTTAGTGCCGTGCTTAACCGCATGGCGACGGGGGCGCATAAATTCGTCAAGATCAAGGGGAGCGATGTGGTGGTCTTTAGCTCCAACCCTATCCCAGGCAACGAGAAGTACGTCGTACGCACCGTCGATGGCCTGATGCGCGAAGGTGGCGATGTGGTGCAAAACGGCAAGACACACCTGACCGGGGTGGGGCCACTCCACCTGTCGGGCCATGGGTATTATGATGACCACGTGCGACTCATTAGTGCCGTCAAGCCCACATACTACCTGCCCAACCATGGCGAGTTCCACATGCTGGTGCATAATGCTCGCCTGGCCGAGAAGGAGTGTGGTATCCCGCGCAGTCATATCTTTGTCTGTGATCCGGGGGACATTGTGGAGTTTACGACCGATGGTGCACACAAGATTGGGCGCATTCCGCACTCGGGCGGCACAATGTATGACGACGCTGGTGCAGTCGTGAGCGACGTCGTGCTGAAGGATCGCATCCATATGAGCCTGGAGGGGATGTTCGTTGTGGTGCTCACCGTCCAGCGCGGGACGGGTCGCCTTCTCACCAGTCCAGATATCATCAGCCGGGGCTTCATCTATCTGCGCGATAATGAAGAGCTGATGGGAATGATCCGCGCCTACCTCAAGCAAAAAGCAGCGCGCAGCATGGTGGGTTCGTATGACCTTGATGTCGTAAAGAAGGAAATCAAAGACGACATTGCTCGCGTCTTGTACGACCAAACACGCCGCATGCCCATTATTATCCCAGTCATCAACGAAGTGGGTGCACCACAAAAGGCGTCGAGTCGCACTACCCGTGTGGGCCGTGAAGTCCCAGCTGGGCGCTCACGTCAGAGTCTCGCTGCGCCAGCTCAGCCACACACGCCACCGCGCATTGCTAAGGGTGGCGCCGCTGCCAAAGCGGCCGCCATTGCCGCACGCAAAACTGCTGGTGTATTGCCCGCGACAACAGAAGAGAAAGTGCCAACTCGCCCAGCTAGTACGCGCAAGCGCCGCTCGGCCAATAATCGCACGACCGCACGTAGCAAGCAGCTGAGCAATGACGCCTTTGCTGGCCTGCCACGCAAAAGGTTTCCGCCGCGGCAAGAGCCCGATACCGAAGTAGTCGTGCCAAAGGACCGCTCGGAGCGCCGAAGCTACTAGGCAATGACTGAGCGTCACAAAAGCAAAAAAGCCAGCGCTATACAGCTGGCTTTTTTGCTTGCAAACTGTGGTTACGTGTCCGACTTAATTCGCTGCTGCAGCTCGTGCACCATCTCCTCCAGGCGTTTGATACGCTGCTGCGCGCGCAAATATTCGGCGAGCACTACCAGCACAAAGGCAATCACCGCAAAGGGTGCAATCATTGTTACTATATTCCATACCATCTGCTGCATACGACCTCCTTGTTTCTATTGTGACATAGAATGGACAAAATGGCTATTTTTGAGTTTCACGCTTTGTCCTCTTGCTAATCCCTCCTCAGGAACACTATACGGATCTCTATTTCCTAAATGTTGACTGCTTGATGCTAGGGCCGCAAACAGATTATGACAATCTGCCTTCATACTCTATTTGAGGGGGGCGATGAGATGATGAAACTAACACTGAGAAAACAAAGACTGTGCCCACATATCCCACACCGATTGCCTAATGTAGTAAATTATGCTACAATATACGCTATCAAACCAAGCATAAACAGAGTACAATAAAAAAGATATGGCTACAAAAAGAAAAACCACTCGCACTCGTTCGTCCACCCGCTCGAGCGCTGCCCGCCGGCGCAGCCCGAGCAAAAGCAAGGCCAAGCAAGCCGCGCCGCAGCATACATTGCCGGCGGGGTTTTGGGCACAGGTGTCGGCGGTGCTGTTACTGGCATTTTCGGTGCTACTGGTGGTGTCGTGGTTTGGCTCGGGCGGGCCAATTCTCAAGTGGCTTGATGCGACAATGCTGTATATTATTGGCTATGCGGTGTATGTCGTCCCGGTAGTGGCGGTGTATGTGGCGGTGGCGATCTTTCGGGCGGAGAACAACCGCTTACCAGTAGCGCTAAAGCTTGCAGCGGTGCTGATGGTGCTATGGTTTGCGGGGCTATTTGGCCTACTGCGGCGAGGCTCGGCTGCGACGGGCGGTGTGATGGGTGACTTACTCAATCGTGCCATGCTGGCGCTGGTCGACCGGCCGGTGGGGGTCTTTGTGTATGTATTGTTGATCGGCTTGACGCTACTCTTCGTCTTGCGTGTCTCGCCCATGGCACTGTGGCGTGGCCTACAAAACATGGTGCGCAGCGAGGCTGAGGCAGACGATGCCGCCAATGTGGCAGTGGCCCGCCGCGCCGCTGATAGCCAAACACCAGACACCAGCAAAAAGGCCACGCGCAGCAAGGACGAGAAAGCCCAAGACAAGCCTGCCGCCATGAGTGACTTCAAGCTCAACGCGGGCGTCCCAACCCTCTCAGGCGATGGCCCGACTGAGCCAAAACCGGACAAAAAACCACGGGCGACCTTGCGCGACAGCACACCGACTACCTCTGTGGACAAAGCAGCCGAAGATCGGTCTGCCATGCTTGCTGTTAATGACCCCAACTGGCAGCCGCCCAGCCTGGAGCTGCTGGAGAAGCGTCAGAGCCCGGCTGATGCTGGCGACATTGAGCAAAATGCCCACATCATCCAAGACACGCTGCACGAATTTAATATTAATGTCGAGATGGAAGGGGCAAACATTGGCCCGAAGGTGACGCAATATACGCTCAAGCCACCCGTTGGCGTGAAGCTCAACCGTATCACTGCGCTGGAGACGAATATCGCGCTCAACCTCGCGGCATCGAGCCTTCGCATTGAGGCACCCATCCCCGGCAAGAAGGCCGTGGGCATTGAGGTACCAAACCGCAAGGCGGCTGATGTGCGCCTGCGCGGGGTGTTAGATAGCCCCGAGTGGCAGCACGCCAAAGAGCCGCTGGCGTTTGCGATTGGTAAGGACATCTCGGGCCGGCCCTTTGTTGGTGAGCTCAACAAAATGCCACACCTCTTGGTGGCGGGGCAGACGGGCTCGGGTAAGTCGGTGATGATCAACACGCTCCTCACTAGCTTACTCTACCGCAACAGTCCCAGCGAAATGAAGCTCATCCTCGTCGACCCCAAGCAGGTGGAGATGGCACCGTATGCCGATATTCCACACCTCCTTACCCCTGTTATTGTTGAGCCAGAGAAAACCATTAGTGCCCTCAAGTGGGCAGTTAATGAGATGGAGCGGCGCTACAGTCTGCTGGCTGAGGAGAAGGTGCGTGACATCAAGACGTATAACGAAAAGATCAAAACCCGTGGTAAGCAGATCGCCGTGGCCGATGAGCAAGGCCACATGCAAAAGGTCGACGAAGGCCGTATGCCGTATGTCGTCATTGTGGTAGACGAGCTAGCCGACCTAATGATGGTGGCAGCGCGCGATGTGGAGGCGCTGATCGTCCGCTTAGCCCAGAAGGCTCGAGCAGTTGGTATTCACCTGGTGCTTGCGACGCAGCGGCCCAGCGTGGATGTGATTACCGGCCTCATCAAGGCCAATGTGCCAGCCCGCATCGCCTTTACGGTGGCGAGCCAGGTAGATAGCCGCACCATTCTCGACCAAATCGGTGCCGAGAAGCTCCTTGGCCAGGGCGATATGCTGATGAAAACCGCTAGCATGCCCAAGCCCAAGCGTATCCAGGGTGCCTGGGTAATGGACGAAGAAGTCGCTAAGGTGACCGACCACCTGCGCATGCAGTCGGCACCGCAGTATAATGACGAGATCGTCAGCCAGCCTGTCCAGCTCAATGGCAAAGGTGGCGTAGTGATGGATATGGATGGCAACGGCGAAGGCAATGACGATATGTTCCGCGATGCCGTGCGAGTGGTAGTAGAGACTCGCAAAGCCTCAACCTCGCTCCTCCAGCGTAAGCTCCGCGTGGGTTATGCTCGGGCTGCCCGCATTATGGAAGAGATGGAAGAGCAAGGCATCATTGGCCCAGCCGACGGCTCACGCCCGCGCGATGTGCTGATCGGCAGCATGGATGAACTGGGATAGAGCGGCGGGCAGTGTGCATGCAGATTTACAGTGAATCTTAGTGAATCTTAAAGAGTGAGAACAAAGAGTCTTAGCTGAATTTTACTCCCATCATAGGCGATGGTATAATCATAATTATTGCAGTAATACACGGGGAATAATCTATGCCAAAGCCAAAATCACCAGAACAATTTATTGCATCATCACCAGCTGGAGAGAAACTCCTTGGTATGTTCCATCACAATCTTGGCGATGGAGCGCTGCGCATCGCGAGAATAATCACACATGAACAATCGGCTCATCGTAGTGATGGCACGCACAATGAGCATAGCCACAACGTTCACCAGCCAACCCACCGCGCACTGGGTAATCACGAAGCTAAGGTAGCTGAGGCGCTGGAGAGTGGTTACTGCGGTATTACACACCCAGACGCTAGGTTCGTGCAAGAGGAGATTGCTGACTTACTTATCAAAAAGCAAGCTGTGCCAGAAGCGTATTTTGCGCTGCAAGAGCGGATTGCCCGCAAGCGTGGCCAAGGTGAGGTAGTGCTAAGCCTAGAAGAAAAGCAGCGTCTGGTGGATACCGTCCAAGCTGACCAAGCTGAGAGCCTCACGCAGTGGTCAACATATCTACGCAGCGATGGGAATGAGCATGTATATCCAGACTGGTTTAAGGTATATGTCTGGGAATCGCTCAAGACGATGGGCGAGTACGACAAAGCCAAGGGAGAATTCAAGGAGCGTACTGGCTCGACTACTGCACCTTGGCCGGAGCTCAATGCTGAGGCGCTGGCGCAGGTGTATGATGCTATCGACCATGGAGTGATTCGTGGTGAGCGTGAAGTGGACGACCAGCTGGCACCACTGCTAGGCAGGGGGGACTTTGCTGCGCTCTATGCTGCGGCTCTTGCTGATAGCGCTTATAATGAGACGAAACAAGAGGCATACCAAGCAACGACCGGCTCGTGGACGAAGTACGAGCGAATTGCTAGCCAACATAATCCCAACTATACCAATGATGCTGGGGAAAACACGAGACGCCTCACAGACATGGAGCGACGGGTGCACGCAGGTGAGGAGCTGACGACAGAAGACCTAGAATTCTTGTGGCTGAATGAGAGAATTGAAGGCTTTGGCTTGGATGTTGATCCGCGAGCTAGTCAGCTGCTAGAGGGGCGCGATTATGTGGGAGACTTTGACCGAATTGCAGAGATGATTGGTTATGATGAGTTGTACTGGACGGTGGTTGAGGGTGACGAAGGTCGTGTATGGAATATGAGTAAAAATTATTTCGTTGATAGAATTGACCGACTGAGTGATGAAAGCCGCGATGATCTTATCAAAACAATGGAATATGATAAATACCTTGATAATATTAAGACTGCCATGCGTGCCAGGCATTTGTATCAGCAAGGTGTAGAGGTTATAACGATATTGGATCGTCGATTTGTTTGTCAGTATCCATATCCTTATCGAGTGGTTGATGATGGCAACGCTATAGCAGATCGGCTCATTGCAGCAGGGGCTGATGCTGAGTATACGAATGGCCTCTTGAAAGTGATACGCAATGACCCGATTGGTTGCCACAGTGAGCCGAAGATCCCAGAGCAAATCCTGGATCAACGAGACTTTGACAATTGGCTCCAGTATATGACTAATACAGTAGGTGAGCTACCGTGTGATGATGCAACACGGCAGCGCATTATGCACGACGTCGTGCAGTCTGACCTTGAATATATGGAGAGAAAAACCATTCTTGATAACCTTAATACATTGGCGCACATCAACAACGATAACCGCCAAATGACACGCTGCTTGCTTGATACTTTTCCTACTTGGTGGCTCAAGTACTATGGTAGAGGGCTTATCGCTGGAGGCCTTGACCGGTCAACAGCTGAAGAATATCTTTCGACCCTTCAAGATGATGATGAATTGCTCTAGTGGCTCAATCTAAATATATTCTTGTGCGCTGGAGATAAGCATGGTTATATGTATCACCCCGCACAATACTCACCCAGCAGCCGCACAGTATGGTCGCTTTGCTCAATGGCACGCAGGGCGTGCTTGAGTGGAGCACCAGCGCTGTCGACGACGAGAAAGAATTTGTATTGCTAGGGCTGGCCGACGATCGGTTGAGACTGTAGGCTGCTGATATTGATACCTGCCGCGGCGAAGATGCGCAATACCTCGAGCAGTGCACCAGGCTGGTGATTGGTCGTGACGACGAGCGTGGCGCGGTTGGCATGGGCTGGTGCGTGGCCTGGTGCGAGGACGATGAAGCGGGTGATGTTGTCGTGGCTATCTTGGATGCTACGGTGCAGGATGGGCAAGTGATGGAGGGCAGCAGCCGCCTGGCCAGCGATGGCGGCTTTGTGTGGGTCGCCAATTGCTTTGATGTAGGCAACCGCCCCTGCTGTATCGAAAAATTCATTCTGCACCGCATGCGGCAGCTCGGCAGCAAGAAAGCGCTGGCACTGCGCAAGTGCGACGGGGTGCGAATACACCTCAGTAATATCAGCTAGGCGAGCGCCAGGTAGTGTAATGAGCATCTGCTCAATGGTAAGACGTACCTCACCAATGATGGGTAGCGGGCATGCCTCGAGGTAGTGGTACGGCTCGTTGATTGTTCCGTAGAGTGTGTTTTCCACCGCCACAACGATGCCTTCGGCTTGGCCAGTCGCGTACGCATGGAAAACATCGCGAAACGTCGTGCACGGTACGGTATTGACCTGCGGCCCAAACCACTGCTGCGCTGCCTGCTCATGAAACGACCCTGCTTGACCTTGGATGGCAATATGCATGAGATTAGTATAGCACGGGGTAGCGACGACAGGGGTTTTCTGTCTAATGTATAGTATAATGTTGCGCCCTCGTGTTTCTCTCCACATCGCGATGATTATGAATATACTTTGAGAATATTCAGTATTTGGGTCAGAGTGAAAGAATATATTATAGAGGAGTTTGCTATTGAAAAGTGGGCTCTAGGATTCAAAAATTATCGACTATGTGCGTATCGATGAGAGAGCCATAGACTGATGCCAATCATCAAAGACAATACTCCAAACCAAGCGAAGACTGCCAGCCCTCGAGCGCCCAACCATGAAAACAACTGCAAAACATATGGTGCGCTGCCACCACCGAGATTGCACCCAACGAGGACAATTGCTGTGGCTGTGTTGCGCGATTGTGCGGAGACTTCGTCTGACAATCGATGGAATATTGTTGAGAGAATGATGCTATAGACGAAGCCAACCCCAAAGGACGAAAGGCCAAGCAGCCAGATCGTTGGCGATAGCGACAAGCCAAGCAAAACGATACCAATGAGCAGAGCAGACAATGCCAAGAGCTGCTGCTTGTATCGACTCACTGCATAGACAAATACTGCACCGGCGATAATCCCCATAATTTGCTTGAGGCTGAGGATGATGCTTGCGTCCGTGGCCGAGCCAAAACCCGCCGCAATAGTGATCTCGGGCAGGCGCAGCGCCAGTGATACATCAATACAAACAAACCATACCCCGCACAGCGTTAACCCAATGACTGTGCTAAGCTGCTGGCGGCTCAGCGAGTGAACGGCTGGCGAAGCACCCTCTGTTTTGATGGGCTCGGTAGGCATACGTGGTTGTCGTCGCGGGGCGCAGGTGAGGAAGATAGCAAGGATGACGAGCCCGGCTGTGTAGATCAAGAAGGCGTGCATCCAGCTAATTTTGATAAACTGCCCAGCTAGTAGGGTGAGCAGCGCGCAGCCAATGATTTCGGCAGAGACGCGCCAGCCCAATACTTGCGCACGCTCTCGGCCACTGTAATAATCGCTGAGAATGGTAATAGCCACCGCATTGATGAGCCCTGTCCCAATGCCAAAGGCCGCGCGCGAAGCCAGCACTAACCAATACTCCTGAACAAAAAATGGCACTACACCAGCTAGTGGAATGAGAATGAGGCTGATAACAATAATCTGCCGCTCAGACAGCACGCGGCGAATCGCATGATTGGCTAGCAGTGTAAGAATGACAAATAGCGATGGAATAGACAGGATGAGCTCTACCTGCGTATCCGAAAACTGGTGATAAAATGCCTTCATTGCCGGAATGGCCGGGGCAATGGCACCAGACGACGTAAGTATAAGCGACAGGCTAAGTAAGCCCACCTTTTCGATAGTTTGTTTCATAATAATGTAAGTGTAGCATATTTGTTGGCTTGTTGCTGTGATGATTGATGGAAAGAGAGGAATATAAAGTGATCTTTGGTTATAATAACAGCGTATACACTAAATCGTAGCGAAAGCAGAAAAGATGTACAGAGACGACACAATTGATTCAATATAAGCATTCATGCTATAATACCCACGAGTTTCCTCTTCTCGGGGTGGCGTGCTGGTGTGAGCGCGTTGCCTGGCGGAGAAGGTACAGACACGAGGCGGAGGTGCTGCTCCCAATCGTACACGCAAATATGCTGGGTAATAGCCCAGTAGCCAGTATTCTATGCTGCTGCACCACCAATTAGGTGAGTGGGATAGGCAGCAGAGTTACGAACTATAAGCAATAAGGAGAATTGCATGCCAACCATTAACCAATTGGTGCGCAAGCCACGCAAGACGGCGGCCCGGAAGTCGAAGTCGCCAGCGCTGGGGCGCATCCACAACGCACTCAAGGTGCGCTACTACGACCAAAATGCACCACTCAAGCGTGGTGTCTGCGTCAAGGTAACAACCAAAACCCCTAAGAAGCCAAACTCCGCGATGCGCAAAGTGGCTCGTGTGCGCCTCACCAACGGCCACGAAGTCTGGGCATACATTGGCGGCGAAGGTCACAACCTACAGGAGCACGCTGTGGTGCTCGTCCGTGGTGGCCGTGTGCCGGATCTCCCGGGTGTGCGCTACCATATCGTCCGTGGTGCACTCGACCTGCAAGGGGTATCGAAGCGTAAGCAGGGCCGCAGCAAGTACGGCGCCAAGAAGGAGGGTAACTAACCATGCCTCGTAAAGTCACGAAAAAACTCCAGCGCACCATCAAGCCAGACCGCAAGTATCAGTCGGTGCTGGTGCAGCGCTTGATTAACAAATCGATGCTAGACGGCAAAAAGCAAGTTGCTGAGCGGGCTGTCTATAGTGCGCTCGAGCAAGCTGCACGAAGCCTTAAGAGTGAGGACCCACTGGAAGTGTTTGAGACCTGCATCAAGAACATCAGTCCCAGCTTTGAGGTAAAGAGTCGCCGCGTTGGTGGTGCTAACTACCAGATTCCATTCCCCATTCAGGGTCATCGTCAGCAGCACTTTGCCTTTATGTGGCTAGTGCAGGCTGCCCGATCGAAGAGTGGTATGCCATATAGCAAACGCCTAGCAACAGAGATCGTTGATGCGTGCAACCAAACTGGTGTCGCCTTCAAGAAAAAGGAAGACACCCACAAAATGGCCGAGGCCAACCGTGCCTTTGCCCACTTTGCCCGCGGCTAAGTTCTGCAGCGCAACGTACAAAACCGCCCGAGGTAGATGCCTTGGGCGGTTTTGTTATTGCTGTATGGTGAGCAGCTGGAGGAGCGGATAATAACAGTGTATCAATCATCTTGCTTTGGTAGCTCTCAGTATCTAGGGGGTGCGTGAGTGGGGAGAATCTATACCTAAAACCTCAGGAGACCTCGCGTGTGCCTCTGTGTGCTTTTTATTCAGCACTAGCACTAGCTGCCCGAGCCTCTTGTGCGAGGACTGGGCCTAGCTATATCTATTTGTGGTTTATTGTACCTTGCCTATATACAGCGATAGAGGCAGGTAGAGCAATGATGTCTTGCTGGTGAAGGCGGAGAAGCACGTAATGCGAGCTAAAATGCTTGCGAAAAATATATATTTATCGTCCAGATAGCTACCACTGGTACGACAGGGGTACATATGGGGAAAATAATACGAAAATAAGACCAAAAATAGCTTTGCAGGCGCTGCTTTTGTGCTATAATGCAAGTTGATACGATTACTTACTACCACGCTGCCACGCGCCACAAAGCACGCAGCAGGGAGGAATCGGCAGAAAGGAGCCAATGCCGTTAACCAAAATCATAGTGCGGAGTATAAAAAACTATGAGTGAGTATACCAACAATAATACAAGAGAAAAGTCGTTTGCTAAAAGCGACAAACCGCCAGTGGGCGAGACAAAATATTCAAAATACGACACAGTAAACGATGGGAATGTGCCGACAGTCGAAGAGTTTAGAGGTCGCTACGGCAAGCCGAATGCCCTTGAGCTGCCATCTGTTCAAGAGATTCGAGGTTGGCTGCAACGTGAGCTTGGGCCGCTATTTGCAATGTCGATGGCAGAGATGACAGACCAGCACATTGATACCATTCATAATAAACTATCCGAGCTGCGCGATGAGCTTGGCTTGGCAATTGGTGATGTTATTGAGGTCAATGATGTTCCATATGTTGTGCCAATCGTTAATGATTTCAAAAGCCCTAAGGACGCTCAAGGCGATGTATCATCGCTGTATTCCGCAATTGAGTCGTCGCTATCCCACCAAGAAGCGGCGATTTCTTTAGGCGAAGATGGTGGAGCGGAAGAAGGGGTAATCGGCTCATTGATTGGATTCTATGTTGGAAAGCGCCCAGACCAAGAGGTGATTGATAGTGCCCCTGTTGTGTATGGCATTATTCAGGGTGAGCCAGGCGAAGGCCCGCAGATGATCACAGACCAAGGTGATGTGATTGATGGCGAGCTTAGCACTGCAAGTGGTATTGTGCTGGTTCCGACTACAGAGTCGCAACGGCTTGAGTATGGTGATGAGCTTGGTTTGGTTCAAGGAGACTTCTCACTCGCTGCATAAAGGCTAGTTATAGACGAGAGAAAGCCAGTGTGATGAGCACTGGTTTTTCTGTGCAAAAAATCTATGGTGATTGAACAAACAAGCGCGCGTGCTATGCCATTGAATTTTTAATGGTCGCGTGCATTGGTTGGTGCAATGCGCCCGTTATGGTAAGAAAATAATGTAGTTTTTATGCTATAGGGATATTTGTGTGCTATATGGATTTTCTTTGTGTATTATAAATTGCTTGAGAGTGAGCAAGAGAATGTCTGAATATAACAAGAGTATATTCAGAGTAGTAGATGGTAAAATAGATGAGTATAGATGCGCTCATGTACTATACGTAGGGTATGGTGATGAGCATTTTGCGTGCAAAGTGAGTTGATTGCTTTATCGAATGCATCTTTTTGTATATGATACTACACATAACACAAGCGAGGGGCAGTGAGAGAGTATGAATAATGCAAGAATTCGTTCATGTTATTTATTGTTGCTATATTGATGAGAATTTGAGTGAGCACGAAGTAGATGAGCGACGAGTGTGGTATGAATTGAAATATAAAAAAGTAAAAAATGAGACAACAATAAAGTATAATGCAGAGCTACTAGTATTTTTTGCAGTAGCTGAGACACTTTTGCAAAATGATTTGCAAAAATATGAGTGAGCACTACGTTATTAATAATTATTCTGTAGTAGAATATTATTATTTGCCCGTTCTAATTGGTGTGTGGTGCATATGTTGCGATATTTTCGCATACAGAAAGAGTGATGGAAAGTGTACTATTGCAAAAAATGATTTTTCAACGACTAGAGCAGCAAGCGGATACTACATACGTGACAAAAAATAATGGCGCATTGCGATGCTACAATAAAAAATGCTGATGGACTATTTGTTATTGATAAAAAAATAGTTATGCCTAGCAAAAACGTTCGAAGCTTTGCAACATAATGCGCGTGCGAAATATTTTTTGCTACTATGCGAGTGATGAATGATGCAAAAATGGATTGTTTGGTAGTAAATATAAAATGAGTATGATGGCAGTGTGCACATCTAGGTAAAAATTTGTGAGTGATCATGCAAAAATTGATATAGCTAGGTAGAAAGATGAGGGTGCGATGTACAATATGTGTGATGAAAATGAAGCGCGTGTAGTAGCAGCGCAAAATTTTCACATTTTTGATTAGGGAAATCTACAAAAATGAGTGTGAGGGTGTGAGATGCAGTAGGGAGTGAGTTCGCTTGAGTAAATGGCTGCCATGTCCTGGCTAAAATCTATGTAGTGCGTGCAAGCACAAGAGACTTAGATGTGATATGAGAAGCAAATTAAGTAAAGGATTGCTACGCTAAAGTCTGTGAACAGAATATAATGATATTCATAATAAAAATTTGAGAATGACAAAACTCAGTACGGCAAAGTGGTGCAAAAATATAATGCCAAGAAGCGATGATGGTTCGTGCGTGCCAAAATAATGTGATGATTTTGGTGAGGCGCGTATGACATGCGAACCATATATTATAGTGGTTGAAGAAATACAGATAAAAAATGGTATTTTTTGCCATGGTGTGATGCAACGATGGAGTACGTGGTGAAAATTTTCTGCATCACGAGGCATGATGGTACGTGGTTGAAGTAAAATGAGCGTTTGAAAAATAGTAGGAGAATATTCAACGATAGGTTTGTCAGCAAAATTTTCACAACAAAATAGATGGGTGTGATGAGGGCTAGAAATAGTAGGCATTGGTGAGCCAAAATATGCGGTAAGTGCGAATAACTTTATGGCCTAGAGGGTGCTTTGTGAGTTAATGGTGGTGGTTGGATTTGCGTCTGCCTTGCACCAATGTGGCATAGTCACAAATTTTCATGATTGGTTGCATAATGCAAGGAAAGGATGGTTAATGGTGAGATAGACATAACCGATATAGTAAAGCATAAGTTGTATAGAGCTAGCTTAGCTGGCTAGAGCGAAGTTAAAAAATGGATGGAGCATCATGTATATAATCCAGAGAGTGAGCTAGTATGGTGATATTTTCAGATTTTTGAGCGTGAGTGGCTAATTGTGTACTGAATGTGCGATAAACATAAGCATTGTATAGTGGTCATGGCTATTAAATACACACGATCTAATAGGGTGTGATGTATGGTCGGTATAAAAAATAATGATGCGCCATGGATGGTGCGAATGAAGGTTTCAAAATTTTCACATTTTGCAATATATAGTACTTTATGATATGAAAACAAATGGTAAAGTATTGGTGCAAATATGCGATGTATGGAGGTAGGGCAGATGGCTCTATGTAAGCAATGTGCAAAAATGAGATGGGTGCAATAGAGCCATGGAGTACCATAGGTGGCTCTGACAAAAATGCGCAAGGAGACAGCAAAACGATACTTCGCTTAAGGTAGAAGCGATAGCGAAATAAACACAAGCGAAAAATTGCTCGATAATTTTTGCAGATACATCGCAGCATTAAAAGGGCTAAAAGAGCGAAAGACAAAGTGATATATACATGACAAGTACGGGTGGTTCATTTTTTCACATTTTGACATATAACGAGTATTATTTTCTAGACGCGATAGCGCTCAAAGGGTGCTCTGCTGAGCATATATATAATATATGAGCATAATATATTAAGGATAGCGATGGGGCGAAGCAGGCGAATTTTAGCACTATAATGTAATTATCTTTTTTGTAGAATGTGGATGGAGTATATGATCGCGTCATGCCACTTCTTGGCTTATGGCGGGATGGATAAGTGCTTGCAAGACGGGGCGCAATCATGCGGCGAATGAGGTAACTAACAACATATAATTACACAGAGTATGTGACCATTTAAAAAATAGAAAAACTAAAAAGTACAACACCTCCACACCCCTGTACTTCGCTAGACTTTGTATGCTGTCTCGCGTATAATATAATGCGTTATTAACCTAAGTTTATCGTCCGGATAAACATCCATATGGATTCCAAAGGAGGTTTACATATGAAACAATATGAACTAACGGTTTTGATTCGGCCAGATCTAGAATCGAACCTTGAGGCGCCACTTGCTAAGGTACGTGAGCTGGTGCTCAGCGCTGGTGGCTCTATCACTAGCGAAGACAACTGGGGCAAGAAAAAGCTGCAGTATAGTATTAAGAAGGAAGACTTTGCGGTGTATGTCTACTTTGAGGTGGCGCTGCCTGCCGATGCACCGCTAAAGATCAGCAATGCGCTGAATATTTCTGATGATGTGATCCGCTACTTGCTCGTCAAAGTAGACGAGAAGGGCCGCAAGCTGATGGCAGAGGCCAAAGCGCGTGAAGCCAGCCGCCAAACAGAAGAGTAAAAATTACCACAACAACTAATAACCACAGTAAAGAATCGAGGAGGATATATGGCTCGAGGATTTAGCAAAGTTATTTTGATGGGCAATTTGACGCGCGATATAGAGGTGCGCACCACAGCGAGTGGGCAGAACGTTGCGAATTTTACACTAGCGGTCACTCGCACATGGCGCAACCAAAATGGCCAAAACCAAGACCAAACCAGCTTCATTAACTGTGTAGCCTGGGGGCGGACTGGCGAAACCATCGCGCAATATGTGAAGAAGGGCAGTCCGCTGCTTGTCAGTGGTCGCCTCGACCAGCGCAGCTACGACGATAAGGATGGCAACAAGCGCTCTGTTGTAGAAGTAACAGTAGAGGACTTCACCTTCGTTGGTGGTGGACGTGCTGACGGAAATACAACATCAGCTAACAGTGGTAGTAGCCAGGATGTTGTCATCGAAGATATCGACGACAAGCCGATTGACCTATCAGAAATACCATTTTAACAACATACTAAAGGAGAACAAATAATGGCCAAGCGCATGCGCAAGGACACACCGGTCTATTTTGACTACAAAGATGCAAAAACATTGCAAAAGTTCATTAATATTTATGGGCAGATCGAGCCACGCAGTCGTACAGGGTTGTCGGATAAACAACAGCGACAGCTCGCCGTAGCGGTGAAGCGTGCTCGCCACTTGGCGTTGCTGCCATTTGTGGCGCAAGGTTAGGAACTTTTTCAGCGCAGTACCTCTGTAACTGCGCTGGCGGATGTTTCGAACGAAGCAGCAACTACTAAACAGGAGATAGGTGATGTACCAACCAACTGACCTCAAAAAAGGTGTGATTGTGCAGCTCGATGGCAAGCCGTATCGGGTTGTGGACTATAATCAGAAGGTAATGGGCCGGGGTGGCTCTATTGTGAATGTGCGGCTGAAGAACCTGATTGATGGGAGCGTGCTACCCAAGACCTTTAAGGGGCAAGACAAGATTGAGCCCGCCGAGGTATCAACACAGAGCGTGCAGTACCTCTATAATGATGGTGATACGTTCTATTTTATGGATCCAACCAGCTTTGAGCAGTTTGAGCTTGCTGCAGACCTCGTCGACAGCGCTAAGGACTACTTGAAGGAAGGGGATAACCTCGGTTTGCAATTCTTCGACGGCAAGGTGATCAATGTCGAGCTGCCAAAAAACCTCTACCTTCAAGTCACCTACACCGAAGATGTTGTAAAAGGTGATACAACCAGCAGTGTGCTCAAAGATGCGACGCTGGAGACGGGCCTTGTCGTCAAGGTGCCAGCCTTTATTAAGACGGGCGACGTTATTTCTGTCGATACTGCAAGCGGAGAGTACCGCGAGCGCAAGAAATAGTGCCCTGAGAGCTCATGAGAGCCGCTCTCATCGCGTTTACACGCAAAAGTGAGAAAAATACTAGGGATAGCACACATACACCGCGAAAAGCGGTGTATTTTTTGTGCCGTGTGATGTTTAGGTTGGAGTATCCTAGAGATGTGATAAAAACAACATAGAGAAGTGGCGGTTTTTGCCAATTTTGAGCACAAGCTTATGGGCGTGCTGTGTTTTTTACTAAAGGGTACGTGTGAGAAAAAGGGTGTAAATAATGTTGTAATAACCAACACATGAGGCTCGTCGTCAAGCTCGATAGGATCGAGATATTATTGTGGAGAATGCAACAGATCCCTCTGCGACGAAGATGATGTCAAAATATACAAGGTATTGTAAAAAAGACAGAATAGAAACAGAGAATACCTAGCGAACGTTCGAAATATGAGCGTCGTAGGAAGTACAGCAATTGAGCAAAACGATGATCCCAGCACAACATGAAGGAATAGACATAGTGATGTACAAACAACAGCAGGGCAGCTAGAAAGATATAGTGAACACAACAACGATGTGCCAATATCAATGATTGCTTTATGTGATGTGCAGCAAGAGCGTGGGAGCTTATGTGCCAGGTAAATGCAATAGCCATAAGCATAAATGAACAAATTTTCGTTACAGACGAGCATTTACCTTGAGCAATATAATAATGCTTATGGCAACAGGGTATAATATAAAACGTATCAGAGTAAGCATAAGTATTATATAAATAATGAACACACTTTTTTATTGTGTAGCTGCGAAGCTACGAGCTTTGCTTTGGTGTGCTACTGCAAAAAATTGCATATGACGAAATGACGCATGGTTGTCGCTGCGAGATAAAAAATGTGATCATTATCCAGCTTGTCTATTTTTTGAGTTTGGATATTTTTGACTTTTTGCTTTTTCGTGCACGTTTGTTGTAGCTTGTTGGAGTGTGTTTCATTTTTGATTTTTGCATGCCGGGCAAATTATAGCGAGGCGATATATTACTGCGAAGTATAGACTGCACGCACGAATGGCTGATGATAAAAATAATCATCATTTGTAGATTTGTGCAAAAATGAATTGCTTGTTATTGCGGATAGAATTACTTACAGATAGCCCATGTAAATTTTGCAAAACGTGTATAAGCGCAAAATATTGCGTGATACATCTTGGCTTGTCTATGTGCTGCGAAGCTGCGAAATATACCATTTTGCATACGCAAATACTCACGCTTGGCTTGCAAAAATGTGATGCTGTCAAAATCAAATTTTTATTTAGACAAGCTGACTCGCTATGCGAAGCATCTACTGCAGTGGCATCGTGTTTTGCTGCATATAGCGCTTTTGCGGGAGGATGAATGCGTAGCCTGTTGGTGATGTGGCGCAGCCATACGAGTAAGATATTTTGCTATCACGATGTCCACTCAATTTTTGTTATATATACTATATGTCTGGCTGAGCTGTCTTGTGTCTTGAATATCCTGCTAGCCTCTAGCGACATGTGCGAACGAAGAATAGCATACTGCAGTGCGCGATAGTTTGAGTGAGTTATTAATATAAAAGCTGCAATAGCGCGCAAAGAACAAAGCGGATTTTTCCATCATCAAAATTTGAAAAACGGCGGAAGTAAGAAGCATATCCACGCGCAGTAATATCATCCAATCTCATCATTATCATGCTCTATAGTCTTATGCATTGTGTAAAGATGCAGCAGGTCTATTAGCTTCACACCAACTAACTATCTATCTACTCGTGCAGTATAATAAGAACATGCAAAAACAACGACTAGACAAAACAATGGTGGCGCGTGGCCAAGCAGCAACACGCTCAGCAGCCGAGAATTGGATTCGCCTTGGCAAGGTATTGGTGGATGGTGTAGTGGCGCATAAGCCGGGGATGTTTGTGGATGAGTCGACGCAGATAAAGCTGGTGGCGCACGAGCGCTATGTGTCGCGGGCGGGGCTTAAATTGGCCAGCGTAGCGCAGCAGCTCAATATTTCATTTGATAATACTATCGTGCTTGATGTTGGTAGCAGCACTGGCGGCTTTACTGACTATGCATTGCAGCATGGTGCGCGCATGGTGTATGCGGTGGACGTGGGGACGGAGCAGCTCCACCCCAGCCTGCGTGGCGACCCGCGCATTGAGCTGCATGAAAAAACCGACATTCGCAATTTTGTGCCAGCCACCACGCCAGACATTATTGTCATTGATGTATCATTTATTAGTCTGCGCAAAATTCTACCGCACTTAGTGCGTATCAGCAGTTCGCATACCAGCATCATCGCAATGGTTAAGCCGCAGTTTGAGGCGCAGCGCGCGCAGCTTACACGCAGTGGCATCGTCAAAAATGACAGCGTGCGCCGCGCCATCCTGCGCGACTTCGAGCAGTGGGTGCGCACCCAGTGTGTGATTATCGACAAAGCCGACAGTAGTGTGAAGGGCGCGCATGGTAATCAAGAGCGGTTCTACCGATTGCAGAAGAGCAGGGCAGAGCGGTAGCCTCTCGTATCACCATACATTATATATAGACAAATTTGAAAACAGCAAAGCATAGACTAATGTGAGTGTCTTGGAGAGTCAACTATATAGTATCGTGGGGGCTCTTTAATATAAGAAAAAGATACATAATGAAGCAAACACTGCGTGGTGTATGCGCACTGTGAAATGCAGCAACGCGCTCATCATAACACAACACATAGCGCCATCACCACCGTCGGCCCATTGATGAGTATGCTTGCAATGGCATGTGCCGTCATTGGTACATACACGTTGCGCGTCATACTATATGCCAAGCTAAATGGCAGTACCCACACCATACCCAGCAACATACCCCATGGCGCGACAAAGTGCTCTGCGGCAAACAACATAGCACTCAGTAGGGTGGTGCAGATGATTGCTGTGCGACTGGTCAGGCAGATCATTCGCTTGCGAAAAATTGTTTCCTCTACAATGGCGGGGAGAACGATAGTTGAGAGCGCGAAGAGTAGCAATTCGCCTGCCGTCTTGACTGGCATTGTAATGGCACCTGTGGCGAGGTGAGGAAAGGCTTGCTCGAGCACACTCGTCGCACCAAACGCTCCTGCTGCGCAAACCAGCGTATTACTACCTGCCGCCAAAAGCTCCACCCGCCAGCGAGCGCACGATACCACTGGTGTATACTCACACTTTTTGTCGCGATGATGTAGCCAAGCAGCGCCACAAAAAATGCCGTATTACTATAAACGTATAGGTGTCGTGGCAGGACAAAACACGAGATGATGAAAATAATCTCGAGTATGACTGGTATGGCAATGCGCCGCACATAATGATACATATACTACCAGTGTACTCTCTGCTATACCTTCTGAGAAGGTTATAGTAATAGTCCATGCAAAAACTCGCCATAGACTCATGGCGAGTTTGCTCATACTTCCTAGATGGGATCACTTCACTTGCTTACATTAAATCGAAATTCTACCACATCGCCTGGCTGCATGACATAGGCTTTGCCTTCGGTGCGGATTTTGCCTGCTTCGCGCGCTTTGGCCTCGGAGCCTGCTGCCACGAGGTCGTCATAATCCACCACCTGTGCCGCAATGAAGCCTCGCTCGAAGTCGGTGTGGATGACCCCGGCCGCTTGTGGTGCCGTCCAGCCTTGGTGGATCGTCCACGCGTGCACTTCCTTTGGTCCAGCGGTGAGGTAGCTCTGTAGGCCGAGCGTATCGTACGCTGCTCGGATCAATTGCGTCAGGCCAGCCTCAGGCACATCATAGCTCGCCAGGAGCTCCAGCGCATCCTTTGCGTCGAGCCCCTTGAGCTCATCCTCTAGCGTGGCACAGATGAAGAGCGCCGTGCTGCCACGAGCTAGCGCCGCTAAGCGAGCTTTGGCCTCAGCATTGGCAAGGGTTGCTTCGTCGACATTAAAGACGTAGATGACTGGCTTGGCGGTGAGGAGGTGGAGGTCGGCGATTGCTTCATGAATAATATTTTTGTTCAGATGAACAGGGGTACCGGCGGCAAGGTCGTCACGCAACTGCTGCAGATACTCGAGTGTACTGCGCGCCTTGGGGTTGGCCTTAGCTTCTTTGCTGAGGCGGGTGAGGCGAGTCTCGATAGTCTGGATGTCTGCCAGCATGAGCTCGGTGTTAATGATGTCGATATCGCGCTGCGGGTCGACGGTGGTATCGACATGAACGATGTCGTCATTTGCAAAGGCACGGACGATGTGGACGATCGCATCGCACTGGCGAATATGAGCGAGGAACTTATTGCCCAGGCCTTCGCCACTGGCAGCACCAGCCACTAGCCCGGCGATATCGACAAAGGTCACCGTGGCCGGCACAACCTTCTCGGCGTGGTACATATCAGCTAGTATACTCAGGCGCTCATCGGGCACAGGCACAATGCCAGTGTTGGGCTCGATGGTAGCAAAGGGGTAATTGGCTGCCAAAATATCATTGTTGGTGAGGGCGTTGAAAAGGGTCGACTTGCCAACATTAGGCAGGCCAACGATACCAATAGATAGACTCATATATATAGTATAGCAGCGCAAGGGAGAAATCGGCAGGGGAGAAGAGGAAAATGCGAGGAATGTGGATGCATTGCGCTTTATATAATTATAATAGGGTTGCTGGCCTCCAGATATTTTCTTGTGCGATGATAGACTATGGTTGACTCTAAAGCCTGAATTTTAAAACCTATCTCTGCGTTAGCTCCACCTCTCCATCGCTTCATCCGATGGAGTGTGAGAATCTGTCATTGTGCTGACAGATCCTCAGCCCAACGCAAGAGGTCGATACTTCTCAAGTATCGACCCTTATAGCATTCCATCGGAGGGAGTGTGGGGAGGTGGAGCGTGAGATAATTATAGATGTTGCAATTCGGGCACACACTACTTACTTATGTGCACCATCTGGCGTTCGTCGTCATGAACACAGTGCACAATCGCTGTAACTTTGCTATAATCATAAGCATGACATTTGTACATTTTTGTCGCCAATCACTGGTGCGTGCTGGCCTGATGGGGCTGCTGTGCGCTGTGGGGATGAGTGCGGCGCTGGGCGGGCTGGTGGCAGCTCGGCCCAACAATGATGTAGAGGCGAAGTTGCCCGAGCTCTGCCGCAGTGGCAGTCCCTGTGCAGTAGTGTGGTTTTCGCAGCCTGGCGAGCGGAATTATTATAAGTCGGGTATATCGATTGACCACAATCAGACAGGCCTCGTCGATATTGTCATTCGTGGCTCGGGTTACTCGGGTAATCGCTCGGGGCCATTCGACATCAGCTCCATGCACCTCGACCGCAACATGAACTGGAACTACAACCGCAATAGCCGTATCAAGAACGTCCAGTCGAGCGTGATGTATCGTGGGCGCGTCAGTGGCCAAAACCAATACACCAGCCAGGGTGGCGAAGTGCGGGCGCAGCTCGACATTGGCCAGTTTGATATCCCGGTGGGGCAGTCGCGTACGGTGGGGATTGGCCTGTATAGCTGTATCTCAACTGATGGCGGGCGCACTCTGGCTGCCAGCGAGAATATTGCCTGTGGTACGAGCGATGTCAATGTGACGATCACGCGGCGCATCCCACCTTGGACGATCAATGGCCAAAGCTATGTGGGCAAGCAGTGGCCTGGCACGCAAAATATGCAAAAATCCGTCCGAGCCTTTCCGGGTGAACAAATCTACTGGGCGCATGATCTCCGCAACAATGGTCCCAACAATGCAACCGTGTCCGTGGGGATGGATGGTACTGGCTTTGCTAATAATTACAGTGGTGGGCATAGCCTCGCGCGCAATGTGACGGGCCAGTCTGGGCAGCTCTTTTATACGGTGTATCCGAGTGGCGGCATGACTGACCGCTTCACGAGTTATCGCATTCAAACGAGCGATGTTGGCCGCACACTCTGTCAACGGATATCGTGGTCACCTGGCATTGCTGGTGACCCAGCGTGGCGACGCAGCGATCCAGCGTGTGCTAGTGTGCACTCAGACTTTGAGCTCTATCCATCGGCCACAATTGATGGCAAGAAGCTTGCGACGCTGGAGGGCGGGAATATTGCGCCCAGTCGGATTGACGAATCCATCCACAATACTGGTGCAAGCCTCGACAAAGACCGGAGCGAGAGCGAGGCCGCGGCCTACCAGTTCATCGTGCGAGGGCAGCACCGCCAGCAGTTCCTTGGCAACTTGAGCAGCATCTTCGACCGTGGGGCGGCAGTGGGCTATCCCTATGCTCTGGGTAGCTACAGTGGCAGTGATACAGCGTGCACCTGGCTGCGCGGCAAGCAGCCGATCGACTGCACCAACGAGCCCACCTTTCGTGAGAACAAAAAATATCTCGACAGCCACACGCGCCTGAATGACACCAAAGATATCAACGCTGCCGATGCCAAGGTAGGGGATATGATCTGTCGCATCGTTGCTATCAAAGATTATAATTATAAACACACCGACGGCAATGAGCGTCGTATTTCCTCGCCCGCCTGCGTAACGGTGACGAAGCTACCATGGGTGCAGATCTGGGGTGGCGACTTGCGCGTCGGCAACGGCATTGGCGCGGCCAGTGGCAATGGCGATGCACAAATCGTTACTCTCAAGACGACTAAGGATGGTAACATGTATGGCAGTTGGGCTGAGTATGGCATGATGGCACCGCAAAATGGCGGCAAAATCCTATCAGCCACTGGTGGTGTATTGTCTGGCCGGCGGGGGTATGGTGGTGATTATGACCGCTCGAAGGATAGCCTTGCCTTTGCTAATACCGCTACGCCAGCTGGTCGCTGGGCACCACCGAGCAATGTGAAAGTGCCAAGCTTTGGTCGAGGTACAGCGGCTGGTACATCGATTGATGTCGGGAGCTTTGCTGGCCACAATGTGCGCACCGTCAATGGCGATGCCACCATCCACGGTACGCTGCCAGGTAGTAGTACGCTGGTGGTGGAAGCAAGCGGCACAGTGACGATCGATGGTGACCTCAAGTATGGTGCCACTACAGTAGATGATGCTACCAAGCTTTCGCAGCTCGTCATCAAGGCTAAGAATATCGTTGTCAGGCATAATGTTAAAGAGGTCAATGCCTGGCTGATTGCTCAGCCAACCGGTGGCAGTGGGGGAGTCATCTCTACCTGCGACGAGATCCGTCACGTTGGTGCGTATTTCAATGGCCTTACCGCTGAGACCTGCAAAGAAAAGCTCACCATCAACGGTACCATCATGGCGCGCCAGCTCCAGCTGCGCCGCACCTTTGGCGCTGAGAAGGATAACCTCGCCGAAGCTGCTGAGGTACTCAACCAACGTGCCGATGTCTTTATGTGGGGCTCGCGTTACAATAAAAACAACGACCTGCCCATCACCACCGCCACCACAACAGAAGCCGCACCGCGGTTTTAGCTCAGGTGTAGTCATGGTTAAGAACTCTTTATCTTTCTCTGCATCATGTCGAGAAATAGTGGAAAGCGTGAGATTTGGCACATAACATATGAGCATCAACGCGCGATCGACATGTGAGATATCGATCCGCTAATATGCCTGATAAGGGTGAGGCGGGTAGGAAGTTTTGCAGTGCAAGTTTGGCATATTTTCCTCCACTAACCCCCTTGCCTAAACCAATGTCGCTTATGTATAATAGATGAGTATGAAGTTTCAAAAAGGGTCGGGCGATTTCTTTGCACTCGATATCGGTACCAATGCCGTGCGGGTTTTGCAGCTAGCACCAGCTGGCGACGAGTGGGAGCTCGTAGCACATGGGTATGCGCCCGTTGACCGCCGTATTACTAGCAGCGATGCACCAGAGTCGCGCCGTCGCCTGGGCGAAGTTATTATGACTGCCGTGGGCCAGAGTGGTATCAAGACGAAGAATGTTGCGATTGGCCTCCCTTCCAACAAGACCTTTACAACAGTGGTCGATGTGCCGCAAGTTTCCGATGCCGAGCTACGTGCCACGATGAAATACCAAATTGACCAATATGTGCCGATGTCGGACGACGCTAAGGTAGATTGGGTGCTGCTTGGGCCATCGCTCCATGCGAGCGATCAGCAAGAGGTGCTGATTAGTAGTGTATCGAAGGGGTATAGTGAGGATCAGCTTGAGTTTATCGAGGGTCTCGGACTGAATGTGATTGCTATCGAGCCCGACCCAATTGCGATGGTGCGTGCCTTTGCACCGCCTCAGCAAGCGGCAAACGGTGCTGCGGTGATGCTGATCGATATTGGTGAACTCTCGACTGACCTCGCCATTATCTACGGTGGGGCACCGCGCCTCGTTCGGACTATTCCGTCTGGTGTCAGCAGCCTCGTCAAGTCGGCAGTACAAAACCTCAGCGTTCAGGAGGACCAAGCTCGGCAGTTCATTCTCAAGTTTGGTCTAGCGGAGGATAAGCTCGATGGGCAGGTGGTGCGTGCTATTGAGGGTGCGCTGGATAACTTTGCGAGCGAGCTTATTAAATCAATCAAATTCTTCCAGACGCGCTACGCTAGCGCCCAGGTGTCGAGCATTACGCTGACAGGCTTTGGCGAGATGATTCCACATCTCAGCGAGTATGTTGCGGCTAAGGTAGAGGTCCCGACTGCCCCGGGTAACCCCTGGCACGGTATCCATATGCCGCAGACGAGCCAAGAGCAATTGGCTAACGTCGCACCAGAGTTTGCCACAGCAGTCGGCCTCGCAAAACGGAGGAACGACGCATGATAGAGATTAACCTCATTCCTGATGTCAAGCGCGAATACCTGCATGCCCAGCGCATGCGCAATGGTGTGATATCGCTCTCCATTCTCGTGAGCATCATTGCTGGTGCAGCGGTGGCGCTGCTAGTGGTGTATGTTGGTACGCAGAGCGCTCGCGAGTGGCTGACTGACAACGAGATCAAAGACCAGTACGGCAAGATTAGTAGTGTTAAAGATGCTAATCAGATTGTCACCATCCAAAACCAACTAGCTCAGCTCTCCTCAATGCACAAGGATAAGAGCATCGACTCGCGTATCTTCGATGTGCTCAGTGCTATTAACCCTGCTGCGCCCAATGATGTGAAGATGTCGACCGTTAGCCTCGATCCGTCTGAGACGAAGCTCTCCATCGAGGGGTCGGCAGCCAACAGCTTTGAGGCGACAGACAAGCTCAAGAAAATGATCCTCAACACCAAGCTGAGCTACACCGATGGCGATAACCGTGTCCAGACCGTCAAGCTGGCTGACGATGTTACCGTGAGCGATACCAGCTATGGTGAGGACGCCAGTGGAGCTAAGGTGCTGCGCTTCAAGCTGACCTTTACCTACCCCAAGGAGCTTCTCGCTAATAGCTCTAAGAATCTGCGCATTGAAGCCCCAACTGGCAGTACTAATGTGACTGACTCACGCCTACATGTGCCCGATAGCCTCTTTACGCCCAAGGCGACCAACAAGGAGAAGAACTAAATGAGTAAGAAAGACGCCGCCATCCACAAGCGCCAACAGATCGAGCAATCCAGCCGAGTGATGTTCCTCTGGGTGGCTGGAGCCTCAGTAATTGTGGGTTTCGCACTGGTGATATCGTGGTTTTTGGTGCAGCAAATTATCTTTAAAGAGCGGGTGCTTGGCGAGAAAAATAATACTGCTGCCGTACTCAAGAACAACAACGACGCAGTCGAGAAGCTACGCGGCGAGCTGAAGGTGCTCGAGACCAACTCACACCTCAATGCCAGCCGCATCAATAATGATGAGAAGGCTCTCCAGGTGGTGCTTGATGCTCTGCCAGCGGAGGATAATGCTCTCGCGCTGGGTGCATCGCTCCAGTCTAAGCTAGTCAATGGCGTGGCAGGCGTGTCACTCGATTCGCTTAATATCGACCAAACGGACGATAGCGAGTCATCAAATAGCACTGGTGCCGCCGCCAGCAATGGCAACTTGCAGTCCATTCACTTCACTATGGAGGTATCGGCCAGTAACCCCAACGCTCTGCGCGAGCTTTTGCAGCGCTTCGAGCGCTCCATCCGCGTGATTGAGATTGACCGTATGACCATTGAGCGGACTGATAGCAAAGTCGCCATGAAGATCTCGGCCCACGCCTACTACTCGCCAGCCAAAACCATCGAGCTAAAGAAAAAGGACATCAAACCATGAAGAAGACCGACATCGCAATGATTATCTTGATCGCTAGTATATCAGTAGTGGTGGCGTTTTTTGTGGCGAGTAGTATCCCATTCTTGCAAATGCCGCAGCGTGGCACCAAGGTAGAGACAGTCGAGAAGCTCTCGGATACGATTGATGAACCAGACAGCGCAGTGTTTAATAAGGAGGCGATCAACCCAGCGGTCGAAACGATCATTGGGCAGTCGCAGCAGAAATAACAGAGGTAGCGTGTGGCACTGATGACAAGTGATATGCAAGAAAAACTCACCACACTCCTCGTCGACGAAGGGCTGATCACGCGCCAACGCCTTGATGATGCTACTAAGCTGGCGCGCGAGAGTGGCCGGCCACTGCTGACTGTGCTAACTGATGAGTCGGCGATCGATAACGAGTTGCTTACCCGGGCGATTGCCCATGTGTCTGGTGTGCCGTATGTTAATCTCACCAATACGATTGTCGACCAAGATATCCTCACGCTTTTGCCATCGGACATTGCCGAGCGTTTTATGGCAGTACCACTAGCCGAGGTGCAGAACCGCTTGGCGGTAGCGATGATTGATGCCAACAACGTCCAGGCGGTCGATTACCTTGCTAACCGCGTCCAGCGCCCACTCAAGGTCTTTATGGCGTCGGAGGCTGGGGTGCGTCATGTGCTCGAGCAGTACCGCACCGACCTCAGTAGCGTGAACGTGGCCGCTCAAGTGTCGCAGGCCGAGGCAGCCGCTGAAGCTCGGGGCGATATCAAGACAATCGTCCAAG
This sequence comes from uncultured Candidatus Saccharibacteria bacterium, assembly GCA_938041435.1. Lineage (GTDB taxonomy): Bacteria > Patescibacteriota > Saccharimonadia > Saccharimonadales > Saccharimonadaceae > Saccharimonas. The sequence goes on from CALISR010000020.1 coordinate 34,808, forward strand.
ACTCACCAATTAGCCGCGCCCTAAGTACTATCCTTGAATACGCCGTAAAGAGCCGTGCGAGCGATATCCACATTGAGCCGCTCGAGAAGTCGCTCAAGATTCGCTGCCGTGTCGATGGTGTGCTGCGCGAAGTTATGCAACTACCTAAGAGTATCGAGCCAGCACTAGTGAGTCGGATCAAGATCCTGTCTGAGTTGAAGATCGATGAACACCGTATCCCGCAGGATGGGCAGTTTGCCGTTAAGGTGGCAGATAAGGAAGTTGATCTCCGTATTGCCATTAGTCCAGTGGTGTGGGGTGAGCAGGTGGTGATCCGCTTGCTAGACAAGACTGGCACATCCTTCGAGCTCGAGCAGATGGGCTATGCTGGGCGCGCCCTCCGGCTCATTCGCCAGGGGATTCACCGCCCCAATGGGATGATCCTCACCAGTGGCCCAACTGGTAGTGGTAAGTCGACCAGCCTCTATGCACTGATCAAAGAAATCAAGGACGATACCATCAATATCGTCACATTGGAAGACCCCGTGGAATACAAAATGGAGGGAGTCAACCAGATCCAGGTCAATAGTGACGTTGGTCTCACCTTTGCCAATGGTCTGCGCAGTATTCTCCGCCAAGACCCCGATGTGGTGATGGTGGGGGAGATCCGCGACAACGAGACGGCCAACCTCGCCGTCCAGGCAGCATTGACGGGTCACCTTGTCTTTAGTACGCTCCACACCAACTCGGCAGCGGGGGTGTTGCCGCGCTTGCTCGATATGCATATCGAGCCATTCCTCATTGCTAGCACCGTTAATACTATCATTGGCCAGCGCCTGGTACGCCGGATTGGGCCGCAGCACGAGAATTATTGGTCTAACCCGCTCGAGACGGAGATGATCCTCAGTACTGTCGGGCATCTCTTGCCCAAGACCAAGGCCGAGGCAGCCAAAATTTCGGCCGACCTTGGCTATAGTGACTTGCCGCTAGCTGGCCAAAAATCCTACCGCTTAGTGCGGGGGCGCGACACGGCCAACACACCACGGGGCTACAGCGGCCGAGCCGGACTCTTTGAGGTGATGGAAGTGACAGAGGAGATCCAGCAGCTCATTACCGCCCGAGCGTCGAGTACCGAGATCCAGAAGAAAGCCATCGAGCAAGGGATGATCACGATGCGCCAAGATGGCTACCTCAAGGCGCTGCAAGGGATTACCACCCTGGAGGAAGTCAACCGTGTCACATCAGACATAGCATAAGAAAGGAACCAACAACAACCATGGAAAATAGAGAATTACGCATAGAAGTCCTGCTCGAGGATGTGGTGCGCCGCCGCGCCTCAGACTTGCACATTCAGGTGGGGCTACCCCCCATGCTGCGTATCGATGGTGCGCTGACCCCTGTGGCGGGCTTTGGCCCGCTAGACGAAGCGCAGGTGGAGCGGCTCGTCTTTGCTATTCTCGACCAAGACCAGCAGCAGGTGCTGATGAAGGACAAAGAGTTCGACTTTAGCTTTGCCTTTGGTAATCTTGGGCGCTTCCGGGTGAATGCCTTTCATGAGCGGGGCAACTTGGCGGCCGCGCTGCGTTTGATCCCGAATGAGATCAAATCTGTGACCGAGCTCGGTATGCCGCCCGTCGTCATGACCTTCGCCGACTTCCCGCGTGGCCTGGTGCTGGTGACGGGGCCAACTGGTAGTGGTAAGTCGACCACCCTTGCTGCTTTGATCGATAAGATCAACACTGAGAAGTCACACCACATCATCACCATCGAAGACCCGATTGAGTTTACTCACAAGAGTAAGCGCTCGGTGGTCGTGCAGCGCGAAGTGCACTACGACACCTACTCCTTTAGCGCCGCGCTGCGCTCCAGTCTACGCCAAGACCCAGATGTTGTGCTGATTGGTGAGATGCGCGATCTTGAGACGATTAGTGCTGCCATCACCATTGCTGAGACGGGCCACTTGGTGTTTGCCACCCTGCACACCAACAGTGCAGCCCAGAGTATCGATCGCATGATCGACGTCTTCCCGCCGCATCAGCAGCCGCAGATTCGAGCTCAGCTGGCCAATATCTTGATGGCGATCTGTAGCCAGCGCCTCGTGCCAGCCATCGGTGGTGGGCGAGTGGTGGCCGCTGAGGTCTTGGTAGCCAACCCAGCGGTGCGCAACGTCATCCGCGAAGGCAAGAGCCACCAGCTCGATGCCATCATCCAGACTGGGGCCGACCAAGGCATGCAGACGATGGATCGCACACTGGTGAGCCTGGTCCAGAGTGGCACCGTGACATATGATAGCGCCCGCGAGTTTGCGGTTGACCTCACCGAATTTGAGCGCTTAATGAGAGGATAATCAATGCGAAAGTTCAACTACGAAGCACGCGACAAAGCGACCGACACCATCATCAAATCTATCGTCCAGGCCGAGTCTGAGATGGCAGCGGCACGCGTTTTGACTGAGCAAGGCTTCGTTCCGCTCGACATCAAAGAAGTCGATGAGAGCGGTGGGCTCTTTGGTAGCCTGACGCGCCGTGTGACCACCAAAGACAAGGTGGTCTTTACGCGCCAGCTCGCAACACTAATCGGTGCGGGGCTACCCCTGTCGCAGAGCCTTCGCACGGTGCTGGAGCAGACGGAGAATAAGAAGCTGCAAGAGATTATCCAAGAAATCATTGCCGATGTTGAGGGTGGCCGGCAGCTGTCGGACTCCTTTGGCAAACACCCCGAGATCTTCGACAAAATCTACCTGTCGCTCGTGACCGCTGGTGAGGCCTCTGGTACGCTCGACCAAGCGCTCAAGCGGGTTGCCTCCCAGCAAGAAAAGGACGCCGCCATGGTGAGCAAGATCCGCGGTGCTATGACGTACCCAGCCATCGTCCTGGCAGTGATCATGGGCGTGATGCTCTTTATGCTGCTCGTGGTGGTGCCACAGGTTGAGAAGCTATATAGTGATATGCACAAGACGCTGCCATTTCTCACTGCGGCGCTGATCGCCGTGGCGAAGTTTACTGCAAGCTTCTGGTGGGCGGAGCTGATCTTGCTGGTGGGTGCCATCTACTTCACCCGCCAATACGCCAAGACAGGCCCCGGCACGCGCACCTTCGATACGCTTAAGCTCAACATGCCCTTCGTTGGCAGCATGTTTCGTAAGCTCTATATGGCGCGCTTTACCCGCACCGGCCAGACGCTGCTTGCCACTGGTGTGCCGATGCTCGACATGCTCGACATCACCGCAACAGGGGTCAATAATACGATTATCGAGGCTTCCATCCGCCGGACTGCCGAGAAGGTCAAGGGTGGGCGAGCGCTGTCTGTCTCACTGAGCCGTGAGGATTACATCTTGCCAATGGTGCCTCAGATGATCAAGATTGGTGAGCAATCGGGCAAGATCGACGAAATGATGGGCAAGACCGCCCAGGTCTACGAAGACGAGCTAGACGAAGAAATCCGCAACATCTCCACCGCCATCGAGCCCGTCCTGATGGTCGTCCTCGCCATCGTGGCTGGCGGCATGGTGGCAGCCATCCTCTTCCCGATATATAGCTTGGTAGGGCAGCTGACGTAGTGCTTGCAGCCAGAATATTGAAACTTTACTGAGGCCCAGAGCGGCATCACATCAAACAAGAAAATATTCTAGAAGGCCAGCGATCAAGCAAGCGGGCGATCTCTGTATCTATTCTGGCCGGAACATTTTCGGTTTGGTGTGATGCTGCCCTAACTGTTGGGCTATGCGCGATTCTTGGGTCTTGTGACGATCCCATAAGAGAAAGTCTGATTCTCTATAGCCATTTATGATAGTATAAGAGTGCACCATAGTCGGGGTTGGATACGTGTCCATGCCTCGGCTTTTCATTGCCTAGCACAGTTCACTTCAGCGTAACGAGCATGCTATACTATACCCATGCCCTGGTAGCTCAACTGGATAGAGCGGCTCCGTCCTAAGGAGAAGGTTGTAGGTTCGACTCCTATCCGGGGTACCAAAATACCACAGTCTATAGTTGCATACATCACAAAAAAAAGAGTATGATACGAGTATCATGAAGCCTCGTACCAATATAGCTCTCATTATCACGATTAGTAGCCTTGCTGTTATCACTGTGCTGGTTGGTGTAGTGATTTTTTGTTTTCTGATTTTTGGACACCAACTAAATGGGGCGGATTTCTTTGACGATCGGCTGAGTGATGAAGCCCTACCACTGGTATCAAAGCAGTATGCAGCGGTCTTCCCCGAGTCGCTTGGCCGGACACGCAAGGATGCTGTAGCTACAGGCCGTATAGCACACGTGGATGAGCTACTGCAGACACGGCCATTTGCCGATTGTGAGCAGCGGCGTTGCACCGATTGGCAGCGCAATACTAGCACAACATGGCCCGACGAGCCAGCCAACAGTCACATGCCGCACGGCATCCAGCGCGCCCTTGCAGAAATGAGGGGAAGCCAAGATGCACGCTGCGTGGTACGGTTTGCTCCCAATCATGAAATGGGTGGCACTGCAACAACACGATACAGCGAGCGTGATATCCTGTGTGTCAAGCCGAGCGGGGATTTTGTCTATACTCATGTGGAGCTATAGCTCGAGCTGGCGCAGATGAATATAAGAGACTCTGTGATCAGCCAGGAGTTGACGGTAGAGATGGTGTTGGATTGTCGCGAGAAATCGCCGAAAATACTGGCATTAGATTTGATGTCGCAGCCGCCGTTGTTGCTATTGCAAATTCGGCCAGGCACAACAGTAATAAAGAATAGCCTGATAGTTGTATAGTACGCCGCTAAGTGTGTTGACTTGCTATAGCAAAAACTCGCCAAGGTAACGGCGAGTTTTTTTGTTTTGTTTGAGTATCTTGTGATGGTAAGCGCAGAGCTATGAAATGAAAAACGTGGGGTTTTATTACCTTCCAAACCCACCAACTACCTCAGCTGCCCATCGTACCCAGTCAGACATATCTTTCCATCGGCTGCAGGCAGCGCCACGAACATAATGGCGGAGGAGAAGAGGGCGAATGAGACGACCCAAGCCATAAAGTCGGCTGGCATGGCTCGTGTGCCGCCACTTGTCCAACAGAGGTAGCATAGCCAACCAAGCGCTCCCGCCGCAAGCATGCAGAGCGCTCGCACGATGCCATGGCCAAGGCGACGCTGCCAGTTAGGTGCTGCGATTGGCTCGGTGGGGTCGACGGCCACTGGCGTTGGTACCTTTGGCGGTGGTGGCGCAGCTGGTGGGTGGTGCGGCGGTGGCACTGGTGGCGCTCCGGCACCAGCAGCAGTGCGGCGCTTATGAATAAATCGCCCAGCCGTCACCATATACAAATGCTCCGCATAGTATGCATGACCTCATTATACGCAGGGGTTGTGGGGTGGTGTCAAGGGGGGTGAATCACTGAAGCTTTTGCTTCTTATGTGTTAGCTCACCCTCCCACACTTCATCCGATGGAGTGTGAAAACTCGTTGTAATAACGAGTTTTCAGCCCAGCGCAAGAGGTCGACGTCTGGGAGACGTCGACCCTTATAGTGTTCCTGAAGAGGGAGTGTGGGGAGGGTGAGCGTAAGGAGTAGCAGCCGGCAGCGAGGTTTGGCACCAAGTGGTGTCAAGTTCGTGCTACAATGGACAGCAAGAAAAGCATAACAATCATCACACAAAAAGGCAGGGAGTAATGGCACAGACCAAGGCATTTAATGGGCAGCGCGAGGGTGAGGAGTTGCTGTTTGTCTTTCGGCGGCATATTATTGCCATGCGCAAGGGGTTCTATATGCTGCTGCTGCCGCTGGCGGTGGGGGCGATTCCACCACTGATCTGGCAAGACACACTGGAGCTGTTCTTGCTGCCGGTGGTGGGGCTCGTCTTGGGGTCTATTGGCTTTTGCTATCATTTTTTGATGTGGCGCTACACCTACTACATCGTGACCGACCAGCGCATCCGCCAGGTGACGCAAAAAGGATTTTTTGGTACCGATGTGGTGGAGCTGAGCTTGGCAAAAATTCAAAATATCAGCTATAATATACCAGGATTCTCGGGTGAGGTGTTTCATTTTGGTACGATTGTGATCCAAACATTTGTGGGCGATCTCATCATCCGCAATGTCGATCATCCCGAGCAGATCTACAATCAGCTGCAAGATGCCGTCAGCGAGGCGGAGCGCGCAGCACAAGCAGCAGGAGTATCACCATGAAATTACCAAGCAAAAAACCCAAACGCAGCCGCTATGGCACTCAAGCCGCATCGGCCACCCCAGCCACTGGCCTGAAGGATCGCCTGGCAGCGCTCAAGCCGCAGCGAAAGGGCAAGAAAGCAGGTAAATCTGCCAAAACAGAGGCGGGCACAGCCAACCCCAACACTCCCAAGAAGTTCGAGCGCATCACCAACGAGACGGTGGCGGCACATCGCGAAGAGATATTGGCTGGTGGGCGCAAGTTTAAGCACCCCGTCCAGACGTCGCGCCGGCGGGTGATTATCAACACGATCATTGTGGCGCTGGTAGCGGCCTTGCTGCTGGCGGCAGTGGCGTGGCAGCAGCTCTACATTGCCCAAAGCTCCAACAACCTCCTCTACCGCATGACGCAGATCTTTCCTGTGCCAGTGGCTAGTATTGATGGTGAGCTGGTGCGCTATAGCGACTACCTGGTGCAGTATCGGGGATCTAAGTATTATCTAGGCAAGTACGATGAGATCCGCATCGACAGTGATGATGGCCGTGAGCAGCTCAAGCACATCAAGCGTGAGTCGCTCAACCGGGCGCTGGTTGATACCTACGCTGCCAAGTTGGCACGCCAGCACAACATCACGGTGAGTGAGCAAGACATTGATACCGTTATCGAGCAGCAGCGCAACACCGCTAATGGCAAGATTAGCCAAGAAACGTATGATGCATCGTCGCGCATGATGTATAACTGGTCGCCATCGGATTATCGCCAGGCAGTGCGGCGCAGCATTGTGCGGGCTCGAGTAGCCTTTGCGGTTGATAAGACGGCCGATGAGCTGCAGCGCAAAGCCGCTGGGCTGGTGGCGAGCAGCAATGGTGAATTTGCCAAAATCGCGACCCAGCTTGGTGGCAGTGGCCGGAGCAAGCCGCAGGTGGGGGATTCTGGCCTGATCAATCTTGCCAGTAGTTACAACGGCCTCGCGGTGAGTGAGATCGCCAAGCTCGAGCCCGGCAAACCCTCTGGTGCTATCAAGAGCACAACAGACAGTGGCTACTACTTCGTCAAAGTAAATGAGAAGAACGATAGCAAAATCCGCTTCACCTATCTCTACATCCCCCTCACCGAGCTTACTAAGCAAGTCGCACAGCTAAAAAGCGACGGCAAAGTGCAAGAATACATCGACGTGCCGCAGAAGTAGGGGATAGTTCCTCCGATAGAGTGTGAAAACTGGTCATTATGACCGGTTTTCAGCTCGATGTAAGAGGTCGACATTTGGGAAGTGTCGACCTTTTTTGTATTCGGGAGGAGGGGAGCGATAGGGTGTAAGCGTGAGATAAAGTGGGTGTATTCGACTAATATGTCGTGCCTATGGTTTTCAGCAGGAAATACGCGAGAATAAGCCATTTTTAGGACATTTTCTATAGCAATCACACCCAAAATACCGGCAACATAGCGCAGCTTTGCGCCTCTCCGCATAGGCTTATCATCTTGTGCGAACAAAACCTAGACAACGTTGCTATTCTACGCTATGATAGCAGTAACGTAAGCATATTCGTACATTGGTACAAAGGAGAAGTATGAAACAACACCAAGCGAAGCAAGAAGGGTTTACCATCATCGAGGTGATGCTGGTGCTGGCGATTGCCGCCTTGATATTCTTGATGGTCTTTGTGGCGCTGCCTGCTCTGCAGCGGGGTCAGCGCGACACAGCACGCAAGAATGATGTGCAAAACATCGCTGCTGCCGTGACGCAATACACATCAAACAACCGTGGGAAGTTCCCCGACAGCAAGGGCCTCAAGGGTTATCTGGGCGATCTCTCGAACCTCGACAAAGAGAGTATCACCGTCCAAGATAACGCAGGCAATGGTACCGTAACACCCACCACCGAGAGCGCCATCGTCGTCAAGGGTGTGCGCTGCGACGCCACCAACTCTGATGGTGCTACTCTCAAGAAGGGCACATCCAAGCAGTTCGTCGTCGTCACCAAGCTTGAGGCAGGCGGCAACGGCGTAGCATACTGCCTCGAGTCGTAGTAGGGGCAAAAGACACACAAGAAGATGGCTGGTACCAAAGGGTGCCAGTCTTTTTTGTGGTGGAGCACACGATTTGCTGAATCATACTTGTGTAAGAAAATATTCTAGAAGGCCAGCGATCAAACGGTCAGGAGAATCTGCTGCATATTCTAGCCAGATGGCATGTCTATACGAGCCTTCGGTAGGGCGTGATGATGTAGCACGTTCTTGCACATCTTTGCTATACTAGTGAGGTATGACGATCTTGATAGCAGGCGCACTGCTCCTCCTCGGTGTAGTGCTGGGTAGCTTTGCGGGCGCGCAAGTGTGGCGGGTGCGTGCGCGGCAACTGCGGACTGATAAGCAAACCGGCCACCCCTACGATAAACACGAATGGCGCCAACTGCGCGTCCTCTTGCAAGGTACAGTGCGAGACGACCGCTCGCGCTGCCTGCAGTGTGGGCATGTGCTGGCGTGGTATGATCTGCTCCCCGTAGTGAGCTGGCTGTCCACCGGTGGGCGCTGCCGTTATTGTCAGCAATTCATTGGTTGGTTCGAGCTGGTGATGGAGCTAGTGCTGGGGGTGGGCTTGGCACTGTCGTACCTGGTGTGGCCATGGGCACTGCCAGCCAGTAGCCTGCTCTTTGCTGTGTGGGTGGTGGTGGCCTTGGTGCTGATGATCCTCGCGGCGTATGACGCCAAGTGGCAGCTCCTGCCCGACCCGCTTAACTATGGCTTGATGGCACTGGGTGCACTCTTCGTGCTGGTGCGGGTTGCGACGCTACACGATGTTGATCTTGTATCGCTCACGGGGGCGGTGGCGCTGCTGGCGGGGTTGTATGGTGGGCTGTACGCCATCTCGCGCGGGGCGTGGATTGGCTTTGGCGATGTGAAACTCTGCGTGGGCTTGGCGCTGCTCCTGGGCGATTGGCACCTGGCCTTTATGATGCTGTTTTTCTCTAACATGCTGGGGTGTATCATCGTCCTGCCAGGCCTGGTGCGCGGCCAGCTCAATACGCGCTCGCAGGTGCCATTTGGGCCGCTACTTATCATTGGCTGCGTTATCTCGCTCTTGTTTGGTGGGCATATCTTGCACGCGCTGGTGGCATTGCCGCTGGGCTTCTAAAGCCTCGGCTGGGTAGGCTTGCTCCTTCTTGCAAACCTGGTGTAATACTTGACAATCCAGAGAGAGAGAGTACTATAGGCATCATAAACACCTAACTCCAAGGAGATATGATGCCACGATATGACCAGCCACTGAGTGGTGAGACAAAACAACAAGAACCGTATAAGCCAGAGTTGCGAGACTTTCCAATGCCAAAGACCCAAGAGTTTAGGGAGGGAATAAATGATGAGTATACTCGGCGAATGGAAGAGGCTGAACAAAAGATTAAAGCAGACCTTGCCAGAGAAGACAATGAACGCCGATGTGAGGATATCGCCAATGAAATACAGCGGATCGGCGGGGTATTGGCAGAGAATGGCTTTGGTAGCCGGCCTGAGGACAAGCATATTGCTGTCACTAGCTATGTTGGTGGTGAGAACAGATATTCGCGCGGGGCCTATGTTCAGGATGAGACGGCCGTTGTAGCGCGGTTTCTCCCCAAGGGTGCATATGATGATAGTAGTTGGGGACAAACTGAAGAAGACTTGATATATAAAGGGAGCGACGACTGCAATATCACTGACCCACATGATGAAACTCAGTATAATAAGGGTGGTTACGCCATTAGCATTGTAACTGGCCCAGCAGTCGAAGTGTATTCCGATCGACCACTAACAGATGAACGGAAGAATCGCTACCGTAATTTTCACCAGCCAGGGACAGTGCTAGTGAGCTTTGCTGGCCGGTATAATGACGAGGCAAAGGTGCTTCGTGTTGGCGAGCTAGGTAAGTCAACTAACCCAAAGGCATACGAGCTCGTCCTTGCTGCTATGCAAGATGCTGAGGCGGAGTTACTCGCTGGTGAAGAGACGCAGTAGGCAGTAAAACCCTTCGAAGTGAACCAAGCAGAGACCAGCCCATGAGCGGCTGGTTTTTGCGCTCTATACCTAAGCTGTGCAGAGGTATTATCTCTCCCCAGAATCGCCTCATCGCCCTGTGCCGCTAATGCTGCTTGTGCTATACTAGAGAGGTTATGAGTATGCCAGTGAAGCCAGGGTTCACCATTATTGAGATGATGCTGTTTTTGGCGGTGAGTGGGGCAATGGCAGCCGGGATTATGGTAGGTGTAGGCGCGACGGTCAATGCCCAGCGCTACCGCGATGCCACCCATTCGCTGGTGAGCTTCTTCCAGGGGGAGTACGACCGGGTGGTGAATGTCCAGAACGATCACGACCGCAACCTTGGCTGCAGCACTAGCGGCATTAGCCAGAGCATTACCCCGCAGGTGCCGGGCACGAGTGAGTGCACCATCATTGGGCGGTTTATTACCACTGGCCGCGATGGCCGGAGCCTCATCGCACGGACGATCTATGCCACGCGTGATGGCTCAGCTGCAGCAACGGATTATGAGGCGCTGACTCGCTCTGGGCTTGTCCAGTCAGACACCGCCAGCCAGACGACTACGTATGAACTAGCCTGGGAAACAGCGCTGCGGCAGGGTGCGCGCCACTCGTATTTGATCGTGCGCTCACCCTCCAGCGGTGCCATCAAGACCTACATTGGCAACACAGACAACCCGATGACCGTTCTCTCGCCTGATAATGACGCCCAAAAAGGCGACACCAACCTCTGTATCGACCCCGATGGATTGGTCTTTACTGGCATTAGTGGGGCAGTGATTGCCCGGGGTGGCAGCTCGGCCAGCAGTGTGAAGTTGATCGGTGGAGGAATAGGCCAATGCTAGGGCGTCGCCACGAGCGGGGTGATACGATCATTGAGGTGATGTTTGCCTTCGTGCTGTTTAGTATGGTGATTGTGGGGGCGTTTATGATTATGAACCAAGGTATGGCACTGGCGCAGCGCTCGCTGGAGGTAACGCAGGTGCGGCAGCAGATCGACTCGCAGGTGTTGCTGATTCGGACTGCTCAGCAGGCAGTCAACCAGCAGCTGTGGGAGACCATCAAAGGCAAGGTAGGTACGACCACGCCCATTACGCTGAGCGAGCTCGCTGAGAGCAACTGCCGCCTTTCGCCAGATACATTGCGGGGGCGCGGCGCATTCTTTGTTGCGCCGCGGGCCGATGCAGCCACGGGTAAGCAGGTCATCCGTCTCTTCGAGCCGACCAATGCGAGCTACCAACCTGAACCCACAACCTACAGTAAGGTAGACTTTGGCAATGATCCGCGGGCACAAGGGCTCTTCGTCCAGATTGTCAAGGCAGAGGGTGCCAATGCCAACCTCGCCTACGATGTGTATGTCTCTGCCTGCTGGCCGACTGTAGCGAGCGATAAGCCAATGACGATTGGCACAGTAACGAGGTTGTATGATGTGGCGCGCTAACAAAGGTAAAACACAAGGAGAGAAGCAACGGCAGACTGTACAGCGCAAAGAGTCAGGTTTTACCCTCATCGAGCTGCTGCTGGCGATGAGCTTCCTCTCAGTGCTGCTTATTGCCATTACGACCTCCACGCTGCAGATCATTGGCTTGTATACAAAGGGGGTGACGCTCAAATCAATCAACCTCGCAGGGCGCGATGTAGCCGATTCCTTCCGACGCGATGCCTTGGCCTCAGCGGATGGGATCCGCTATGTGTCGCCAGACAAAGGCGGTGGGTTGGGACGTCTATGCTTTGGTACGATGTCGTATGTGTGGAGCCCAGCCGCCAAGCTACAGCAAGGCAGTGCCATCCGCTACCAAAACGACACACGCCAGGGTGATGTGCGCGGTGATATGATTGTCCTAGCCCGTGTGGCTGATGCTGGTGCACAGTATTGCAACCCAACGGCTCGTGGCACGTACTCGACCGATGTTTTCCTCAGCAAAGCAACGGAGCTGCTGGGCTCACGCGAGGGGGATTTGGCGCTGCGCGATTTACAAATCAATCCCGCTATCGAATCGACCGAGGGCACGCACACCATCTACCGCCTCCGCTTCGTCATTGGGACGAACCAGCAAGATACGATCAATACCGCCAACCAGACCTGCAAACCACCCACGAATGACAGTGCTAATTACAACTTCTGCGCCATTAATATTTTTGAGACATTGATACAGGGGTAGAATGATGAGGTGGATACAACAGCAGACCAACAAGCAGCAACAGGCCGGCATGGTGTCGCTCTTTGTGGTGATGTTTTCAACAGTACTGATCACGGTAGTAACAGTGAGCTTTATCCGTCTGATGGTACAGGAGCAACAGCGCGCCAGCAACAACGACCTCTCGCAGAGTGCCTATGACTCAGCGGTTGCTGGGGTGGAGGATGGCAAGCGTGTTATTCGTGCGGCGCTCAAGGGTAATGAGCGGGCCCGCCGTGCCATCGAGCAGCAGCGCTGCAACACCGTGGCAGCAGCTGGTGTGGTGTCGTCCGTCAGTGGTGAGACGACCATTAAGACCAGTAGTGGCAGCAGCACGCTCAACCAAGCCTACACCTGCGTCAAGATCGAGGCCAAGACTGAGGATGTCAAGCTCGACCTAGCAGAAGGGGAGTCCACCGTCATTCCGCTGGTTGGCGCAGATGCCTTTGATAGTGTGCAGATCGAGTGGATGCGCAAGAAAAACAGCGACAACGAAGTTGCCTCCATCGAGACGCCAACTTCTGGCGACCTCCGCTCGTTGCCGCGCAAAGACCAGTGGAGCCCCAACGCTCCAGCGCTCATCCGGGCCCAGGCTGTCTTGCCCACCAAGACAAGTGTGAGCCTGAGCGAGCTCGACAGCGCCCAAGTCTCGACCAACTTCTTGCGCCCCAGCATCATCACCGACAATGCCAATCCACTCACCATCCAACGCCCTGGCCTGCGCGCCAATAGCGACAGTGGTGCCCAAACGACCGTTAATGCCGTGCCGTGCTCCAACGCGCGCTACACCGGTGGTGGCTACGCCTGCCAAGCCGTCCTCCAGATGGCCGGCGGTGAGTCTGTGCCAGCGGGCTCGCGTGTGGCATTCTTGCGCGTGACCAGCCTGTACAAAGCCTCGGCTGTCAAGATCTCGCTCAAACGGGCAACTAGCGTGACGAAGTTCGACACCGTCCAGCCCGAAATCGACTCCACCGGCCGGGCAGACACCATCTTCCGTCGCATCAAAAGCCGCGTCAATGTCGGCTTCAACACCAACGGCAGCTTCACCTTCCCAGAGCAAGGCGTCGACATCACTGGCAGCCTCTGCAAAAACTTCTACGTCACCAACGACGAAGCCGGGCCACTGGGCACGTCGTGTAATCCGTAGGAATGAGAATCTGAAATAGATAGGTCGCTATTATTTAGAATAGCGACCTATATTTATGTATAAGAAGGGGATGTTATTTACGGCGCATCTGGCCCAAAGTACTCGAAGTAGGCATTTTCTGCGTCGGTTATATCCTTCATTGCTGGAGACTCTATTGTGACGCTTACGGTATAGCGGATGTCTGTATTATCATAAACTGTCTTGTCAATGAACCTGCCTATGGAGACATACGCCTTTGAAGGAAGGTACCAAGAATGGTGTAGTATTGTATCATCCGAATCGTCCTTACCTCTACCAAATTTTGATTGCATAGACTTCACGCACGCAGAATATAGGTCATCAAGCTTATCTGCAAATTCTTTCTCCAATTCACTAGGAATCTTAGTTGTTAATGGTATCCTTATAGAGCTAAAATACCCCGTTCTATCATCGAAGAGAATGGATCCATCTCGCTCGCTACCAACTTGAACTGTGCTGACAAAGCCTTTGCCTTCAGGGCCAAGACGCCACCCCAATGAATCTCGCAGCTCGAATGCCTGTTGCTTGGTCATCGGCCAGTCATGGTCCGCCCAAGCGAGGATTACTCTCATCGCTTCTTTGTGGTCAAACATTCTGATTACACTACCATCCGAGCCCCTGTGCTCAGTTGCTCGCGAAGGCTGGATGTTGTTACTTGGTGATGACATATTATTCATAGTTTCCTTTCTAGGGTTCCTACCCCTGTTCTCTCCCGCTATGAAACTGCTCGAAGATGTCGCGCAGGTGTTGGTCGGTGACGTGGGTATAGACCTGTGTAGTGCTGATGTTGCTGTGGCCCAGCATGCTCTGGACGCTGCGTAGGTCGGCACCATTCATCAATAGGTCGGTCGCGAAGCTGTGACGCATAGTGTGAGGGCTGACGTGCTTGGTGATGCCAGCGAGCCGGGCATATTTGCCAATCATCGACTGTACGCTGCGCGTCGTGAGGCGGCGGAAGTCGCCACTGGTGTTTGTGGCACCGTGGTTGCGGCTATAGCTGATGAAAAGCGGGTCGAGCGAATCATGCCGGGCGCTGAGGTAGGTCTCGATCTGCTCGGCGGCACGGCTACTAACGAAGACCGGCCGGTCTTTTTGGCCCTTACCACGTACCATGAACTCGCGGCGCTTGAGGTTGATGTGGTCGCGATTGAGATTAACCAGCTCCGAGACGCGCAGACCACTGGAGAAGAGTAGCTCGATGATGGCTTTGTCGCGCAAGTTGGCTTCTTTGCCATCGCTTGGCACGGCATCAATCATCCGCTCTACTTCGTCATAATGGAGGAACGTGACTTGCCGCTTGTGCGTCTTGGGAAGCTCGATCTTGCTTGGTGAGAGGCTGGCGATGTCGCGCTTGGAGAGGTAGTTGAGAAAGCCGCGCAGCGCGATGAGGTGGTAGCTCTGGGTGAGCATGCCCAGCTCCTCGCCATAAACGCTTTGGTAGCGGTTGAGCCAGAGGCGGTAGCGCCGCACCAACTCGGGCGTGATCTGATCGACCGTCAGCTCAGCACCAGCAAACTCAACGAAGCGCTCGAGGTAGTGCTTGTAGTTCTCTGCTGTCTTGGACGATCGGCCACGCTCCACCTCCATATATTCGATGAAGTCGATGATCAAATCTTGCATATAATAGTGCTGTGCCATTTGCCATAGTATACCACAATGGAGGCGGGGTGGTATAGCAGATCAGGTGTTGGTAGAGGGCCAGACAGCAAGGACAAGCTCTTTGTAGTGTGGTTCAATAGTGAGAGTAGCAAACTCGGCACGGGTCACCCACGTTGGGATACCTTCGCAGTTGTGCTGAGTTGATTGCAGTGTGTGCAAGGGAGCGACTCCTGTATAGGCAAGGATAATCTTGCCCTCGCTATGGAGGAAGAAGTCTCTGCGCTGGAGGTGTGGTATGGCAAGGCCGCACTCTTCCATAAGCTCGCGCTCGATTGCTTGATCTGGTGTCTCGCCTGCTTCGATATGCCCACCAGGCAAGCCCCAGCTCTTGTTCTTATTAATATAAATGACAAGAATATGAGAGGCATCCTTGCTGTAGATGGCAGCCTTAGTGGAGACAGGGAAGAGTGTTCGCATAGTAGTATCGTAACACACAACGAGTTTCGTACTCCATCAGCTGTTTTGCGATCACTCACAATACGCTATAATACAAGCAAACCTAACGATAAGGAGCGTTATGAGCGAAACAACAGCGGTGCCCAACAACAATAATGTGCAAAAGACCTTGGTCGTCTTCAAGCCAGACGCTGTGCAGCGGGGGATTGTCGGCGAGATTTTGACCCGTTTTGAGCGGGTGGGCCTCAAGATTGTGGCCGTCAAGATGATTGCTCCAACGCGCGATCATTACTACCGCCACTACGAGGAAATTGGCAAAATGGTGTCGCGCCGTGGCAAGCACGCCTTTGGGGTGACGCTGGACTTTATGATGCAAGGGCCAGTTATTGCCATGGTGTTTGAGGGAGTAGAGGCTGTCAAGCTGGTGCGCAAGCTGGTGGGCCCAACCGAGCCAATGGCTGCCGAGATGGGGACGATCCGCGGCGACTACTCGCACATGAGCTTTGGCTATGCCAACGACGAAGACAAGGGTGTGCCCAACCTCATCCATGCTTCGGGCAATCCCGAGGAAGCTGAGCAAGAGATCAACCACTGGTTCTCAGATGACGAAATTTACGAGTACCATGCGTTGCACGAGAAGTTTACGCGCTAAGCGTTGGCATCGGACTACTGCAAAAACACCTCTCTCAGAGGTGTTTTTGTGATGTGTGAGGGTTGAGGTGAAGATGATGTGAGCTACAACAGGGAGTTCTTTGTATACCAAATAAAAACACCCACTTGACGCACTGCAAGAGGGTATATCGTATCCAATACTGGCGCGCTCGACCGGATTCGAACCGGCGATCTTCTCCGTGACAGGGAGACGTGATAGGCCATCTTCACTACGAGCGCATAGGCTAGATCAATAGTAGCAGCAATTACTAAAAATCGCAAGAGGTTTGTAGAGGAATCGTAGAACCTGAGTCTTGTATTACGCTCACCCCTCCTACACTCCCTCCTCCGGAACGCTATAAGGGTCGATATTCACTGGATATCGACCTCTTGCGCTGGGCTGAAAACAGATTATTGCAATCTGTTTTCACACTCCATCGGATGAAGTGATGGAGAGGTGGGGCTAGCGCCAGGAGAGCGACGGTCTTGAACATATTGTGAGAAAAATCGCTAGCCACTCACTACCGCAGTTTGAGCTAGCACAGAAATTACCTCAGCATAATGATCAGATCAGGACTCATACGAAGGCCATCCACCAAGCAGATAGGAGAGTGGAGAGGAGAGCGCCGCCATCGTACCCTCAGCCACAACCCTCTCACAATAATTCATCACCCTGCAGTGAGGTAGCCTCTACAGGCTATCCCCGCCGCGCTGCCTTCCATTTTCGCCTCACCTCTAGTATAATATAGCGGTGATGCCGCTGTAGCTCAGTTGGTAGAGCGGCGCTTTCGTAAAGCGTAGGTCACCGGTTCGAGTCCGGTCAGCGGCTCCATTTGTTTATGACCAAAGAGAAGAAGGATTTTCTGCGCACCCCTCTCCGCACGATCGCAGCCGATCGGCCATTCTTTGCAGCGCTGATTGGTGTATTTGTCGCGGGTATCATCTATATGCTGGTGATGGGCTTCACGCTGCAGGTGCGCGATGTGCAGGTTTATGTGCGCTACACCGCCTTTGGCGAGGCGCATTTTTATAAGAGTTATTGGTATTATTTACTCAGTTTCGTGTTGTTTGGTGCGCTGGTAATGGTGGTGCACATTGGCCTGATGGTTAAGCTGTATAGCCTGCAGCGCCGCCAGACAGCGCTTTTTGTGGGGGCGGCAGCAGTATTGGTGCTGCTGGTTGCTGCCTCGTATGGATTAGCAGTAATGCACCTGGCGTATCGATAAATGAACCACAACGATCTCGAGCTGCCTATGGGCAAGCGCACCCTCCTCTACCGATTATTTGAAATTCTCCCAGCATTCTTAAGCTATGGGATGCTAATACTCTTCATCATTTTGTCTTTGGTTAATCCACTGTGGGCGTCTATCTACCTTCTCGTCTTGGTGATGAGTGTGATTGTCCGCTCGGTTGGCATTGCCTACCGCACCCTAACGGGCCACCACCAGCTGGAGAAGGCACAGATAGTCAATTGGCGGCAGCGTCTGGAGCAGCTCGAAGACCCAGTAGCAAGCTATGCTGCCATCCAGCAGCAGCCACTACCGAAGCGGCATCAGCGCGAGTTCCATGCCCAAGAGCACCGCGAGAATCTCCGCCTTATGGCGGCCGACCCAGCGAGCTTTCCGCGACCATCGCAACTCTACCAAGCAGTGATTGTAGCGGCGTACAATGAGTCGTATGATGTCTTGCAGCCTACCATCGAGTCAGTTAAGAATACAACATACAACAACAAACAGATCATCCTTGTCCTTGCCTACGAGGAGCGTGGTGGGGTGGATATTGCCCGCACAGCCGCTCGCCTCAAGCAGGAGTATGGCGATGTATTCTTCACCTTCCAGACTATCATGCACCCTAAGGACATGCCTGATGAGGTGATTGGTAAGGGTGGTAACATCACCTATGCTGGCAAGCAGCTCCAGCGCTATTGTGACGAGCAGGGGATTGCCTACAGTGATGTGATGATCACCACGCTCGACAGCGACAACCGCCCGTATCCATCATACTTCGACTATGTGGCGTATGAGTATATCGTTCACCCCGAGCGCAAGCGTTTGTCGTACCAGCCGATTGCACTATACTTTGGTAACATCTGGGATGCCCCAGCGCCGATGCGGGTGATTGCGACGGGTAACTCCTTCTGGACGATCATCAGCAGTATGCGCCCCCACACGTTGCGCAACTTTGCCTCGCACTCACAGCCAATGGACGCTCTGGTGGAGATGAACTTCTGGAGTACACGCAGCATCGTGGAAGATGGCCACCAGTACTGGCGCAGCTACTTCTACTTTGCGGGAGACTACAGTGTTTTGCCTATCCATGTGCCTATCTACCAAGATGCCGTGATGGATAACACCTTCTGGGGGACAGTGGTGGCACAGTTTAAGCAGCTCCGGCGTTGGAGCTATGGCGCATCGGACATCCCATATGTGGCAGTGCGTACCTTTACGCGGCGGCGCAATGTGCCATTTGCCGAGGTGTTTGCCCGCTTCATGCGCTTGCTCGATGGGCACGTTACGCTGGCAGTGATGGCCTTTTTGGTAACCTTTGGTGGGTGGGTGCCACTGTTGATTAACCAAGAATCATCACGCAGCTATGCAGTACACATGCTGCCCGAGGTGATTAGTAATTTGCAGCGCTTTGCGATGATCGGTATCTTTATCACTGTCTTCTTGATGCTCAAGATGTTGCCGCCACGGCCCGAGCGCTACAAGCGTCGGCGCAGCTTTGCCATGGTGGCACAGTGGATCCTTATGCCCGTCACATCCATTTGCTTTAGTGCGATTGGTGCCTTTAATGCGCAGACACACCTGGCGTTTGGTCGCTATCTCGATAAGTTTGACGTAACTGTCAAGGCCACTACCGGCTCACGTGACCGCGCTAAAGCCGCTAAACAAGCCCAAAAAGCCGCAAAAAAGAGTAAGTAGTGCCTGTACGCTTTTGCGAAGTAAACTAGCTTTATAACCGGCCAGAGAATGACCGGTTATTATGTTGGTGTGGGTTGGAGTGCAAAGTCCCAAACTAACACCTTTTTCTCTACCACTCCTGGCGAGAGAGTCATAATAGTCGCACTTAAGGTAGAGCTATAGCAGGACTTCGCGGCAGATTTTATACTCTATTGAAGGGTGAGAAAGGAGAGGATGATGTCGAGGAGAAGGCTAGATTTTGGCGCTATGGGGAGTGATTTACAGGCAATATTAATTCAAAGTCTTTTGTATTTACATCTCTTATGCCTACGCCTTACTGCATAGTCATAGGGGTGATTAATGAGAGCGTGCCACCAATTAATATTGCACCAAGGAGGCTACACCATGGATGAGCGACTAGTAGTGCTTACATAGTAGCAATGTTAGCCAGGCATTATCAACCTCATCTTTGTGGTGTGATGAGCTTATCTTGGTCTCGCTCACAATGTATGTAAGGGAGTGATATGAAAGATGAGATATTAATGCAGGTATGGATGGCGTGCTACGAGCCATGCTGGGCTGAATTACCTTTGGCGATATTCCGATATCCACGCGAGCGACTAAGAGTGGTGCTGTCCACTTCCTGATTTGTCTTGTCTGTCTCAGGTAAGAGATGGATAGAGAGGCTGAGTGTATGGGTAAGTCATAGACTCCATAATCTCTTCCTATAGGAGGAAGATTCCTTTTGGTGGAGTAAATATGTAGCGTTATTTCCGGTGAAGTTTCTAGCGTTCTAATGGAATTTTACAGAGGTCATGTTATTGAAATAACTATTATGCTACAAAAATACAAAAATACAAATGAGAACTATGCAAGTATTATATCACCACACGCATATGATGAGCAGTAAAATGGCCATGTGCAATGTGGATAACTAATAGCCTGGTGTGGATGAATATTGGTCAAAGAACTACAGATATGCCCTGTTGAAGTTGCGCTATAGGGGAGGACAAGTACTCTAAAAGGATAATGGATCGCTCGGTTGGGGTATGTTTCGAAAGGTGTGGTGGCTTGAGATGAAAGAGTTTTCAGTTATACAGGGACGGTGAGTGTAATCGTAGTATGAATATACATACCATTTTTTCATTTATTAGCACTGGTTTTTGCTTCATTCTTGAAAATAGTGGAGCAAGTATCTCTCTGTTGGTTACTCCCTGCTGTAGAGTTGAGAGTTGGTAGGCAAATTAGTTACCATGCTCTATGAGAGAAAATGGAGAGAGGCGTATGCGGTGCTAGGTTGTAAGACGCGGATGGTTGTATAGTGCATAGTATTGATAAACATATGCATTATATTGTATGGCTGATGCGTGAGTTTGATCAGGATGTAAGCCGCCCCTCAGGCTGTGCGGATGAGCTAGGTAAGTGTGAGGTAGTGCGTGAATATGTGTGTATTATGTTCATCATTAATCAACAAAATAGATTGTAATGTAGCTTACTATCTTGCTTGTAATATACAAGTGATGCGATGAATTAAGGGCTCGTAGCGGGAATTAAATACGAGAATGATGAGGCGCTTATGGGCAAATGATATGCGACTGCCTGACATACTATTATATGAATATTTTTTGTTTCGATTCATAAAGTAGTAATCTTCAGGAACAAGATGGACAAGCTCGTAAAGAAAAGTAGCCGCACCAAGGAGGGTATATCACTTGCAATTTGCAACCAAAATGTATTATGTATTTCTGCTATATATCAATTTTTGCGAGAGGATCTACCCCTGTATGCCCATGGTGTTGTGGTAGTAATCGACGAAGGTGCCAGTTTTTGCGGCAAGCATTATTTCTTGTTTGAGCAAATCTTTTTCGTGGGCGATGGTGGTGCGATAGTCGTCGCTCACAGCTGCGTGTTGGTCGGCGCAAGCACCCCAAAAGAGCAGTTCGACGAGCAGCGGCAAGAGCTGCCAGCTGCTGTCTGTTGGGCTATAAATGTATTGATTGCCTTGGAGTGGATCGCGCTGCTTATCAAGCAAACCAACCGATTCTAACCGCGCCAAACGATCGGCCAAAATGTTGCTCGCAATGCGCTCATCGCGTGCGAATTCGCGGAAGTAGCAGCGCCCAAAGAGCAGCACGTCACGCATGATAAGGAGTGTCCATTTGTCGCCAAAAAGGTCGAGGCTGTAGCTAATGGGGCAGGCTGAGCGTTTGTGAGCTGTTCGTGTCATGCCTTTAGCGTAGCATCAAGGCTTGCGTTTTGCAAGTTTGTGGTGTGAGCTGGTAGCGAAGTAATGTTACCAGGCTTTGCTATAACAAAAAGCACTTACTATAGTAGTAAGTGCTTTCGCGCCAGTGCACCTTACAGACCGACATGGTGCACTGGCAAATAGACCGAAATGGTGGGCAATAGAGGATTCGAACCTCTCACCTCTTCAACGTCAATGAAGCGCTCTAGCCAAATGAGCTAATCGCCCGACACGTGTATTGTAGCAGAAGATGCAGGGGAGGGCAAGGGCAGATAAATGAAGGACTCGAGCAGTTATTGTGTGTTCGCGCGCCCACACTTCATCCGATGGAGTGTGAAAACTCG
>CALISR010000021.1 GCA_938041435.1 uncultured Candidatus Saccharibacteria bacterium
AGGTCGATACTTGGGAAGTATCGACCCTTATAGTGTTCCATCGGAGGGAGCGTGGGGAGAGTGAACGCGAAAATGCTACATGATTTATGCTTAGTGATATTTGCACCCACCCCCACTCTCGTTATACAATAGATGGTAAGTGCTGACGGGGCCTCACCAGCCTCCCGAGCTTCGTGGGCTGTCGTGATGTGCGAGAACGTTGCGTCATGAGTGCTTGGCGGTAAGCGCCAAGAAGTCCGGTGGAACCGCCGTTTGCGTGCAAGCGGCCCGAGACATGCGAGATTGGTCGGATGGCGTACATCCGTGCCAGGGCGCATGTTTTTATTTTTATCAACATAATTTATATCCAAGGAGGAGCGAATCGGCTTCTAGCTGCCAGTGCGCAGGAGAGAAGGTGATGAGCAAACAAAGCAATGAACAACGAGCAACAAGCAATGCGCCACAGCCTGGCGCACATCATGGCGCAAGCCGTCCAGCATTTGTGGCCACAGGCGAAGTTTGGCGTGGGGCCAGCCATCGAGCAGGGGTTTTATTATGATATTGACCTTGGTGATGTGACGATATCTGAGGCGGACTTTGGCACAATCGAGAAGGAGATGCGGCGCATTATTGCCCGCGATTTGCCCTTTACACACCGCGATGTGCCGGTGGATGAGGCGATTGCTTGGGCGACGGAGGCAGATCAGCCGTACAAGATCGAGCTGCTCAATGACCTGAAGCGCTCGGGGACGACCATTGCCAAAGAATTGGCTGGAGAGGCCCTTGGTAGCGCCGCAGAAGGCGAGAGCAAGGTAGAGACGGTATCACTCTACTCTCAGGGCGATTACACCGATCTGTGCCGTGGTGGGCACGTAGAGAGTACAGGTAAGGTGGGAGCCTTCAAGTTGCTGCGCGTGGCTGGTGCGTACTGGCGAGGCGACGAGACTCGGCCGCAGATGCAGCGGCTCTATGGTGTGGCCTTTGCAACGCAAGCGGAGCTTGATAGCTACCTACAGATGCGCGAGGAAGCCAAAAAGCGCGACCACCGCAAGCTTGGCAAAGAACTCGACCTCTACACAATGTCGCCACTGGTGGGGGTGGGCTTGCCACTCTTTACACCGCGTGGCACGATCTTGCGCGATAAAGCAGCCCAGCTCTCCAACCAGCTGCGTGAGAAATACGGCTTTGCCAAAGTCTGGACACCACACATTACCAAGAAAGATTTGTATGAGACGAGTGGGCACTGGGCGAAGTTTGGCGATGAACTCTTTCTCGTGACGAGCCAAGAGACGAGCGACAAGATGGCCCTCAAGCCGATGAACTGCCCGCACCACACGCAGATTTTTGCCAGCCAGCCACGGAGCTACCGCGATATGCCTGTGCGCTACCTCGAGACGACGACCGACTACCGCGACGAAAAAACTGGCGAGCTGGGTGGCCTGAGCCGGGTGCGTTCGCTGACGCAGGATGATAGCCATGTGTTTTGCCGGCCGGATCAGATCGAGCAGGAGATGAGTAATTTGCTGGCTTGCGCCGAGGAGCTGTACCACATTGTGGGGATGAAGCTGCGTGTCCGCTTGAGCTATCGCGATGAGGGCGAGGGCTACCTTGGGGCGCCAGAATTGTGGCAATCGGCCCAGGCTCAGCTCAAGGCAGCTGTGATGGCCAAGCAGTTAGATTACTTTGAGCAGGAGGGCGAAGCGGCCTTTTATGGGCCGAAGATCGACTTCATGGCGACGGATGCGATTGGCCGCGAGCACCAGGTAGCGACGGTGCAGCTCGACTTCGTCCAGCCTGAGCGCTTTGGCCTCGAATATACCGATGAAGCGGGTGAGATGGCTCGGCCAGTGATGATTCACAGCGCGCTGCTGGGCTCGATTGAGCGTTTCCTGAGCGTCTTTATTGAGCACACAGCGGGGTGGTTCCCCTTCTGGATTGCGCCCGAGCAAGTCCGTATTCTCACAATTAACAACACCGTGGAAGACTATGTTGATGAAATAACATCGGTGCTCAAAACAGTGGTACTGATGCGTCCTATAAAATACAACGAGGTAAGATACACAACAGATATGCGCAATGAATCGCTTGGCAAAAAGATCCGCGAAGCTACTGTTGTAAAAATTCCGGTGCAGATTATCGTTGGCCCACGCGACAAAGCCAATCGCCAAGTGAGCGTGCGCACCCAGCAGGGTGAGACAACAGTGCCGCTGGATGAGCTAGCAGCCTATCTAGAGGGGCTCAGCTAATGCGTCGCCTGCGCATTGCTGTAGATGTCGACGACGTGCTGGCGGAGAATGCCGCTGGCATCGTCGCCTTTAGTAACCAGCGCTGGGGGACGAACCTGACGGTCGATGACTACGACGAGCACTGGGCCAAGATGTGGCAGGTGGATAATGCTGAAGTGAAGCGGCGCAGTGCCGAGCTGATGGATGCTGGCCTTGGTACGGGCTATGGCCATATTGGCGGCGCGCTGGAGGTACTGGAGCGCTTGGCGCAGCAGCATCACTTGATGATTGCGACATCACGTCACTTGCGAGTGAAAAGCGATACAATGGCCTGGATCGACGAGCATTTTCCGGGTATCTTTGCCAGTACATCAGTCTACTTCTCAGGCATTTGGGATGAGCTGACGGATGGTTCGCACCTTGCCACCAAGGCAGAGTTGGTGGTGCAGATTAATGCCGATGTGCTGATCGACGACCAGCTCAAGCACTGCCAAGCGGTGGCAGCGCATGGCCGCAACGCGCTGCTCTTTGGCGATTATGCTTGGAACCAAGCCGCAACATTGCCAGCTGGGGTAGTGCGCTGCACAAATTGGCACGAAGTGGAGGTGGCAATTGAGCGACTTGCCAGCGATGAGCCTGCGTGATGCCGTCTACAAGCTGATGGCACAGCTGCCAGATGATACAGTGACGACCTATGGCGACTTGGCAGCTTTTGCTGGCCACCCATACGCCGCACGGCGAGTGGGGGAGATTGCCCATGGTGGGCCGGAGGAGTTGCCGTGGCATAGACTTGTAAATTGCAAGGGAGGCCTTGCGGTCGGCTTTCCGGGTGGGCAAGCGGTGCAACGGCAATTGCTCGAGCACGATGGGATCCAGTGTGATGATTCGTACCGCGTGGTTGATTTTGCACAGCGTCGCTGGCGGCCACTTGCTGCGCCACATAATAATCTGAAAGGTAGCTCGCATGCTCACAAAAAATAACACACCACTTACTGTGCCGCTTATTGCTATTGTTGGACCGACCGCTAGCGGCAAGACCAGCTTAGCAGTTCGCCTCGCCAAGCAGTACGGTGGTGAGATTATTTGTGCCGATTCGCGCACCATCTACAAGGGCATGGATATTGGCACTGCCAAGCCCTCGCCGCATGAGCAAGCCCTTGTGCCACACTGGGGGTTGGATCTGGTGGAGCCAGGCCAGCGTTTTACAGTAGTGGATTTCCAGCGCTATGCTAATCGACAAATTGCGGCTATTCGCCAGCGTGGGCACATCCCGTTTCTTGTTGGTGGGACGGGCTTGTATGTCGATGCAGTGTTGTATAAATTTCAATTTCCGATGGTGAACAAAAAGCTTATGCAGCAGTTACAGGGCTATTCTATAGAAACTTTGCACGAACATTGTCAAATACACAACATAGAATTACCCGGTAATAAATACAACAAAAGGCATGTCATTAATACAATAGTGCGAGAAGGACAACAGTTACAGAGGTCAGCGCATGTTGATAAAAATACCTATGTTGTGGGTATTGCAACACCGCGTGATGCCCTGCGTAAGCGCATTGCTGAGCGGACAGAGCAGCTTTTTGCACATGGTGTTGTGCAAGAAGCGACGGAACTAGCAGCCCAATACAGCTGGGAAAGTGAAGCAATGACAGGGAATATCTACCCAATTATACATAAATTACAACAGGGCGAGTATACACTTGAACAAGCCAAAGCGGCATTTTGTACGGCAGACTGGCACCTGGCCAAGCGGCAAATGACCTGGCTGCGACGTAATCCCGATATTATATGGTGTGACCTGGAGGATGCTGAGGTCTACCTTGATCGGGTGCTCGCGCAAGCGCACCAGATGTGATACCATAAATCTAGTTGGTGACCGTAATGATAGATGCACTGTTTGGATCAAAAACTCGTGTGAAATTGCTCCACCTTTTCTTGAATAACCCAGGAAAGGCATTTTATGTGCGCGAGATTACGCGGCTAATTAATGAGCAGATTAATTCGGTGCGCCGTGAGCTGCTCAATATGCTGGAAGTGGGGATCATTACGAGCGACAGCGTAGATAACAAATTGTACTACGAAGTAAACCAGCAGTACGAATATTATCCGCCGCTGCGCGTTATCTTTGCTGATCAAAAAATCGCTCCAGCCAAGAATAAGTCGGGCTACCGGCCGGCTTGGCAAGATGCGATTATGCAGCTGCCACGCCTGCGTGTGGCGATTGCGGCGGGGGCGTTGGTGAAAGGATCAGCCAGTACGATCGATCTGCTGCTCGTGGGTAACCTCTCGGCTGCCAAGGTGCGCAGCGTGGTGGCAGTTATCGAGCGGCAAGAGGGGCGTGAGCTGACGTATAGCATCCTGAGCTACGACGAGTTCTATTATCGGCTGAGCGTGCGCGACCGCTTTATTACCACCATTCTGACCAACAAGCATACCGTATTGGTAGACGTTGATAATATATTAAAAGAAGACGAAGGAGAGAATCATGCTTGATATCGAATACAAAGGCGGCAACACCGTCATCATTGCAACGAAAAAAACCACACTCGCAGTTGACCCCAAGCTATCGCTGCTGGGCCTGAAGGACGCTAAGACGAAGGATGCGGTGGAGCTTGCGACCGAAGAACGCTTTGCGGTGGCTAACCCTGAGGCACGCCTTATCATTGACCAGCCTGGTGAGTATGAAGTGGGTGACTATACCATCCGCGGCATCGCAGCCACGCGCCACATCGACACGCCAGAGAGTGAGCAGCTCTCTACAGTATATCGCATTGAGTGTGGCGATATTCGCATTGCGGTGATTGGTAATATCGCGCCAGAGCTTACTGACGCTCAGCTCGAGGCACTGGGGGTGATCGACATTGTCATTATTCCAGTGGGTGGCTATGGTTACACGCTGGATGCGACAAGTGCCGCCGCTATTATTCGCAAGATCGAGCCACGGGTGGTGGTGCCCGTCCACTATGCTGATAGTGCGTTGCATTACGAAGTACCGCAAGACACAGTGGAGGTCTTTGAGAAGGAGCTCGGTGCACCAGTCGAGCAAAAACCCAAGCTCAAGATCAAAACAGCGAGTAACCTGCCCGAAGTGCTGACGGTGTTTGAGTTAGCTCGAAGCTAGGATTTATATACCCCAAGCGCAACCAGCCTCATAGAAGAGGCTGGTTTTTTATGATATACCTTTACTCTGCTTTTTCTCGCTGCTTTATCTGGTGGGGTATGAATATTAGTTGTAGCCAGCACGAGTGTTGGTGGGTTGATGGGCAAGATGGGGCCAGTCCCTATAGTTTTCTCAAGAAATGAGTGCGAGACAGTGATGAGGATTTGTGAGATTCATAGTGAAATCATTGTCATAATGTGGTCGATTTGACACAGCGCACTAAATTCGATACACTTCGAAATACCACTATTATTTCGATTTATATCGAAGAAAGGAATGGTTTTATGGAACAACAATCAACCACACCGTGGGGTAAGATTGCGGTGCTAGCGCTAGGAGCCTTTGTTATTGGAGCGGATGGCTTCATGCTGGCAGCGGTATTGCCACAGGTGGCACAGCAACTTGGGGTGTCGCTGGGGCAGACCGGCCTCTTGGTGACGGTGTTTGCGTGGGTGTATGCACTGGCGGCACCACTGTGTGGCATGGTGATGGGGTGGCGCAATCGGCGGTCGACCTTGGTGCTAGCACTAGCGATATTTGCAATTGGTAATGTAGTAGCAGCGCTTGCGTCGTCATTTGTGTGGATGATGGCAGCTCGAGTGATGGCAGCATGGGGCTCAGCTATGATGATGCCAACGGCAATGGCCTTGGCGACTAGCCTTGCTCCAGCCAAGCATCGTGGCAAGGCAATCTCCGTTGTTACAACAGGCATGACGATGGCAACGGTGCTCGCTGTGCCGCTAGGCTCGGTTATGGGGGAGCGCTATGGCTACCATACGCTGTTTTGGGCGATGGCGGTGGCTGCGGTGCTGGTGTTGTGTGGCATTGTGCTGGGCATTCGGGCACGTGAGGCACAGCCAGCGCAGCAGGTACCAACGATTCGCACATTAGTAGCAGGCCTGGCTAATCGTCAGGTTGCACTGACATTATTGATAACAGTAGTGATATTTGTAGCTGGCACCAGCGTGATTTCATATCTGAGTGCAGTAGTACAGCAGGCAGGTCTGCACGAACACTTTAGCTGGATTTTGCTCATCTTTGGTGTGGGCTCACTCCTGGGTGGTGTGCTGGGCGGCTGGCTGACCGATCGTTTTGCCCACATTTGGCTGGCCCGCTGGGCAATGCTTGCCTTTGCGTTGGCGCTTGCTTTGCTTGGTGTGGCGGCTGGGATGCCAGGTGTGCTTGGTATCGTTGGTGGCAGTGTACTATTATGGACGGCTAGTGCTTGGATTGCCACGATTGCTCAGCAATACCGCATCATTGCGCTTGCTCCAGAACGGGCTCAGCTGAATCTCTCACTCAATTCATCCAGTATTTACATTGGTCAAGGCTTTGGTGGTATGCTAGGCAGTGCGATTATTAGTAGCCAGCCAGCGCAGGTCATTCCGCTCATAGCGTCCGGCGTAGTAGTGCTTGCCTTGGCAATGACCAGCAGGTATGAGACAATACAAAGGAAATGACATCCCAACAAAACACCCCAACTGACCTACTTGCACCAGAGCATATCTTTGCCGCTCTGTCCGATCCGCTGCGGCTGCGGATTGTCCGTCGCTTGGCTGCGGAGGGGCGGCTGGGCTGCAGCCAGATCGATCATAATCTCTCACTCTCGACTGTCTCGCACCACTGCAAAGTTCTGCGCGAAGCAGGCATTGTCACGAGCGAAGCGGTTGGCACCCAGCGTGTACTGGTGCTGCGGCCAGAGTTTGCTCGGCAGTTCGCTGGCGTGCTCGCGACGATTGCTGAGTTAGATAAAGCGAAGTAACCACTAAAATATCCCCTATAAAAGGGGATATTTTTACAGTTGTCGTTTGCTCTGGGCGACTATGCCGCAGCCTTGGCCTTTGTCTTGGTGCTGGTGAGCAAGCCTTTTTTCTTGAGGGTACGGATCGCCTTGGTCGAGAGAACCATAGTGACCTTTTGCCCATCTACAATGAAGGTCTTTTTCTGAAGGTTTGGTTTGAAGACTCGCTTGGTGCGTCGCAACGAGAAGCTCACATTGTTGCCGAATTGCTTACCCTTGCCAGTCAGTTCACATCGTGCTGCCATATTCTTATTCCACTTATAACTTATATTATTACAATCTGTATTAGTATACGCTGCCACGGAGGCAATGTCAAGGTGGGTGCTGAGGTATCTATCCGCTATTACAGCAGAATTACCGCACCGAAAATGTTCTAGCTAGAATATACCACAAAGCTTGTCTGCTTGCCATGTCGCTAGCCTCCAGATATTTTCGTTTACCATAGTGGGGTAGGAGTGTAGGAGTGCTTTTGGGCTTTGAGTCTATGGTATTACTTGCCAAATACTTCATCGATAATTGCTTGCGGGTCATCGATGGGGAGCCGCTGCGTATCGCTACCAGTATGCCGCAGGAGGTTGATTCGCACACTGCTAGGCGAGGCAAAGACCATGATGTGCCGGTCTGAGCCATCTGCATTGCGAGATTGCCAGCTAGCGGTTGCGTAGTCTGGCTGCTCTGCTTGCACCAGTGCACACACCTGTGCGAGGGTGGTTGGTTGTGGCAGCGGCTGGTCGATAAAGACGTTCCAACTGATGCTATTGTGGCCAGTGTGGCGTGTGGCATCAAGTGTTGTTCGATGAGAATCAACAGTGGTAACAACGGTTGTACTCTCTACATCATTGTAATATTTACTGTATTTTTGCATTGATGCTGGTAATTCTATCGTGTCCTCGTCTGCTGGTTGGAGTGTGCTGGCAAGGCTGAGCGCGCGCTGTGCGATATCCTCGAGTACATGGCGGCACTGCGTAGGCTCGGTGATCTCAATATGGTCGATCGGCTTGGTGTCGGTATGGTAGGTGATTATAGACATAGTACCAGTATATATGACGCTACATAGCAAGGCAAAGCCTTGGGCACGGCGAGCGGTGATGGTACAATAAAGAAATGCATATTGATATCGCTCATCTCATTATCGTCCTTGTCGTTATTCTTATCTCAATGACGCTGCACGAGGCGATGCATGGCTTTATGGCATACTGGCTGGGCGATGATACGGCTAAGGAGCAGGGGCGTTTGACGCTCAATCCACTGCATCATATTGATCCATTTTTGACCATCCTTTTGCCGCTGAGCTTGGCACTACTGGGCCTACCAGTGTTTGGTGGGGCTAAGCCAGTGCCGTACAACCCCGAGCGAGTGCGTGGTGACGAATGGGGCGCAGCGCTGGTGGGGCTCGCTGGGCCGCTGACGAACTTCGTCATTGCCTTCATCTGCTTCGGCCTATATGCGACGATCGCTGGGCCAGCGGCGCAGCCGTTACTTGCTACGGCAGTGAGTGTGAATCTTGGATTCTTTGTCTTTAATATGCTGCCTATCCCACCGCTCGATGGTTCGCGTGTGCTGTATGCTTTGGCACCGGAGTTTGTGCGCCGCGGCATGGAGGTGGTGGAGCAGTACGGCGTGATGCTGGTCTTTGTATTGGTGCTGGTCGGTAGCTCAGCTATTGGTAATGTGATGATGGCGGCTATCAGAGGTATCTTGCAGCTTTTCTCGCTGGTGTTTGGCGTGTCGCTTGGTTAGGAGATAGGAGTAGGAATTGAGCCTTTTATCTGGCCTGGTACAGGGTTTAGATTGTAGGCTAGCTTGGTGGGAGATTGAATGAGGATACCTCTCGTACAAAGGTGAGTGTCTGTTATGAGCACTAGCAGATTAAACATCAATACAAGGGGTTAATATTCAGCAGATATTAACATGTTTAGTACTAAGGAAGAGGGTATGAGGATCTCACAATACCGCAAACGTGACGCCGCTTACCATTCTGTGGTATACTAAGAGTGTCCCAGACGAATATCGGGCGTGTATGATTTTCCTAACATCATATGATAGGGATTCCAACATTCACCATACCCGTGGGTATGGATGAGGAAACCCACCTTGCATCATGCAGGGGAATATCAAGCGCCTGGGGTGAGTCTGGGATTTTTGATGGTTGAGAGTATTGTGCTCACTCGTCATAAATCCCTTATGCTATAATAGGGAGGCAGTCTATTAGATGATCGCTTGCTACTTGGCAAGAGGAAAGTCCGGGCAGCACAGGATACGACAGTCGCTAACGGCGACCGGGGGCAACCCTAGGGAAAGTGCCACAGAAACGATACCGCTCCGCAACACCAATACTCGTGCGCAGTAGCGCTCTAGTAGCGGGGTAAGGGTGAAAGGAGTGAGGTAAGAGCTCACAGCGCTGCATGGTGACATGCCGCGGAGGTAAACCCTGTCGGCTGCAAGGAGATAGCCACGGATGAGTGATCCGCTTGTGGCTATCGCTAACCGCTCGATTTGCAGAGCAATTTGCAAACTAGATAGATGATCATCCACGACAGAACCCGGCTTATCGATAGGCTGCTTTATGGTATGATGTGTTAGCTCCAGCTTTGGAGCTTTGCTATTTCTTGCAACCTCCTCGCTGAACAAGAAAATAACTGGAGGCTAGCGGCTGGGCAAGTAGAAATACACACCTCTGTTACAGAGGTGTGTATTATTCACAACGTCGTATAAATTGCTACACTACTTGCGAGTGACGTGCTTCACGACAGCTGCAAAAGCCTGTGGCTCGTTGACGGCTAGCTCGGCGAGGACCTTGCGGTCGAGTGCCACACCAGCAGCCTTGATATCAGCGATCAGGCGGCCATAGGTGGTACCATTTTGCCTAGCAGCAGCGTTGATGCGAGTGATCCACAACTGGCGCAGGTCGCGCTTGCGATTGCGACGGTCGCGGTAGGCATATTGCAGGGCACGGATTACCCCTTGCTTGGCAAGGCGGAAGCTCCGAGTGCGATTGTGTTGCATTCCTTTGGCAGCTCGCAGCATCTTGGCGTGGCGAGCGTGGGCGGTTGTTCCTCGTTTGACGCGCATATGTTAGACTCCTAAGGCTCGTTTAGCATTTTTGGCCATACCACCAGTGATGGTAGCAGGGGTGTTGATATTGCGCTTGCGCGACTTGCTCTTCTTGGAGAGCATGTGGTTCCCGAAGGCACGCCGACGGGTCAGTTTGCCGGTACTGGTTAGCTTAATGCGCTTAGCAGTGCCCTTGTGGGTCTTGAGTTTTGGCATTACTTACTCCTTATTACGATGCTGAGGTTGCGCCCAGCCATCAGTGGTTTTTGCTCGACAATCGCTTCGTCCTCAAGGGCGGAGACAACCTGGCTAATCAGGTTGTAGCCAAGCTCACGATGCGCCATCTCGCGGCCGCGGAAGAAGATCAAAACCTTGACCTTGTGCCCTTCAGCCAGGAACTTGCGAATCTTGCGCAGCTTGATCTCCAGATCATTAGCGCCAATCTTTAGGCCAAAACGCATCTGCTTGAGCTCGTTGGCTTTGTTGCTTCGCCTATTGCGCTGCTGCTCCTTCATCTTTTGGTACTGATATTTGCCCCAATCGATGATCTTTACAACGGGTGGGTTAGCATTGGGCGAAAACTCCACCAAGTCTACGCCAGCTTGCCGCGCCTTATCCAGTGCTGCCTGCCGGCTCATGATGCCAAGTTGTTCGCCGCTTTCGCCAATGACGCGCAGCTCTCGTGCACGGATGGCTTCGTTGATGCGGGTGGTTGATTTGATTGTGCTCTCCTTTGCTTGAGCTTAAAACGAATTGACTCCCCAAAAGTTTACCAGATGTCGCAGCAAAAGGCAAATAAAATATGCTGCAGTTTGGTGATTTTTTTGCGGTGATTGCTCGGTGAGAGACGCTATAGGTGGGGTGCTATGAGCATGAGAGTTCCTTATCTTCGCGAGATTATTGATAAGGAGCTTCACGCTCTATCGGATGGGAATCTACAGAGGGTGAATGCGGAAAACGATACGTGGTGAAGAGATGAGCGGCTAATTGTCCTGCGCTTGCAGCGCCCGAGCACAGGCAATCGCCTGCGTGATTGTCTCTTCGAGTGTTTTGCCTGGCTGCCGCCCAGTGTGCTCGGTGTAGAGCGCGTCAAGGTAGCGCGTCTTGGGTGCGCTCTCCGGATGGCCGTAGATGACCTTGGCTGGGTTCTTGCCGATATGGAAGCCAAATTCTACATTGGTGGTAAAGGCGGGCATCCCCAGTGTGGGTAGCGACCGGTCGATTACTCGTGGTACCCAGAAGAGTACCACCGTTGCTGCGTCGAGCGCTTCCCACTCCCAGCGTGCTTGCCTGAGGAGGTCGAGCTCACGCTGGGGCGAGGCATCGTGGTTCTCTGGCGCGTAGACGATCCCCTCGTAGCCCAGCCTCGCAAAGATCCGCACGGCTTCGGGTCGCCACGATGCAGAGATGAGCTGCTGCGATGCTTCATCGAAGCGTGGTGTGGGGCCAGCGAGGAAGATCGCTGATTGGCCTGGAGTAGGGTAGTGGAGGGGTTGGTTGGAGTAGTTTGCTTGCATGGCTCTAGTATGACTGGCTGATGAATGATCTGTCAAATGTTGTAAATCACACGTAGTTACCAAGATTTCACTGATATATGGCGAATTACAGAGGTAGAATGTGATGTAAGATACACGACGATATTTTTACAACGCTTTGATGGGCGCTGGTTGTCGATATTGCAACGCCTCGGAGACGTGAGCAATGGTGATGCGCGGCGCTTCGTCAAGATCGGCAATGGTCTGGGCTACCTTGATGACTTTGAAGTAACCGCGCGGGCTGAGGCCAAGCTTGGTGCTGGCAGCATCAAGGAACTGCTTGACCTCTGATGAGAATGGGATAGAGCGTCGCACCTGGGCCGAGCTGAGGCGGCTATTGCGCATAGCGCTGCCACCGTAGCGGGCGGCTTGAGCGCGGATGGCGGTGGAGATAGTGGCTATCGCATGGCGCTGCTCGTGATCGGTAGTGGCGCGGTGTGAGAGTAGTTGCTCGTTGGGGATGCGATTGACGGGGATGATCATATCAATCCGATCCATCAGTGGCCCCGACAGGCGCTTCTGGTAGGCGATAATTTGCGTACTACTGCAGGTGCAGGCGTGCGTTGGGTCGCCATAATAGCCACAGGGGCAGGGGTTCATGGTGGCCACCAGCATAAAATCGGCCGGGTAGGTGGCACGCCCTCGTGCTCGGGTGACCGTCACTGTCGTGTCCTCGAGTGGCTGGCGCAGCACCTCAAGCGTCGTGCGCGGATATTCGGGCAGCTCATCAAGGAAGAGCACGCCCAGGTGGGCTAAGCTCACCTCGCCAGGCTGCGGTACCGACCCACCGCCAATCAGCGATGCGCGGCTTGCTGTGTGGTGCGGCGCCCGAAATGGCCGCGCTTGGACACTCTGGTCGAGCGATAGGCCCGCCAGGCTGTGCAGCTTCGTCACCGCTAGCTGTTCATCTGGAGTCAGAGGCGGCAAGAGGCTGGGCAGCGTCTTGGCCAGCATCGACTTGCCGGTGCCGGGCGGCCCAGTGAAGAGGATATTGTGGTGGCCCGCTGCGGCGATGGTGAGGGCGCGCTTGGCTTGGGCTTGGCCGTAGATATCATCGAGCAGGGGTGGTGGCGCGGGTGTTGTCAGTTTGTCATCAGTAGGTGATGGTTGGTAGATCGGTAGCGGTTTTTCGCCCTTGAGATGGAGAAAGAGTGTTGTAAGATCTGGCACACCATAGAGCGTGACCCCTGATACGAGAGAAGCTTGGGGAAGATTCTCTATAGGCAAATAGACAGTGTTGTAATTATTATCACGAGCTGCTTCGGCAATGGTAATGGCACCTTTGATCGGGCGGAGCGTGCCATCAAGTGCCAGCTCGCCAGCGAAGACCGCCCCAGCCACTTGCTCGGGCCGGAGCTGGCCGCTGCTCGTCAGGAGGGCGAGGGCAATCGGCAGGTCGTAGTGTGTGCCGTCTTTGGGTAGCTCGGCCGGTGCGAGGTTGATGGTGATGCGCTGGGCTGGATATTCCAGCAGGGAGTTGGTGATGGCGCTGCGTACTCGTTCGCGCGCTTCGTCGATGGCTTTGTTGCCCAGGCCAACGATCTGCAGGGCGGGCAGGCCCTTCGTCATGTCGCTCTCGACGTCAATCATATGGCCAGCGAACCCTACGGGCGCAACCGACCTGATTTTTGCGACTTTGTTCATGCTGTTTATAGTTAAGCATATTGGTGGGGTCTGTGCAAATTGTTTTTGTTCTGGAGGAGGGAGTGTGGAGGATGAGTGTGAGAATATATAAGGATATAGCTCGCTGCTCATACAAAAATAGACAACGAAAAGGATGCTCCAACGAGGAAAAATCACTAGCCGTCTAGAACATGTTCTTGTGCAGTGATAGGCCAAACTTGATGCTCAAGCGCTCGAGCGAGGATATATAGGCAAAACCATGCTATAATAGACACGCAACGTGGGGCTGATATAGCGTTCGACGTTTGGACTTTGTCATTGTATTCTGCGAATCGGATATGCACGACACGCATAGATATAACTGCAAAAAGTAAAGTTGCAGCAGCATTCCGCAGTGTTGAGGAGATCTTCGCATCTTCCAAGACCGCGTTTGCACTCGCCGCTTAGTCTGGCGATCGCTATGAGGTGCATGGCAACAGGGCATCTCGTAGTGTCATAGCTATGTTGCTTGCTCTCCTGGTGGCAGCGGCACGAGGAGAGGACATATACCGCGCAACGATAGGCTGTATTTTTGGTTTGTTTCTGATCGGCCTCGCGTTGTCAAACACGCAAACAAACCTACGTTCGTAGACGAATACGAGGGCACCAAGCGGACCCGGGGGCAGTACCCGGCAGCTCCACCACGTAGAAGATGATTGCTCACCGAGGGTGGGCGATTTTTATTGACATTACGACAGGTGTGTTGCATTATAGTATGTATTATGACACACAAGGAATATCCATCAAACGTTAACGAATTATGGAAGCGTAGCATAGAGCGCGTAAAAAGGCTCGCACGAGTAGCGCTTGGGTATGAAACTGGTCACGAAGTTGAGAATAAAATAGCCCTTCTCGCTCAAGAGTCTGATCATTTACTGAGGGCGAACGGATTTGAGAGTGTAGGGTTATATGAGTCGGACGAAGCGCCCGAAGGGGATCTAAGTGTTGTTGAGTGGCGCTCAGATGTCGCGCCGTACGAAGATGAGGCGTATATTCCACGGAACTCACAAGGTGGTGACGCTAGTGCGGCTTGGGCTGAGCAACACCCAGTAGCACGGTTCGCTATGATACATGGTGCACATGTGCGTGATGGTGAGACCAGCCAAATTGGGCCGCGCCTTGTGACGCTCTATAGCAAGCCGCAAAATGACAGTCCACTGCCACCACTGCCAGATGAGTGGCAGTGAGAGTCGACCAAACTGGAATCTCGCAGTGTTGTGTTGCGGGTGAGTATATAAATCGTACAAATCACAAACACTGCTGCGAAGTATCACCAAGGGTCGCGTACTAGCCAAGCTCTCTCACCAAAAAAACAACCACCTGCGAGTAGTGGTTGTTTTTGGATGTGGAGTTTTCGTATATTGTTTATTTTTGGCCTCTGCATAATTTTTTTATTCAGAAGCTACCCTTATGATATGGGAGAAAACTGCTTGTGTCAACGATTTTTGGCAATATTTTTGCGTAAAAAATACCACATCGAACATATACGCAGACCGACCGCACATCGCCCAAAACTTGTGTTATAAACACAACACAAGTAATGGAATACAACAGAGGTAGCATACAGTACAGAGCCAAAAACGAACAAAAAATTATTGCACTATATACAACAAAAATGCCTGTGCACAACTCTCGAAAGTACAGAGGTGCAAGAGATGAGCAAGCCGCCAATGTTCGCGTGGGTGAGAAAGAGGGTGGCGAGGCAATGTTTTGCGATAGTTCGCATGATAGTGATTTCGCTTGTGCTTTTCGTTGGTGCGATGTATAGCAACGGCAAACGACCGATGCGTTGGTTGAGCCACCATAAGCAATAATGGAGTGGCTCGATACTCATCGTCGAGCGCCAAAGCCGAGGATCGCCATAACAAAGCGTGCTGCATAAAATAACCAAAGCGTAAGCGCTACTGGGGTTTTGCAGCTCAGCCTCAAAACGCATTGACTTACCATAACGCTTGTGCTAACGTAGAAGTAAGCTTTGACAAACACAAATACCCAAGAAAAATAAAACGGAAAAGCTTACCCTACTATTAACCCAACATAGCATCGCCATTGGCGTACACCAGGCAGCGGCAGAGCGCGGCATAGCGCTGAGCTTTGGCACTGCCTGCGCTCCGCCAATACTATATAGAGTACCCCCTAAGTAGAAGTACTTTTCTCATCGTTGGCGTCGACGCGTGGTGGCCTCTTCATACATGACACATGCCGAGGGCTCACCACTCATGCTCCACACTGTGGAGCACCTCTAGCCCGTAGCGGCTGCCGGGCGTCCTAATTTTTTATCTATGAGGACGCTGCAAGCGCGTTGCTTTGTGTAGCTGCTCGGGCTTCTCACCAAGCGGATTGCTTGGTATAGTGATAGATATGTCTCGAAGAATCCTGCTTGCGAGTATGAGCATAGCTGCGGCGGTGTTACTAGCAATTGTGCTGCAGGCTACCACACCAGCGACGATTCACCCCCTGGGGATCGTGCTGGTCTTTGTGCTGTGCTATGTGGTAATGCTGGGGTTGCTAACGTACCTGCTGGCGGGCATTGCAGCGGCGCTGCGGCGTTGGCTGCCCGAGGCGCAGCGGCGAGCGGTGACGCTTAGCTTTCGGCGCTGTTATTATTTTGGCTCGGTACTGGCGCTGGCACCAGTGCTGCTGATTGGCGCGCGCTCAGTGGGGCGTGGTGGTTGGTACGAGCTGGCACTAGTCTTTGCATTTGAGGCAATTGCATGTTTTTATGTGGCAAAACGGTGAAGAGGCGCGTATACTAGGCAGAGGAGGACGGTTCTATGCCACGAAAAAAATCAACCCCAGCAGCGCCCGCCGCGCTAGAGACACAAGCGACATTATCTCCAAGGAAGCGCGCCACACAGCGCACCAAGCAAAAATCACAACAGTCGCGACCCGTTGCAAAGAAGACAACAAAGGCAGATACGACCTCTGTTGCACCAGCCAACGCACCAGCAAATAGTGAGTCGCAAGCTGTCGTAGATAATACATCATCTAGCCACACAGACACATCGCCATCGTCAGCTACCCCTGTTGCACATGCAACAGCCCGCCGCCGGCCAGTGCTGGAGGCGTTTATTGCAGCGGGGGCAGCAGGAATGCTGATGTATGCTGCGATGGTGAGCTTCTATGGTGCACTGATGGTGGGGCAGGTAGACCGCACGTCACCAGAGCGAGTAGCTGGTTGGCTCATCCTCATGTGGAGCGTGAGCTTAGTGGTGCAGGGGATCAGCACACTGATGCAACTCCACCGGACAGATCATTATATGCAGCGCTTCCTTGCCTTGCTCTTAGTGGCGGGCAACCCAGCCGCACTCATCATAAGCGAATGGCTGTACAATTTGTTCTTTGTGAGCCCTGGGCAAAAAGGGGTTGTGTGGATAAACAGCACAGTGATGCTGGTGAGCACCGTCATTGCTGTGTTTGGCTCCATCTATCTCTGGTACTTATTACTCTGTACGAAGCGAACAATCGCGCCACGTACTGCACCTGATGTGCCCGCCACAACATATGCTCGTTTGATGCGACGTCGACGTATCGGTCTCTGGCTGATTGTGACGGCATTTGTGCTTCCGGCTCTTGCGCAGTTTTCGGGGACGTTGATGCTGATGAGTAGCACAAGCCGAGGTACTACGATCTTTACGTCAATACTATCGTTTTTCAGCATGATTCATCTGATCTTTATGATCGCTGGCATGATCTTGATCGTGCCATGTATCGTCATGCTCATCATTGGCATGGTGCTTGTGGCAAACAGCCAGCGCGAATAATCAAGCACCAAAACTACCGCCTAATAGAGGAGAACCGCCCCATGCCAGAGCAATCCATCGCTACAACTACCGCAAAACAGCATAGCCACACAGGCACATCTGATGTATCTGCGCCGCCGCGTCGCCCACTGCTTGAGGCGTGGGTGATTGCTGGTGGGGTGGGTATGATTGCCAATGCAGCCATCGTATGTCTGCAGGGCGGGGTGCTAGCGAGCCTGACAGGGGTGGAGCAGGTGCTTGGCTGGCTACTCGCCGCTTGGAGTGCGAGTATACTAGTGCAGAGCGTCATCACACTGCGGCAGTCGCACCGCACCGATCGATACTGGCAGAGGATTGGAGCGCTTGGCTTGTTGCTGGTGAATGGGGTGCTGTTTACTGTGGGTTGGCTCAGTGGTGGTGTACTACACACCCCTGTAGGATTAGTAGCTAATCATACAACAGTTCTTATGAGCAACATACCAAGCTTCATTGGTTCGCTCTACCTCTGGTATGTATTGCTGGGTATGCAGCCAGCGATACCAGCAAAACGTAGCGATGTAGATGATACGACGCTCAATCAAATGATGAAGCGCAAGACTGGCCTCTGGCTGATGCTTGCAGCAGCTGTACCGATGATGGCGCTGTATGGTATGCTTGTGTCGATGCTTTTTGGTGTGGCTGACTTTCTTAGTGCACATTGGCATGTTTTGAAAACTCTTCTCAATGAACCAACGCTACTGGCGATGGGGATGGTGGCGTCGATCGTGATATATGCCGGCATCGCGTGGTTTGTCGTATCACCAGTGATGGCTGTCGCTGGCTTCATCCTTGTTGCGACGAGTAAGTATGAGTAGCCTGA
This sequence comes from uncultured Candidatus Saccharibacteria bacterium, assembly GCA_938041435.1. Taxonomy (GTDB): domain Bacteria; phylum Patescibacteriota; class Saccharimonadia; order Saccharimonadales; family Saccharimonadaceae; genus Saccharimonas. The sequence goes on from CALISR010000021.1 coordinate 18,022, forward strand.
ATCTTAGGGCTCTTGCTTTATCTCACACTCCATCGGATGAAGTGGTGCGGGCGGAGCTGATACAAAGAAGGTGAGTTCTTATGATTTAAATCACTCTCTCCACCCCTGTTATTTTCGCTGCCCCGGCGATTATGATACAATAAGGTGCGTGTAATGTAACCCGAATGACCTAATAGTGAGGGAAATGAATGAACAAACAAGTAGATAATGGATCGTATGACGGTTCGCAAATTCAGGTGCTCGAGGGTCTCGAGCCAGTCCGCAAGCGCCCGGGGATGTATATCGGTAGCACGGGCTATGATGGTGTGCACCACTTGATTAAGGAGATTGCTGATAACTCCATCGATGAAGCGATTGCGGGCTATGCCTCGCGCGTCGATGTACGTATCTTGGCCGATGGTGGCTTGATGGTGACCGACAACGGGCGTGGTATCCCGGTAGACAAGCACCCCAAGACTGGCCTGAGTACACTCGAGACAGTACTGACGGTGCTGCACGCTGGTGGTAAGTTTGGTGGCGGTGGCTACAAGGTGTCGTCTGGTTTGCACGGTGTGGGCTCGAGCGTGGTTAATGCGCTATCGAGTCGCCTCGTTGCAGAGGTGGTGCGCAAAGGACGCCTCTATCGGATTGAGTTTGAGCGTGGCCATACCACTGTGCCACTCAAGAACAAGGGCAAAACCGACCGGCCCGATGGCACGACGATTATCTTCTATCCCGACCCAACCATATTCAAAGAGACAGTCGACTTCGACTACAAGTGGGTGGTACACTACCTTCGCCACCAAGCCTACCTCACGAAAGGCGTCTACACCACTGTGTATGATGAGCGCACCAAGCAGCGCCAGGCCTTTTATTTCGAGGGAGGGATTCGCAGTTATGTCAAGAACCTTAACGTCGGTAAAGATGTGCTGAGCGACGATGTCTTTTATGTGGAGAAGCAGGTCGAGGACTCGATGATCGAGGTGGCGGTGCAATACAACGATACCTACGTCGAAACTGTCCGACCTTTCGCTAACAACGTGCTCACCCCTGATGGCGGCACGCACCTGGTGGGCTTTCGCGCAGCAATGACCCGCGTTATCAATGACTACGCGCGCAAGAATGGTCTCCTCAAGGAGAAGGACGACAACCTCTCGGGTGATGATATCCGCGAGGGGCTTACTGCTGTTATCCTCGTCAAGCTGCCCGACCCGCAGTTTGAGGGCCAGACTAAGAATAAGCTCGGCAACCCCGAGGTGCGGCGTTACGTTGACCAAGTAATGAGCGAGTATTTCTCGTACTATCTAGAAGAAAATCCGGCAGTGGCTAAGAAGATTGTTGGCAAAGCAACGCTGGCTGCCCGAGCCCGCAAGGCTGCCCGAGCGGCACGTGATACCGTGATCCGCAAAGGGGCGCTTGATGGCGCCAGCCTGCCAGGCAAGCTGGCCGACTGCTCCAGCAAAAACCCCGAAGAGTGTGAGCTGTACATTGTGGAGGGTGACTCGGCTGGTGGCTCGGCCAAGACGGGGCGCGACAGCCGCACCCAGGCTATCTTGCCGCTGCGTGGTAAGGTGCTCAACACCGAGCGTGCCCGCCTCGACAAAATGTACGCCAACCGTGAGATCCTCAGCCTCATCAAGGGCATGGGCGTGGGGATTGGCGACACCTTCGACATCAAGGGGCTGCGCTACAACCGCATTATCATCATGACTGATGCCGATGTCGACGGCAGCCACATTGCCACACTGCTCATGACCTTCTTCTTCCGCTATATGCAGCCGGTGGTGGAGGCAGGGCATATCTATTTGGCCAAGCCACCTCTGTTTAAGCTCCGTCTCTCGGGCAACAAGCAAGAATATATCTACAACGAAGAAGCTCTCGATGCCTACTACGACGAGCAAATTGCAGCGCGCAAGGCCCGTGGGGTAGAGATAGACCCAAGCGAGCCCCGCATCAAACAAGCTGGCCTGAGCGAGTCCGCCCTGCAGCGTTACAAGGGTCTCGGTGAGATGGATGCCGACCAGCTATGGGAGACGACGATGAACCCCGAGCACCGCGTGCTCGTGCAAGTCCAGCTGGAGGATGCTGAGCGTGCCGACGCAATCTTCACCAAGCTAATGGGCAACGAAGTAAGCGTACGCAAGAACTTCATCCAGGCCAACGCTGCGAAGGTCAGCCTAGAGGAGCTTGATATCTAATCTATGAACGAGGAACATACAATGCAGCCAGAAGATAACCAACCAACCACCCCAGCTACCGTGCCCGACCAGAGCCACTCGCGCAGTGTGGAGGTACGTACCGTCGAGGACGTGATGGAGGATAACTTCCTGCGCTACTCGATGTCGGTCATCGTCGACCGCGCGCTGCCTGATGTGCGTGATGGCATGAAGCCCGTCCACCGCCGCATCGTCTATGTGATGGACAAAATGGGCATTGGCCCAACATCCAAGACGATCAAGAGCGCTCAGATCGTTGGTGAGGTGATGGGTAAGTACCACCCGCACGGCGATAGCTCTATCTACGACGCCATGGTGCGTATGGCTCAAGACTGGGTCGAGCGCTACCCATTGGTGCAGGGGCAGGGGAACTTTGGCTCGATGGACGGCGACCCGCCTGCCGCAATGCGCTACACCGAGGCCAAGATGACGCGCGTGTCGGAGGCGCTCCTGGCAGATATCGATAAAGAAACCGTCCCATTCCGCGACACCTACGATGCTACCCGCCAAGAGCCGACTGTCTTGCCAGCCAAGCTACCCAACTTGCTGCTCAACGGCCAGGTTGGTATTGCCGTTGGTATGGCAACGAACATCCCCACCCACAACCTTGGTGAGGTGGTCGATGCCACGGTCGAGCTCATCAACAACCCCGATGCCACGCTGGATGACCTCATGCAGCACATTAAGGGGCCGGACTTTCCAACTGGTGCCGTGGTCTATGGTGGCGCGCCAATGCGTCAAGCCTACGCCACTGGCCGCGGTAGTGTGACGATGCGCGCCGTGGCGGCTATTGAGGAGACGAAGAAGCGTGGGCGCTACCGCATCGTCATCACAGAAATGCCCTATGGCGTTAATAAAGCAACACTGATTGAGAAGATCGCCGACCTCGTCCACGAGAAGAAGCTCACTTCCATCAGCGACCTGCGTGATGAATCGGCTCGGGGTAATGTGCGCGTCGTTATTGATCTTAAAAAGGATGCCTACCCCAAGAAGGTGCTCAACCAGCTCTACAAACTCACTGCACTGCAGACCAACTTCCACTACAACATGCTGGCGCTTGTACCCAGTAGCGAGAACGCGATGCGGCTCCAGCCACGGGTGCTTGGCCTGCACGATATCCTTGGTGAGTTCATTACCCATCGGCGCATTGTGGTGCGCCGCCGCACCGAGTATGAGCTCAAGAAGGCGAAGGCACGAGCTCATATTCTTGAAGGGCTCAAGATCGCGCTTGATAACATCGACGAAGTCGTCAAGCTAATCCGGGCAAGTAAGAATTACAACGATGCTTTACAGGGGTTGATGGAGCGTTTTGCGCTCAGTGAGATCCAAGGTAAGGCAATCCTTGCCATGCAGCTGCGTAAGCTGACTGGCCTTGACCGTCAAGAGATCGAAGACGAGCTGCGCTATCTGCACGAGCTCATCAAGCAGCTAGAGGCTATCCTGGCCGACGAGAATGAGATCCTGCGCCTCATCAAAGAGGAGCTCCTCGAGATGAAGGAGAAGTACGGTGACGAGCGCCGCACCAAGATCGTCGACCATGAGCTAGGCAAATTCAGCGACGAAGAGCTCATCCCTGAGGAAGAGACCGTTGTTATTCTCACAGCAGAGAATTACATTAAGCGCACCTTGGTGAGCGAATACCGCCGCCAAAACAGAGGTGGCAAGGGCAAGCGTGGCATGTCTACCAAGGAAGAAGACGGCATTGACCAGCTCATTCCGGCCAATACCCACGACTGGCTGCTCTTCTTTACCAACAAGGGTCGAGTCTTCCGCCTCAAGGCGTACGAAGTGCCTGCTGCCAGCCTCGCGGCCAAGGGCGTTGCGGCTGTCAACTTACTTCAGCTCCAACCTGAAGAGAAAATTACATCAATTATTAACCACGCCAAAGATGCAAGTGATGATGGCTACCTCTTTATGGCAACAACCAAGGGTACTGTGAAAAAGACAACACTGCGCGACTATGCCAACATCCGCACCAATGGCCTCATCACTATCAAACTCGACGATGGTGATGAGCTGCGCTGGATCAAGCAGACCAATGGTGACAATGATGTAATAATCTCAACATCAGCTGGTCAGGCCGTGCGCTTTAGCGAGACAGAGTGTCGGCCAATGGGCCGCGTTGCTCGTGGTGTGCGTGGTGTACGTCTCCGCCCTGATGATACGGTAGTGGGGATGGACATTGTCACCAGTAGCGATCAGCAATTGCTCGTCATCAGCCAAAATGGTTACGGCAAGATTACCAAAGCGGCCAACTTCCCCTGCCACAAGCGGGGCGGCGTCGGCATCAAAGCAGCGGTTGTCACTGCCAAGACTGGGCCGATTATCGCTGTGCAGACCCTCGAGCCCGATGCCACCGAGGCACTCCTCATCAGCCAAAATGGCCAAACCATCCGTGTGGCACTCCACGACATCCCAACGCTTGGCCGCACCACCCAAGGTGTGCGCGTGATGCGCCTCGCCAAGGGGGATACTGTCTCATCGATCGGCATTGTGCGCGAAAAAGACGAGGATAAGGAGGCATAACTATGCCGTGGTATCTCTCACCATACATTGTGGCTATCGCCGTCAGCTGGGCAATTGCTCACATCATTAAGTTTGCAATTGCCCACGCCAAAGGCAAGGTGCTTGACTTCACCCACCAGCTCTTCATCTCTGGCGGCATGCCGAGCTCGCATGCCGCCACATCGTTGTCTGTCTGGACGGTGCTAGTGCTGCAGCAAGGGCTACAGTCACCGCTTGTTGGTGTGACGACACTACTCGTGTTGATTATTTGCTACGATGCTGTCAAGGTGCGGCGCTCGTCAGGCGAGCAGGGTATTGCTATCCAGCAAGTTATCAAGAAGACTGGGGTCGACGTCACATTACCGCGGGCTGCGCAGGGACACACACCACTCGAGATCTTCGTTGGGTCGCTGCTTGGCGTGCTTGTGGGTGTAGTTGTATTTTTTGCGACAAAATAATAGCAAAAAAGTGTTGACCATCCGCAAAAAATACGCTATGATGGTTTCAGTCTGGTTGAGGGAACAAAAACAAGAGCCAACAACGAGACATTTTGTATCTTAACAATTTAGTTGTGCAATAATCATCGTCAGTCTATTTTTGAGTTATAGACGCTTCCCAACAGGGAAGCATCTTTTATGAAAAGTACATCTTTTCTTTTTATGGAGAGTTTGATCCTGGCTCAGGATGAACGCTGGCGGCGTGCCTAACACATGCAAGTCGAGCGGCAGCGCGAGTAGTTTACTACTTGGCGGCGAGCGGCGGACGGCTGAGTAACGCGTGGGAACATACCCCAAAGTGAGGGATAACTGCCCGAAAGGGTAGCTAATACCGCATATGATCTTCGGATTAAAGGATTTATCCGCTTTGGGAGTGGCCCGCGTCGGATTAGGTAGTTGGTGAGGTAATGGCTCACCAAGCCGACGATCCGTAGCTGGTCTGAGAGGATGATCAGCCAGACTGGGACTGAGACACGGCCCAGACTCCTACGGGAGGCAGCAGTGAGGAATCTTCCACAATGGGCGAAAGCCTGATGGAGCAACGCCGCGTGCAGGATGAAGGCCTTCGGGTTGTAAACTGCTTTTATAAGTGAGGAATATGACGGTAACTTATGAATAAGGATCGGCTAACTACGTGCCAGCAGCCGCGGTCATACGTAGGATCCGAGCGTTATCCGGAGTGACTGGGCGTAAAGAGTTGCGTAGGCGGTTTGTTAAGCGAATAGTGAAACCTGGTGGCTCAACCATACAGACTATTATTCGAACTGGCAAACTCGAGAGTGGTAGAGGTCACTGGAATTTCTTGTGTAGGAGTGAAATCCGTAGATATAAGAAGGAACACCGATGGCGTAGGCAGGTGACTAGACCATTTCTGACGCTAAGGCACGAAAGCGTGGGGAGCGAACCGGATTAGATACCCGGGTAGTCCACGCCGT